>JAJRPI010000023.1 GCA_024280895.1 Alphaproteobacteria bacterium | reverse complement strand
TGGCTCCTATACGCGGCGTGAAATTTTGCATATACGCCATCACAGCCTGTTTGCGCCGCGCGATTTTGACCTGTCGCCCTATTTCAAGATCGTCAAGCCAACGGTGGAGCATGGTTTCGATTATAAGGCGCTGGAATGGGGGACGTTGACCTATGACAAGGAAGAAACAGACGAACTCGATATAAAGCAGATTGAAGAGGCTGTTGAGCCTGAAAAGGTTCACATAAAAAAAGCCGCCGAGACGAGTGCTGCTGCTGCGAAAGCCAAGGATAACAAGGGCAGCAAACCCAAGAAAAAAAGCGATAGCAAGACACAAAATAATGATCGAACTCTGGTGCTCAATAATAGTATTCACGCTCTTTCACGCGGTTCCCTCAACAAGTTTGCGCGCAGTGGCAATCAAGCGTTTTGGAAGAGGGGCCTTCCTGTCAGCCTATTCGGCGATTTCGCTGGTCATGTTCGCGTGGCTGTTCATCGCCTTTTGGCGCGCCGAACATAGCGGCGCTTATTTCGTAACCTCCCCCAGCGTGCGCGTGCTAAGCGCCGTTTTGATGCTGGCAGCGTTTTGGCTGTTTGCAGCCGCCCTTATTCGCAAGCCGCCTATTTTGTTAACGGCGGAAACGGTGTTGCGCGAGCAAGGCTCAATTTTCGGTATTTTACGCATCACCCGCCATCCGTTTTTGTGGTCGCTGGTTTTGTGGTCAAGCGTACACTTTGTGAATAATGCCGATCCCGCCGGTCTTTCCCTGTTTGGCTATTTCCTGGCATTGGCGCTACTGGGGACATGGCCGATTGATAAAAGACGGGCGCGGTTGATCGGCAATGAGCGATGGCAGGAGGTCAAGAGCAAAACCTCAAATATCCCCTTCGCCGCAATTCTTAAAGGGCAGCAGGAATTAATTCCTACCATCAGGGAAATAGGCTGCTTGGTACCGCTGATTGCCTTGGCGGCGTGGGGTACCGTTCTGCATTTCCACGAAAGCTTTTTTGGGTTACCCGTGTTTTATTAGTTGTCTTGGTGGAAGAGCACTCGTTGGGCGGAACGTTTTTAACAGGAGTATTATATGAACTTACTGACGAAAGAAGAAAAGGAATGCGTGCTAAGGGTGATGAATGAAAAACCTGGGCTATTGCATGCCTTTGGTGCTTATTCCGCATATCTTGTGCCTTCACTGGTTATGGCCTTATATGGGCTAGCAACTGAGGAACTTCCGGCGGTCATCGTTGGCTACGGGGCGCTCTTTGCTATGGTCATTTTTTATATTGTTTTGCAGAGCGGTATAGCCGAACACTTCGTTCAGCTCTTGAAAAATATGATGCTGAAGTAAAGGCGTTATAAGACATCTCAAGCCGTTCACTCCACGCGCACCAGCACGCTATCGGCGCGGCCCAGCGCGTCGAGGACGCCAAGCCGCACAAAGCCTTTTTCATTGGGTTTCCAAAAGGTCATGCGCCGCGCGCGGTTGGCTTTGATGGGAGCGCCGTTGATCATCCAGGTCAGTGGCAGCTTGCCACCTTCCGCCTTTAAGGCCAGAAACTCGAAATGGCCCTTTTGGTCGAGGGAAAGAGCCAGCTGCGAGCCATTGTGCGGGAAAGCGATTTTTACAGGTGGATTGAGGCTGGCGCGTTCTGCATATTGCGTATCGGTACGCTCGAAGTGGCGCATCGTGGCGGGAAGTTCTGCGGATGTATTGGCCATAAGAGTACCGCTTGGGGGCGGTGCTAGGGGTGCCAGAGGGCGGCCCAGCTGCTCGAACGCGTTAAACAAAGCGGGCGCTGCGGCGGTTCTTCCCGTGAGGCCGGGGCTGGCCGTACCATCGGGGCGTCCAGCCCAGACGATGATGGTGGTCTGGCCATCGAACCCGGCAGCCCAGGCATCGCGATAGCCATAAGAAGTGCCAGTTTTATAAGCGATCTGACCTCTGCGAGCATTTTTTGGAGGCGGGGCATCAGCCAGAATATGGCCAACCTGCCACGCGGCTTGCTCGCTCATCAAGCGCACACCGGTACCGCGCCTGCTTTGCAGATCCGCCGTTTTACGCCAGCTCAAGTCGATCATTTCGCCGCCACGTGCCAGTCCCACATAAGAGCGGGCAAGGTCCTGCACCGTTATGCCAAGCCCCCCCAGCACCATCGACAGGTTTGGTTTGGTACCGATGGGCGTTTTGAGATCAACACCGATTTGGCGAAAACGGGCAAACATGCGCGCTGGTCCTACCTTGTCCAGTAATTTGACTGCTGGAATATTGAGGGACATTTGCAGCGCTTTGGCGACGCTTAACGTGCCGCTCCAGCGATCATCAAAATTCTTGGGTTTGTAATGGCCAAAGCGGGTGGGCACATCATCAATCAGGGTTTGCGGATGGGCCAGCCCTTCTTCGAATGCCAACCCATAAATAAAAGGTTTGAGGGAGGAACCGGGGGAGCGTACGGCCTTGACCATATCGATGGGGCCATGAAACCGGTCTTCAAGAAAATCGGGGGAGCCGACATAGGCGCGCATTTCACCGCTTTTATGATCAATGGCGAGGATGGCCAGCGAATGTTTGTCGCCAAGTCTTGCGGCATGGGTCAAGGCCAGTGCTTGCAGGCGTTGCTGCAAACCTTTGTCGATGGTCAGATGGTGAACGCTTTTGGCCGGGAATGATTTATGCTCGCTTTGTGCCAGATGTGGCGCAAGCTTTGGAAAGCTCAAACGCTTATCTGGTACGGCTTCCAGCATGGCGCGTTTGGCAGCTGCCAGCGATATGACACCGCTCGCTACAGCGCGCATTAAAACGCGGTTGCGGGCCTTTTGGGCGCGTTTATGACGCCGGTCCGGGCGGCGCACTTCAGGAGATTGCGGTAGCGCCACCAGTAGCGCGGCTTCAGCCAGCGACAGATGACGAGGTTCGCGGCCAAAATAGGCCAGCGATGCGGCGCGAACCCCTTCCAGATTGCCGCCAAAGGGCGCAAGTCGCAGATAGAGTGACAGGATTTCACGTTTTGAAAATTGGCGTTCAAGTTCAAGGGCTCTAATGGTCTGGCGAAATTTGGCAGCCAGAGTGCGTTTGTCGCGAGGCTCCAGCAAGCGTGCCACCTGCATGGTGAGGGTGGAGGCGCCAGAGATAATGCGCCCGTTGAAGACCAGCTGCTTGAGTGCTCGCAAGCTGGCGAAAATATCAATCCCTTTATGGCTGTAAAAGCGCTTGTCCTCATAATTCAATAAGAGCTTCAGGTAAGTGGGATCAACTTTTTCGGGTTGAACCGGCAAACGCCAGCGCTGCGATTTGGTGGTGAACGCGCGCAATAGCTCGCCGTGTCGATCCAGCACGATGGTCGAAAGATCGTCGGCCTTGGCAAGAGGCAGGGGCCCCATTTTCTGGGTCGCAAGACTGATGGTTCCATAAGCTGCGAGCAAGGAGGTTGCTATTAGCAGCCCGCCAATCTTGCTCGCTAGCTTCAGGGACTTATTTGCCATTGACGACCTCCACGAAACCGCTTTTGGTGCTGGCAACGCGCTCGGGGCGGTACATGTCTTCGACGCTGGCTGGACCATGAGTATAACGTCCAGGGGCAACCGCGCGGATCACATAGGCGGTGGTGATCGAGCTGGCATTGCCTTTTTTGAGATCATAGGCGGCAAGAAAGCGATCATCCCTGAACTCCACATGTTTGGGCGTGGATTTTTCCAGCCATGACAGGGCGGAGAGATCTGCCGATGAGACAAGCCGTGGATTATCGATTTCAAAACCGGCGGGCAGAGGGTCAGAGATCATGATCTGGCCGCCGATTGGCTTGCCCTCATGCACTTTGATAACCGTGATCAGCCTGGTATTTTGCGCGACCCTTGAGGGGTCTACCTTTTCACCAGCCAGGGTGAAATATTCGCGGCTAATCGTGAAGCCATTGGCGCGCGGTGGCTCTGGTGTCTGGGGCGAACCAGTGATGGTGATGGTGGCGCGTGCATTGGCGTCTCCCATATTGGTGACTTGATAGGGGGTTAGCAGATCATTGCTCGCAAGGCTTTTGATCAAGGTACCGGTATGACGCGTGCCGTTCAAATCGAGCTGGTAGCTTTTGGCTTCTTCAAACAGGGCGTTGGCGGCAAGTAGCAGCCAGGCTTGTTCCTGCGTGTTGGTATGGGGGGCTGCCATATTGCTTTGATGTTTTTCCAAAATACCCGACAGGGTGGGCAGCAAGCTTTGGCGCAGGCCGGTTTCTGAAACAAGTGCCAGAGTGGCGGCACCATCACGAAGCGACGAGCCATAGTCGGAGCTGAAGCGGCGCCGATTGATGCCTCGATCTTTGTCAAGGATGCCCATGGCGTTGTAGAAGACCTTTTTGGCGCGCACCTGATCACCATACATGGAAAGGGCTGTTGCCAGTTGTGCCTTGGCCATGGGATTGGCGAACGCGTTGAGCTTTTCGTCGGCATAATAGCGCAGCTCTGACAGCCGTGCTCGCTTGTTGCGGGCCAGCACATAAAGCGAATAGGCCACCGCTTCGCCGCCATATTTAAAGTCGGAAGCGTAGTTGAGCGTATTGGAGAGCTTGTCGAGGGCAAAGGTCAGATTGCGCTGTGGCACGTCAAACCCCTTTTCGCGGGCTCTGGTCAAAAACTCGGTGACATAGGCGGTCAGCCAAGGGGTGCCATTGCTTGCCGACCACAGGCCAAAGCTACCATTATGGCCTTGGCGCGAAATCAGCTTGTCGATGGCTTTCTGGATGGTTTTCTTAAGGTCCTGCTCCTTGTCCTCATAGATACCGGCGCGCTGCGCAACGCTTGAAAGATAAAGCAGGGGCAGGGCACGAGAGGTGATCTGCTCCGAGCAGCCATAGGGGTAACGATCCAGCGAGGCCAGCAATCCTGGAATATCTGGCAGGCTGGCCGGGCCGATGGTCAAGGTGGCTTTTCCTGTTCCAGGCACGAGACCAGTGAAGACATCGCTTGACAGGATCAGTTTGTTGCCAGACGACACCGTGCGCACCGATTGTCGCGTGATGCTGGGATAGGCAGGTTTGACCGGGATCACATAATCCCTCGCAATATTGATACCGTCTGGTCCGGTCAGGTGAATGCTCACCACTCCCGTGCCAATGGCGTTTGGTGTGAGAGGGATGCGTATGGTGTGCTTTTGATCGACAGCTAGCTTGAGGCGTAGATTTTGTGCGCGAGTGATAGCGCCGTCACTACCAAGCGCGCTGGTCAGCTGGAGATCATAATCGCCTTGCGGGCCTTCTACATTGTGCAATACCAGATGTAATTGTGAGCGATCACCCTTGGCAAGGAAGCGCGGCGTGGTGCCAGTAACAATCACGCGGTCGCGCACAATCACATCCTTGGCGGCATGACCCATCTTGTTCTGGCTCCATGCAACTGCCATGACTTTGACCGTGCCGTTAAAGGCGGGGATATCGAAATGCAGGACCGCTTTGCCCTGTTCATCGACAGCCACTACACCGCTAAACAATGCCAGCGGGCGTTGGTCGGGAGGATTGCCGTTCATATTCATGCCGCCCGCAGCACCAGGACCATCACCGCCGGAGCGAATGGAGCCGCGCACACCTTGCATACCGTCAATCAAGCGGCCATAGAGATCGCGAAATTCGGTGCCGAGCTGACGCTGGGAGAGAAAATGTTTTTCCGGGGAGGGTGGTTTGTAGCCGGTGAGGTTCAAGATACCCACATCAACGGCGCTGGCCACAACATAGGCCTTGGCACCTGGCGCCAGACCCTTGAGGGTAATCGGCACATCAAGGGAGCCATTGGGGCGGATTTTCTTTGGTGCTTGCAGATCGAGGGTCAAGACGCGCTTATTGTGCCCGGCGTTCAGCCAGGTGATGCCGATGGCGCGGCTGGGCATGCGTTTATTGGTGATATTCATGGGCCGATAGAGGCTGACCGCGACATAGGCCCCGGCTCCCCAGCTGTCATCGACAACCATATCGGTGGTGCTGGCACCCTTTGGCACGCTCACCGTTTTCATGGCGCGGATGCCGCCATTCAGCACCGTGATGAGGGCCTTGCCAGCCATGCGAGAAACGATGCGCAGCTTGGCGGTTTCGCCGACATTATAATCGGTTTTATCAAGCGCCACATCGAGCATGTCGGGAGTGTCTGAGACGGCGGTTGCGTACCAGCCAGCATTAAATTCATAGCTGGCGGCTGGGCGTCCATTCCCATCTGAACGCACTTCAAGGCGGAACTGCCCCCATTTGATCGGCGATGAAAGGCGGATGGGCTGATCGGCCAGCGCATCAATCGTGCCAGTGGCAAGGCGCTCCTCGGAGGTGATCCGCTCATGGCTCCAGCGACCATTATTCTGGTACCATTGATAGCGGCTGTTCAGCTTTACCAGCTCCCAGGTCAGGTTTTTAAAGCCGCGCTGTTTGCCATTGATGCCCATCACCGCGATATCGAAAGCGGCGGTACTGTTTTCTGACAGATCATCAAATAATGGCTTGATGCCAATGAGAGCGGTTGAGGGTTCAACCGGTACACTGATCTTGCGTTCAATGGAGCGGCCTGATGGATCGCGCAGACGCAGGGTGATTTTTGCCCGCAGTGGTTTGGTGCTATCTGGCAGGGCAGGCAGTTTGGCGATGGCGATGGCTTTGCCGGTGTCATCTGTCCTTGGCAGATCCTTGAAAATGTGGCGGACGGCTTTGACTTTTTCATCTGTGAGGCCAAAGTGATAGCCTTTGAACCCAGCTATTTCACTGGTGTTTTCGGTGATCTGCATCTCGCCTTCGAGGGCATGGTCTTTGGCTGGAGCGCCATAGAGATATTTGCCGTCAAGATTGATTTTGAGCGGTGATTGCGCAGATAGCGCCGTTGATTTGCTCGACAAGGTCAAGTCCATGCGCTCTGGCACAAAGTCTTCCACCAGAAAGGAGGTTTCGCCCAGCGCGTCCCCTTTGATATCGGTATAGGCCAGCACCCGCCAGGTGCCGGTCTTTGCGGTCGCTGGCAAGCTGAGGGAGAATGTGCGGCCACCAAGGCTCTGGTCCTTGACGACATAGCGCTTATATTCGCGATTATCGGGGCGCATGAATTTGAAGGTCAGCGGCAGGTTCGAGAGGGCTTTGGCTTCAAGATCACGAACAAGACCTGTGACATGCACCACCTCACCCGGTTTGTAGACGCCGCGCTCCGAGAACAGTTGCACATCAACGGGGCCGGGGGTCGCGCGCCCGGTGACGCCTCGATCAGAGAGATCAAAAGCGGGGCTAGTGAGATCGAGAAAAGCGTAATCGCCGCGTGCTGTTTGCGCCACCAGCATGGCGGGGCTCATGCCCCCTTCACCTCTGGCAAGAGCGGCGGAAAAACTGACAAACCCCCCGCCATCGGTGATCTGGGTACCAAGCACCTGATTGTTTTTGGCGATCAGGCGGATGGTCGCGCCAGAGATCATGTCGGCGCTCTCCAGGGAGCGCACAAAGGCGTGGACACCATCGGGGCCAATCAGGCCCGATAGGCCAAGATCGGAGACAATGAACCATTGCGTGGCTTTTCGCTTCCAGTCATCGGCGGGTTTGTTGCTGGCATCGGCAACCATCACATAGACGCCGGATTGCAGATCAGGAATGGCCTTTTGCACGGGAAAGGCAGTGATCACATCCTTATTGAGTTTTTGCACAACATCCAGCGTGCCCTCCCAGATATGTTCGCCGAGCCGGTCTTTCAGCTCGTTAACATTATATCCGGCCAGCTGCTTGAGAAAGTCGCCTTGCACGGCGCTGCCAAGACCACGATCACTGAAGCGGTAAATCTTTGTGTAGATTATTTTAGTGTTGACGCTGGTCACGGGAATACCGATCTGGCCGGACCGTGGCAGTACATATTTGTTGCCGGACAGACGAACGGATGCCGAGCGGTCTTTGACATAGACGGAAAGTTCGACAGATTTTTTCAGATCATCATCGATCTGGGCGGGAATGCCAGCGCGCAATTTGACCTTGTAGCGTTTGCCATGCTGCAGGCCATCAATGCAAAGCTGTCTACCTGATGTGTTGACGGCTGGTTTGTCATTGCCTTGCAGGACCGTGTATTTTGCGTAATCCGCGCCTTTTTTCAGTGTTTCGGAAAAATTGATGCACAAGCGCGGTGCCGTGCTGTCACTATCGATATTGTAGTCCAGCATGCGAAAGCCATATTTTTTGTACAGGGCTTCGTAATTACTGCGAAGATCGCGCCGTTCAATGATGGACAAAGAGTGTTTTTTTACGGTGAGCGCCGCGCGCCAGCTCTGGCGTTTTTCAAAGGCTGTTCCCAGTAAGCTCAAAGCGTAGGCCTTATCGCTTTGATTGGTAGCGCCTTGATAAGCCATATAGGCCGCCGCGCCTGCTCGTTCGGGAAAAGAATAGCGCTCTTGATAATTTTTCGTTTTGACAAAAAGCAAAGAGCGGGAAAGTTTCAAAAGAGCCGTGGTGCCGCTGCCAGCCACATAGGCGGCGCCAAAATATTTGATCGCCTCACGATATTTTTGGGCTCCGAAACTTTTGACCCCGCTGTAAAATAACTTGCTGTAATGTTCGGTATTTTTTTTGTGGGTTTGTTTTAGCAGGGCATCATATTGCCCGGCTTCGATTGCCACTTGTTTGTTCGTGTAAACGCTTGCAGCATTGGCCGGGAGCATCATCAATAGGAACGAGACAATCATGAAGAAGAGCAAGAAGGGGGTGGAGCGAGCGGCAGGGCGGGGGGCGATCATCTGATTTTCTTTCAGTGTTGCGGTGGGTAAATTATATTTGTGGCGAGGTGCGCAAGTGTTGCATGGGTTTAACTTAGGACACAATGTCGCAGGAATGAAGGGGGAGAGCGGCGCGATAGGCACTTTATTTCTTTCAAAACATTTCTTTTTTTGAAGTGGTTTGATAGTTTTTGATGGTAAAACACCAGATTGAGCTGATGGCGACCTCCAAACGGCAAGGATATGCAGAAAATATGACGGAGCGACCCGATCACCCTTCGACCAGTTCGCGGCCTGCGCAAGAGCCTGATACGCGTGTCATGGATGCCCGCTCGAACAACTGGGTCGATCATTTGGCACCGGAGCGGGCGCGGCCTTATTTGCGGCTAATGCGCGCCGACCGGCCGATTGGTTTCTGGCTGTTGTTCTGGCCGTGTGCGTGGTCCTTGACGCTTGGTTCTATCGCGGAAAGTGAGGTCTGGTTAAACCTTTGGTTTGGACGCAACCTGTTGCTCTTTTTGCTCGGCGCAATCGTTATGCGCGGGGCTGGCTGCGTCTGGAATGATATCACGGACCGTCACCTGGATGCGCAGGTCGCGCGCACGAAAATGAGGCCGATCCCTTCTGGTCAGGTAAGTGTTAAAAAAGCTCTTTTGTTCATGGTCGCACTTTGCCTTATCGGCTTGTTTGTGTTGTTGCAATTTGACTTGTTTACCGTTTATCTGGGATTGTCTTCGCTGTTGATCGTCGCGATTTACCCGTTTATGAAGCGTTTTACCAATTGGCCGCAAGCTGTGTTGGGGCTGGCCTTTGGCTGGGGGGCTTTGATGGGATGGGCGAGTATGCGAGATATGATCGAGCTGCCAGCGCTTTTACTCTATGCGGGAACCATATGCTGGATTATCGGCTATGATACCATTTATGCGCATCAAGACCGCGAAGATGATGCACTGATGGGTATGAAATCAACGGCGTTGCGCTTTGGAGAGCGCACAAAAACATGGCTTGTGGTGTTTTTTGGTCTGGCAGTGATTTTTCTGTTTGCAGCAGCTCTTGTGACCATCGGTGACACGATCTCCTTGTCGAGGATGGCGATATTGATGCTGGGAATGGGCGGCGCTGGTGGTTTACTGCTCTGGCAGATCGTGACACTGGATATCAATGATCCAGATAATTGCCTTGATCGTTTTCGCCATGCTCATATCTTTGGGTTTTGCGTGTTCGTGGTGTTTGCAATAGTGTGGCTCTAATCACGTTTGGGGGAGACAGGCGCTAACACACAAACCGGTTTTCTCAGAATTGAAGAAACCGGTCTGTGCTTTTGTTTTGGACGCCTGACCTGTAAGCTCCCTGCGAGCATGGACGAACGAACCTCTATCGGGTTCTTTCCATCTATAGTCAGTATAGCAACAAACAGTTTATTGCCGTTTAAGACTGATGGTTAAAACAGTATGAAATTCAAGGGGGCGGCTCTGCAAAGGCCGGCTTTGAAATTATTTTTAGAAGGTGAACAATCACTTGATGAATGTTGAAAAATGCAGCGAGCACACGAACGACAGTGCAGGCGACCTTGAACTGATGAAAAATGCGGTGAAAGAGGCTGGCCAGCTGGGGCTGGAGTTTTTTGGTGATCGCGCTAATGACAAATGGCAAAAAGACGATGGCAGTTTTGTCAGTGACGCGGATATGGCGCTCGACAAGTTGCTGCATCAACGCCTGCTGGAGGGCCGAGGTGACTATGGATGGCTGTCGGAAGAGACAGAGGATGATCTGGTGCGGTTGAACAAGTCCCGTGTGTGGATTGTCGATCCTATCGATGGCACACGCGCTTTTATAAACGACAAGCCCCATTGGGTTGTTTCGGTGGCGCTGGTGGTTGATGGTGTGGTGCACATGGGCTGTTTGTATAATCCTGTCAAAAACGAGTTTTTTGAAGCCGTACTCGGGGAGGGTGCAAAGCTTAACGGTCATAAAATGCTGATCGATGGGCAAAGTGACATTGAGGGCGCGACCATTATAGCGGCACCCGGGCGCTTTAAAAGCAAGATCTGGCCGACGCCTTGGCCACATGTCGAGAGCTTTATGGTCAATTCAGTGGCTTATCGCATGGCGCTGGTGGCCACCAACAGGGCAGACGCGCTGTTAACGCTTTCTGGTAAAAGCGACTGGGATCTGGCGGCGGCCGATCTGTTGGTGCGCGAAGCAGGTGGAATGGTCAGTGACCATCAGGGCTTTGAACTGACCTTCAATCGTAAAAATACGCGTCATCCCAGTGTGCTTGTTGCCAACGCCGATCTATATCCAAAATTACTGGCCCGCACCAAACTGGTGGCGGCCAGTAAGCGTACCGGCTGCTCTCATAATTAACAACATAAGTAAAAAGCAGAAATTGTGCGACAGGTTAAAAATAAGGACAAAAAATGAGTGAGAAAAACGAGCAGCACGAAAAGCAACTCCTGCATATGGTGTTTGGCGGCGAATTGAGCGATCTGTCAAAAGTGCATTTCCGCGATCTTCATGATCTTGATGTGGTTGGAATCTTTCCCAATTACGCCACGGCATTTGATGCCTGGAAGCAAGCGGCGCACCGCACCGTCGACAATGCGCATATGCGCTATTTCATCGTTCATATGCACCGCTTGTTTGACCCCGTGGATGAGAAAGACGTGGAAGTTGAATAAAGCGCTCCAACCAGCTATTTGTGTAGCAATAATGCGAAAATCCACAGGACTAGAAAAGGCTTCCAGACCGTGAAAGACAGCCTATTTAAGGATGTGCGCGACATCGAGCGGGAGGATGATGCCCTCCAGAAGGACTATTCCACGAGAGAGATTGTCAAACGTGTCTGGCGCGAGAACCTCTATCCGCGCCGCAAGCTGGTGGCCCTTGCCCTTGTCGCAATGCTATTTGCCGCGGTAACAACCGGGCTTATGGTGCCGGCTATTAAATTCGCCATTGATGATATCTTCATGGCGCGAAAGATGGAATTTGTCTATTATCTGGCCGGGGCAACCTTTCTCATTACCCTCGTCAAATCGGTTTCGGAATATGTCTCCAAACTGACAATGGGCTATCTTGGCAACCGGTTCATCGCCGATATTCGTATCGCGCTGTATGAAAAACTCACCCATGCGGATATGCAATGGATCGAGAGCACCCATTCTGGTTTGTTTTTGTCCAATTTCCTCAATGATACCAATTTCATTCGAGATACGGCCAGCCGGGTGATTATTGCGCTGGGCGAAAATCTTACCAAGGCTGTGTTTCTGGCGCTGGCCATGATCTGGCTTGATCCGCTGATGTCGATGATTATTCTTGCCTCCATGCCGCCTGCGATCTTTTTTATGAACCGCCAACGCGGGGAAATGAACCTTGCTACCAAGAAAACCCTGCAAGAAACCGGCAATCTGAGCAAGCTGATCACACAGACACTGCGCTCGTTGCGCGTGGTGAGGGCTTATGGTCAGGAAGAGCACGAGATAAACCGGGCCAAACATACCATTGAGCGCGCCCTTGAATTTAGCATGCGGTCTCTGCGGGCCAGATCAAAATCTGGACCAGTGGTTGAACTGTTGGCCGGGGTCGGATTTTCAGGGGCGATTTTGTTTGCTGGCATGGAAGGGGCGCAAGGGCGTATGACAATTGGCGAGTTCAGCGCCTTTCTGGCCGCCGCCATGTTGCTCTATCAACCGCTCAAAGCACTGGCACAATTGCAGATCAGTTTGCAAGAAGGGGTGGCCGCATCTGGCCGGGTGTTCGGCATTATCGACCAGCCGCAAACAATGCTCGAACCAAAAGATGCCACGGACTTGAAGCTGAGCAAGGGAGGCATCAGTTTCAAAAACCTTGATTTTTCCTATGAGGATGGCAATCTCGTACTGAGCGATTTCAGCCTTGAAATTCCGGCTGGAAAATCGGTGGCGCTGGTGGGGCCGTCCGGGGCTGGGAAAAGCACGATCCTCAATCTTGTGCTGCGCTTCTTTGATCCCGTGAAGGGCAAAATTCTCATTGATGGTCAAGATCTTTCACAGCTCAAGCTGCGTTCGCTACGTGCTCATATTGGCCTTGTCACACAAGATCCGATTATATTTGATGATACCCTGGAAGCCAATATCGCTTATGGCTCCAAGCAGATCAATAAGGGCAAGGTGAAAAAGGCTGCCAAGGCCGCTGCCGCTCATGATTTCATCAAAGCGCTTTCGCAGGGGTATCAATCATCGGCGGGAGAAGCTGGTAATAATCTCTCGGGCGGCGAGCGGCAAAGGATCGCCATAGCGCGTGCCTTTATGCACGATGCGCCTATCTTGTTGCTGGATGAACCAACCAGCGCGCTGGATAGCCAAGCGGAGGAAAAGGTTCAAAAGGCCCTGTCTAAACTGATGAAGGGTCGCACTGTTTTGATCATCGCTCATCGTCTTTCAACCATCAAGGATGTCGATATCATTTGCGTTCTTGACAAGGGACGCATTGTCGAACAAGGCACTCATGATGTATTACTGGCATCAGGTGGCCTTTATTCAAAGTTATACAAGACGCAGTTTGAAGGGCAAGGCGACGCTTAATTTCTTCGATGACCAATAGATAACTTACAACCGACAGTGCGAGGCCCGTGAAAGACAAGAACGCAGAGCGCATAAACAACCTGACATCCTGGCTGATGGCTCGCTACATCAAACTGGTGTTTGCAACCTCAAGGCGCGATGACGGCTATGGTCAACTTAAAGACAGTTTTGCCCAACATACCCCGCTCATCATTGGTGGCTGGCATGGTACTTTTTTGCTGGCACCAATTTTAATGCCCGAACCTCGCGATGTCAGTGCGGTTGTGGCGCGTCATGGGGACGCTGCCGTCATGGGGCGCATGCTGGAGCGCTTTGGTGTCAAGCTGATACGTGGAGCCGGGGCCGGGGGTAAAAAGAAAGACAAGGGCGGCATGTTTGCGCTGCGTGCTTCATTGCGTGAGCTAAAAGCGGGGCGCTCCGTTGCCATGACGGCGGATGTGCCACCAGGTCCCGCGCGTCAGGCCGGGCTGGGAATTATCACCATTGCGCGCCTGTCGGGGCGGCCTATCTTACCTTGTGCCGCCGTCACGTCGCGTTTCAAAGTGCTCAATAGCTGGAGCCGGTTCGTCGTCAATATGCCATTTTCAAAACTGGTATTGCTGTCCGGGGAGCCGGTCTATGTGCCAGCAGATGCCAACAAGCAGATGATGGAAGCCAAGCGCATTGAACTGGAAACCAAAATTAATGATCTGGTGGCACGCGGCCATGAAATGGTTGGTGCTGATCCTTTGTTGAGTGCACCGGCGCAAGTTGGCCTGCACCAAAAGCCGGGGCTGGCGCTCAGAACCTATCGCCGTGGCATGAGGTTGGCGCAACCTCTGGCCCGCCCGATCCTGCGCCGCCGGGCCAAACGAGGTAAAGAAGATCTATCGCGCATGTCCGAGCGCTTTGGTCGCGCAACGATCCAAAGACCTGAGGGTGATCTGGTCTGGTTACATGCGGCAAGTGTTGGTGAAACCAATGCGGTGCTGCCGCTGATCGCCTTGTTGCGAAAAAAAAATCCAGCGCAAACCATCTTGCTCACGACTGGCACCGTGACCTCCGCGCGCATTGCCGCAGAGCGATTGCCCGCTGGGGCCTTGCATCAGTTCATTCCCCTCGATACGCCGGTCTTTTTGACGCGCTTTCTCGATCATTGGCAACCGGATCTGGCCTTGCTGGTGGAATCAGAAATCTGGCCTAACCTGATGCTGGAAACCAGCGCTCGCAAGATCCCGATCGCGCTCATCAATGCTATTATATCGCAAAAAAGTTTTCGTGGCTGGCGTCGTTGGGGCAGTCTTTCGCGGCCCTTGTTCGGGCGTTTTGATCTTGTGCTGGTGCAAAATGAACAATTGCACAAGCGTATTATGCGGCTTGGTGCCCCTGACGTGCGGGTGGTCGGCAATCTAAAAAATGATGCCCCCGCTCTGCCTGTCGACGAGTTGAAAAAGCATCAATTGTTGAAATGGATTGGCGCGCGACCTCATTTCCTTGCGGCCAGCACTCACCCTGGTGAAGAACGCCAGATTATCGAGGCTCACAAGAAACTGCGCCAGCAACAGCCTGATCTACTCACCATCATTGTGCCGCGCCATCCAGAGCGCGGCGAGGAAATAGCGCAGCTGGTCAGCGATAGCGGCTTTAAATGTGTGAAACGCTCAAGCGGTGAGGGGCTGACAAAGGAAACAGATCTTTATGTCGCCGACACGCTTGGTGAGCTTGGCCTGTTTTTCGATATTTCAGACATCACCTTTCTGGGTGGCTCGCTGGTGGACGTCGGTGGGCACAACCCTATTGAGGCGGTGCGCTTTGGTACTGTGGTACTGACGGGTCCGAGCTGGCATAATCAGGCCGACAGTTTTCGTGCTTTATTGAAAGGCAAGGGCGCGCGCGAAGTCTCATCAGGGCGCGAACTGGCCGATAGTATCGAAGCTTTGATGAACAATGAACAAGAGCGTTTGCAACTGGTCGCCAATGCCGAAAAGGTCGTTGAGGAAATGACCGGAGCGACTGATCGCACCTTGGAGGCGATCTCTCCCATGCTGCCAGCTACAAAGCGCGCAGAAAACAAGCCAAATATTGAGCTGGCGAAATGAGCGTGCTGGCCAAAGCTCCCAAATGGTGGGACCAACGGCGACATCCCCTTTCTTATCTGCTTGCCCCTCTTGGCATGGTCTATGGTTTGGTGGTCAAATTGCGTTTTGCGCTGACTAAACCCTATCACTCGACCTTGCCGGTTATCTGTATTGGCAATTTTACGGTAGGGGGCGGCGGCAAGACGCCTTTGGCCGTTGAACTCGCCAGTCTTTTAATCGCCAAAGGTCATAAGCCGGTCATACTGACCAGAGGTTATGGCGGCCAGATAAAGGGACCGCATCTGGTCGATCTGTCCTTGGATAGCGCCATTGATGTTGGCGATGAGCCATTGATTCTGGCGCAACACGCACGCGTCGTGGTGTGCGCAGATCGGGCCAAGGGCGCACGTTTTATAGAGCAGATGGATAGCGACGTGATTTTGATGGATGACGGGTTTCAAAATCCCGGCCTTCACAAAGACCTCTCGCTCATCGTGCTGGACGCCGCCTCTGGCATCGGCAATGGCCGTATTTTCCCAGCGGGACCGCTACGGGCGGAGTTGGCTTTTCAACTGGAAAAAACCGGTGTGCTGGCAATCGTTGACAAAGGCGCTGATCTTATAAAAATTGAGCAGGAATTTGCGGGAGAGGTGTTTCACCTGAAAATGGAGCCGCAAAATGATGAGGGCTGGCTGGCGAAGACGCGTGTGTGTGTGGTCAGCGGCATTGCTCGTCCCGGCAAGTTTTATGCGAGCCTTGAAAAGCTTGGCGCCGTTACTGCACAAAGACATGAATTTCCAGATCATCACATGTTTGGCCAAAAAGATGCTCAAGCCATCTTGAAGGCCGCTGCAAGTGAGGATCTGCCCATTGTCATGACGCAAAAGGACTGGGTGAGATTGCCCAAAACCGATGAACGCGGGCAATTGCGAAAAGCGGCCCGCGTGTTGCCGGTGCGCATGCAGATAGACGAGCCGCAAAAACTTGTATCACGGCTGCAAAAAACTATTTCATCAAACACAAAGAGTGCGGATTAACTCTTTGTGTCATCCCCGCGAAGGCGGGGATCCATATTCCCAAGGCTATCAAATTAAATTCGGTACTAGTCTGGTACTGGGTCAATAAACCTCAAAATCAGGGGTTATGGTTCCCAGCCTTCGCTGGGATGACAGCTTTGGGTCGTTTTCAAGACTGATAAAATTTTGAGAATGATTAATTGGTATGTTTCTTGAGAGAGATCGCTGTTGGTCAATTCAAGGAGCAAGGTCTATGGCAAAATCGAAACCAAATTCAGTTGGTTGGTACTGGATGTTTTTTGCCGGTGTTCTTCACTCAACGCTTATTGTGGTGATCTTTGTCGTCACAATGAATTTGTTACTCAAAGACAGTGAGCCACTTGCATTTCTGGGGTTTCCAATTCTTTTGGTTTTCGGTACGACTGCCTTGGGACACTGGTGGTATTTGAAACTTCGTTGTGAGCAACTTGCAGCAAAAGGTGTAGATATGAGCCTCCCAAAACGGCTTATGCGCTATATTGAGAAATTCCTTGATGCAATGTCGTTCGCCTATTGAAGTCAGCTTTAGCCACTGTTGGTTTGTGACGACGAAGATCTACTATTTTTGCTGCAACTCGATATAGCGCTTGAGGGAAATATCGGCAGTTTTATAGGCCTCTTGCCGCTCGACGGACCAATAACGCAGATCATCAAGATCGATGGGATCGCCTGTGACCGCACATTTTACAAAGGTCCCGTGCTTGAGGATCTGATAGTCGCCGTCTTGGTAGACGACTTTAGCTTCGGTCGCCCCGGAAAGGGGATTTTGAAATCTCTTCAGCATAATTCTTCCACAATATTTGAGCGCAGGTATTGGGCTATTCTAATTGTCTGTGGCCTCTTTGACAATGCCATTTAGCAAAGTGTCGATAGCAGTGAGGGCTTTTCGCGATGCTTCGCCTGCGGCACCTTGCGGGCGCTTATAACCAACCACCACAGTGCCCGGTTTTTTGATGGTTTCATAGACATACACAATATAGGGGCAAACGCCCATATTTGCGGGATCGGCTTCCATCATTTTGCGTGACAGGCGTGCGGAGCAAAACTGCATGAATTGCGCTCCTTTGTAGATTTTGCTCGTGCCACCTAAATCCTTACGGGTGCGATCCAGCATTTCGCCAATGCGGCCGCGATAGTCAATATTGAGACCGGCATTGAGGATAGAATCCTCCACATCCTGAATGACCTCTTCATATTCACCTTGGGTCGAATATGATCGAAGTGCTGTTTCATTGGCGAGCGCATATGACGAAAACGACACCAACAGGACGAAGGTTGCTAGCAGATTGAGGGCCGGTTTCATGTCAGTACTCCCATATGAATGAAAATTGCGTTGTTTATATATGTTATATTTAGAACAAGCGGTAAGCAAGGCAAGGGGCAGGCGCTCTCGAGAGGCATATTTGCGCCGCAAACGGGCGTTATTTTGACAAGGCTTTTAAAGCAGGCAACACGAATAGATGGGAAATGTCATATGTCGAGAGATCTGACCCCCATATGCGCAACGGATGTGAGCGCGCAAGACGGGCAGGGGGCCCAGAACAGACACGGATACCAGAACATGGAGGGGCTGACACCGCTGCAAGGCGAGGCTCTACCACCTGTCATCGCTGGACCCACGCGCATAAAAGTCAAAAAATACGGTTTTCTGGGAGCATTTTTGCGCCCCATTGGTATTGCGGTGGCCTTGCTCATTCTGGGCTTTGGCTCATTGACCATTGGCACGAGTTATTATCGCAGCTATCAGCGCCATGTGGAATATTCCAAAGCCACTCATAGCGATGACAGCTATATGACGGTGCTGCTTGGTATGGCTGGGCCGGCGCTCTCCACCGGCCAGACTAAATTTATCTATCGTGATATTGATGGCAAGTTGCACCGCGTTGTGGCGGCCAAAAGTGCCCTCAACGAGTTTATCAATAAAACCCTCATAAAACTGGATCATGAGCGCGACGGTATTTTGCTCGGTGTCAAAAGCGATTTGGACGCCGTGTTCAAAACGGCATTTGCAGATCGTGATGAGGTGATCGAAAATTATGCCGACTGGTTTTTTGAATGGAAGCGCTCTTATGTTATTTTGAAAGAAGCGATCAAATCGAGCGCCACAAGATTTGTGCAACTTGGTCAATATGAGAGCCTCAAGGAAGCGGTTGAGCGCGACGTCAAAGACTATTTTCTCAAGAACTATAATGAGCGGGTGTTAAAGCCTGAAACCCGCGACAAGATCATCGCCATGCAGATGGACGCGTTGGTGCTGCGGGCGCATGAACGTTATCGGCAGGCCATTGTGCGCTCCGATCAACAATTGCAAAGCTTTTTGTCTGCCCATACCAAGGTGCTCGAAGAATTTCCGCGCGGCCGCAAAATCATTGATCTGGGGCTGAATTGGGATGCCCAAAAATGGAAATCCCCCGCCTATATGGTACAAGACAGAGCCTTTGATGGGGTTGTGGGCGTTGGTAGTGTGGCTATTGGGGGGACATTTGGTGCTCTGGCACTTGGTCCCTTGATGACGCGCACGGTCGCAGCTTCTTTTGCGACACTGTCGCGCGGAGTGGTGACCAGCATGGGATCACGGAACGCCTTTGCGGAAGGGGGCGCGCTGGCTGGAACGGCGGCAGCTCCAGGTGTCGGGACTGCGATTGGCACAGCGGCCGGGCTGGCGCTAGGCGCTGCGGCTGACTATTATATGAACAAGCAGCGCGCCAAAAACGGTCGTAAAAACTTTGTCAAAACCAATGGTGAGGCGCTTGACCTGACGATCATGCAATGGAAGAACAAACTCAATGGCAATGTCGAGGGCGCGGTTAATCGTTGGTTCGATGATGCCCGTGCCGGTGTCGTACTGTCACGCAAAAGACTTCCTCAAAAGCCAGGCAAAGTGGGTCTTCAAAACACACCCATGCTGTAATCTTGCACTTATCTCGTTTCCTCTTTTTCTTTCATTGTAATCCCTTGCGATTACGGGTGTAATCAGCAAAAAATGTGCTGATTCGATCAGCGTATCGCTTTGGTTGGAAGGTGGGTGCCGGTTTTTGGATAAGAAGCACGGCGAACAGTGCTTCTCGAAAAGTGGGTACCGGTTTTCCGATAAGAAGCGCGGCATAAAAGAGGAGCTAGGCATGGGTGATTTTGCGAAGTTGAGTGATCTTGATCTGGCAGCGCTGGTTGCCAGTAAAATCTGCCATGACGCCATTGGTCCAATGACGGCAATTGGTTTCGGGTTGGATGTCCTTGATGAAGATGAGGATGATGAAGAGCAGCGCGAAGGTGCTCGATCGATGATCCGTAACGGCGTCAGCACCATTACCTCCAAGCTACAATTTTCGCGGTTAGCTTTTGGAGCCGCTGGATCTTCTGGTTTTGAAATCGATTTGCAAGACGCGCAGGCTGTTGCACGCAATTATGTGGAAAGTGACAACAAGCACACGGTCGAATGGAACTGCACCATCGCCACCTTGCCCAAAAATCACGTCAAACTGCTGCTCAATCTAGTGGCTATCGCTATGGGGACGGTGCCTCGTGGTGGCACCATCACGATCAATATAGATGGTGACAAGGGTCGCCCCGCTTTTGTGATTAAAACAAGCGGCCCAAAGGCGCGGGTGCCAGCGGGGATTGTTGATCTGGTTAATTGCTCCCCCGCTGAAGAAGTTGATGCGCGCTCGATCCAGCCTTATTTTGCGGGCCGTGTGGCGATTGAAACCGGCGCGAAGATCTCTATTACCATGGACGGCGAGGATGTTTTGCTGAGCGCGATCTTCTCTTGATGGTTATTTGATTGTGAATCATGTCAATGCAACCATCGGGCGTTTAAGGTTAATAAAGTTTAGCCTATCTTAAGACTCTTTTCCCATTATGGCACACAACCTTTCCTCAACTGGCATAAAACCGGTTGGGAGTGAGCCAATAATGAAAAAGGGAACAGGCGAAATGGACGATCTGCTACAGGAGTTTCTAACTGAAACTGTGGAAAGTCTCGATGTCGTTGACGTCGAACTTGTGAAATTTGAGCAAGACCCGAATAATGAAGCAATATTGGCGAATATCTTCCGGTTGGTTCATACGATCAAGGGAACATGTGGGTTCCTTGGACTGCCACGCCTAGGTTCTCTGGCTCATGCGGCCGAAACTTTGATGGGAAAATATCGCGACGGTTCGCCTGTTACAGGTGATGGTGTGTCGTTGATTTTGCAGACCATTGATCGCCTTAAAGAAATTCTCGAAGTCCTGGAAGAACAACAAGCAGAGCCTGACGGCACCGATGATGACCTGATTGATCTGCTTGATAAAATGTCACTTGGCGATCAGGCTGCAGCCGTTGCGCCAGCGCCGGCGGTGCTTGAGGCGGTGGAGCCAGCGGTTGCTGAAGTAGCTAGTGGTGAGATGGCGGGGGTCGCTGATCCTGCTTTAAATATAGTTGAACGCGAATTGAAACCTGGGGAAGTCTCCCTGGACGATCTGGAACGTGCTTTTAACGAGGCGCCGGGCCCTGATGATTTCGCCGCTCCGCAGCCAGAAGGCGATCTTGTCGCTGCCAATGATGTGCAAGAGCCCGTTGCCGTGGCTGTCGAAGCCGCTCCTGTTGAGGTCGCTACAGTTGCACCTGCTCCGGTTGCAGAAAAGCCTGCTGAGGAAAAACGCTCAGTCGCCGACAGGCGTACAAAAGAGCGCCGCACAGAAGCAGCTCCCAAGGGTGCTGTTAAAAATCAGACAATCCGCGTCAGTGTTGAAACGCTTGAGCAATTGATGACGATGGTTTCCGAGCTTGTATTGACCCGCAATCAGCTTCTGGAAATGGTGCGCCAGCACGATGACAGCGAGTTCAAGGGGCCATTGCAGCGATTGTCGAATGTCACTGCCGAGCTGCAAGAGGGCGTCATGAAAACGCGCATGCAGCCAATTGGCAATGCCTGGCAGAAATTGCCAAGGATCGTGCGCGACCTTTCGCTGTCTCTCGACAAGAAAATTGATCTGGAAATGGTTGGTGCCGAAACAGAGCTTGATCGCCAGATCCTCGAATTGATCAAAGACCCGCTCACGCATATGGTGCGGAATTCGGCCGATCATGGTCTTGAAGCCAATTCTGATCGCGTCATGCTCGGCAAGCCCGAAATAGGCAATATCACCTTGTCAGCCTATCATGAAGGTGGCCAGATTATCATCAAGATTGTCGATGATGGGCGCGGTATTGATGCTGAAAAACTTAAATCAAAAATATTGGAACGCGAACTGGCCAGCCAGGATGAGCTGGACCGCATGTCTGAAGGTCAGATCCAGAAATTTATCTTCCACCCCGGTTTCTCGATGGCCAAAGAGGTAACAGCTGTTTCTGGTCGTGGTGTGGGTATGGATGTTGTCCGGACCAATATCGAGCTGATTGGCGGCACGATTGATATGACATCTGTCGTTGGCAAGGGAACGAGTTTTATCATTAAAATCCCGCTGACACTGGCGATTGTGTCGGCGCTTATTATCGAAGTCAGCGGTCAGCGCTTTGCCATTCCCCAGCTCTCAGTCATTGAATTGGTGCGCACGCATGGGGAAGCCGGGCACACGATCGAAATGATCAACGATACACCGGTATTACGATTGCGCAATAAGCTACTGCCGTTGATTTATCTCAACAAACAGCTCAATCTCGAGCGCTCGAGAGAAGAAGATGAGCGTGCGGCAGACAAGGAATTTGTGATCGTCACTCAGGTCGGATCGCAGATCTTTGGAGTGGTTGTCGACAGCGTTTTCCACACGGAAGAAATTGTCGTCAAACCCATGTCAAACATGCTCCGTGACATCACCATGTTCTCGGGCAATACCATCCTTGGGGACGGTAGTGTGATCATGATCATTGATCCTAATGGCATTGCTCAAAATGTTGCGGCCGATGCCGGAGTGCAGGCTGCCGTTGCTGCGCAAGAAGCCGATAGTGCCAGCAATGATCGACCTGATCTCACAACATTGCTGGTGTTCACAGCTGGTTCCAAAGAACTTAAAGCCGTGCCTCTTTCTCTTGTCACGCGCCTGGAAGAGATTGATGTTACAAAAATTGAGCATTCCAATGGGCGCAAACTGGTGCAATATCGCGGCAAGTTGATGCCTTTGGTTTATATCGATGGCTATGATCCAGAAAAAATGTCTGACAAAACGAGACAGCCTATTCTGGTCTTTACCGATGAAGATCGCTCTATGGGGCTTGTGGTGGATGAAATCGTCGATATCGTTGAAGATCGTCTGGTGATTGAAATTCAGCCCGAGGTTGCGGGGGTTCTAGGCTCTGCTGTTATTCGGGAGAGAGCCACCGAGTTGATCGATATCGCGCATTATCTGCCGATGGCCTTTGATGACTGGCTGATCCGCCAAGATCGCAAAGGGGCGGTTAATATGCAAAAGAACCTCAATCTGCTGCTCGTCGATGATAGCTCATTTTTCCGCAATATGCTGGCACCATTGCTGGGATCAGCCGGATATCATGTCACGCTGGCGGCAAGCGGTAGTGAAGCGCTGGCGCTTAAAGAGCGCGGGATCGTTTTTGATCTCATTGTTTCTGATATCGAGATGCCTGGTATGACCGGCATCGAATTTGCTGAGAAACTCAAATTTGATCCTGACTGGGGAGACACGCCGATCATTGCCCTGTCATCTCATGCGGAGCCTGAAATCATCGCGCAATCTAAAGAAGCCGGTTTTCATGAATATGTCGGCAAGTTTGATCGGGAAGGGCTCGTCGAGACCCTTCGTGAAGTGAGAGTTGGTATGGAGGAAGCCTCATGAGTGAACCACAAGTAAGAAATGAGAATACTGGTCCGATGGAAGAGTTTGTGACGGTGATGATCGCCGGGCAACTATTTGGTCTTCCCATCAGCCGGGTTCAAGATGTCTTTATGTTGAAAGATATGACGGAAGTGCCCTTGGCGATCCCTGAGATTGCTGGTGTTCTCAATCTGCGCGGACGAATAATCACGGCGATCGATATGCGAGAACGCCTTGGTCTGCCGCCCCGTGAGGATGATGAACCAGCCATGGCGGTTGGCATCGAAATGGATCGTGAGAGCTTTGGACTGGTGATCGACCGCATTGGGGATGTTCTGCATCTGCCAATCAATGACTTTGATGCCAATCCGGTCAATCTTGATCCACGCTGGAAAAGTGTCGCACAAAGCATATTCATGCTGGATGACCAGCTGCTGGTTCTTCTTGATGTTGACCGGGTGCTCGAACTTGGAGACCGTGAAGTCGCTGCTTGAGGGCGTTTTTCCCGGCTGTCTACGACAAATTGGAAACATGAGGAGCCTCAAGGGCGGGCTGAAAATGAGCTGGCCCCTTGATCGGTTCTCGTAAGGTGGAGAAAAAAATATGCCATATTGTCTGATCGTTGATGATAGCGCCGTTATTCGCAAGGTAGCGAAATATATCGTGGAGAGTTTTAAGTTTGAAACCGACGAGGCCGCAGATGGCAGTGTCGCGCTGGCCAAATGCCGCGAACAGATGCCAGATGCGGTTCTACTTGATTGGAATATGCCCCAAATGGATGGCATTGCTTTCATTAAAGCTTTGCGTCAGGAAAAAAATGGTGACCGTCCAAAAGTCATTTTTTGCACGACCGAAAACGACAGCAAGCATATTTCCATTGCCATGAAAGCTGGTGCGGATGAATTCGTCATGAAGCCCTTTGACAAATCCATTCTGGAAACCAAGTTCCTGCAGGTCGGCCTTATTGATTAGGCGCAACTTTTTATAGAGACAGGTAATGATCCAATGGGATTGGCAGTTAATACCCCTTCGCTGAATAACAAGAATATGCCGGTTTCTTCGGCCCATGCCATCAAGGTTATGGTTGTCGATGATAGTGCGGTGGTGCGTGGACTGGTTTCACGCTGGGTTGGCGATGAGAGTGGTATGGAAATTGTCGCACGCCATGCAAATGGGTTAAAAGCAGTTGAAGATGTTGGCTCCAGCCGGCCCGACATTATTATTCTTGATGTAGAAATGCCGGTGATGGACGGTCTTGAGGCTTTGCCGCAGCTATTGCGGGGCAAGCCTGGTGTCAAGATTGTGATGGCTTCGACTTTGACACAGCGTAATGCTGAAATCAGCATGAAGGCCTTGTCGCTGGGGGCAACGGATTATATTCCCAAACCCGATAGTAATTCCGGCATCACCACCTCAGCCAGTTTTCGCACAGACCTTATTGCGAGGATCAGATCTTTAGGCGGTGCGCGTAGAGCGCCAGCGCCTCGCATTGGATCGCCGACCAGTGTACAAACTGGCATCGCTTCCAAAGCGGCAGCCGTAAAAGCAACAGATAAGCCAAAGTTGCGCCCGTTTTCTGCGATAGCACCGCGCATTCTGGTTGTGGGCAGTTCCACGGGCGGTCCACAAGCACTGGCTAAACTATTTACGGCTATTGGCCCCAAAATTGGCAATGTACCCGTTCTTGTGACCCAGCATATGCCAGCGACCTTTACGGCTATTCTGGCCAAGCATCTGGGAGATGCGTCGCGCCGACCAAGCAAGGAAGCAGAGCATCGCGAGCTGTTGGTACCGGGGCATATTTATGTGGCGCCAGGAGGCTATCACATGCGCTTGAAGCCGGCTGCAAACGGGGCTTCGATTGCGCTGGACCAAGGTCCCGAAATCAATTTTTGCCGACCGGCTGTTGATCCGATGTTCGAGACTGCCGCGCAAATCTATCGTAGCGGCCTTTTGGCAACCATTTTAACCGGCATGGGGTCTGATGGCGCCATTGGTGGTAAGGCGATTGCAGCTGCTGGTGGCGCAGTGATCGCGCAGGACGAAGAAACCAGTGTTGTATGGGGGATGCCTGGCGCTGCTGCAGCTGCTGGAATCTGTAGTGCTATTTTACCGTTAGGTGAAATCGGTCCCAAAATTAATTCATTGCTCAGGTGAGGACATCATGACGTCAGAACAATTTAATTTCCTTCGTAATTTACTCAAAGAGCAATCGGGGCTGGTGCTTGGTGAAGACAAGCGCTATCTGCTCGATAGTCGGCTCAATCCCGTGGCCAGTGAATTTGGCTTTGAGGATCTGGCCCAGATGGTTGTTGCTTTACAGCGACCCGGATCGCAAAGGCTGGCGACACGCATTACCGAAGCCATGACGATCAATGAGTCGTTTTTCTTTCGCGATATGACGCCGTTTGATAATTTCCGCAAGGTCATGCTGCCTCATATGTTGAAAGAGCGTGCCAATACCCGGCGCCTGCGCATCTGGAGTGCTGCCGCTTCGACCGGCCAGGAAGGTTATTCTCTGGCGATCGAACTGCTGGAGCAAAAAAACAAAATACCTGGATGGAAAGTCGAGATTCTCGGCACGGATCTATCGAGCGAAGCGCTTGCCAAGGCGACCGCTGGTAAATATAGCCAGTTTGAGGTTCAGCGCGGTATGCCAACTGCCATGTTGATGAAATATTTCAAGCAAGATGGTGCCGAGTGGGTGGTCGAGCCAGCGGTTAAATCAATGGTCAGTTTTAGACATTTCAATCTGCTCAAAGACTATCGTTCCCTTGGAACTTTCGACATCGTATTTTGTCGCAATGTATTGATCTATTTTGATCGTGAAACAAAATCTGAGATTTTGAACCGCATGGCCAAGCAAATGTCCCCTGACGGCTATCTTGTGCTGGGTGCTGCCGAGACGATTATTGGCCTCAGTGATGAGTTCGAAATGGTCACTGGTACGCGCGGACTTTATCAGCGCCGTGCCCAAAAGGCCGCTGCTACTGGCACGCCCGCGCGTTTTGTCGGCGCGAATAAAGGGATCGCACCGACAGCTTTGTATTCCAAGGGGCTCAAAGCGTCCTAATTGGATCCCCGTGGAGCGGGTTTGCTCATGGCCTTTCTAGCGGCCTTGGCGACGGCTTTATCGGTCAGTTTGCCAAGTGCGCCTTTCATTTTGCCAAACACCTTGTCGCGTGCAGAAATATTGTAAGCCTGCTTGAGGTCGTTCGCTTTGCGGTAGGACAGCCAGACTTTTTTGTCCTTGTCTTCATAAGCAAGGGCTTTGAGGGGCAGGGCCAGGCCGATGCGTTGGTCGGCCAGCATCAACGGCGTCCCCATTTTAGGATTACCAAAGATCAGCACCTGGGTTGGCCGCAGTGCCATGCCGACCTTTTTGGCGCCGGCTGCATGATTAACACGAGCAAAGATCGTAATGCCTTTTGATTTTAATATTTTGGTGAGGCGATCAAGGGTCTCTGTAACGCTATAATTGCTTTGCTTGATGACGAGATGGTCGGCTGCCATAGAGGGGCGGGCCAACATAGCGATAAAAGCCAGTGACAGGCAGATTGTGGTCGAGAAAATTAATGAAGTGCGCATTTTTTGTTCCTTAATCGCAGCTAAAATCAACACAGTTCCCCATCTTACAAGGGCTATGTGAGCGCGTCTTGTCCTGATTAAACAAATTTTCGTGATGTTCTGGTACACGGTTTAGCCATTCGTTAAGCCAGAAACAAGATCAAGGGTATTTACGTGCCATTTGCGTGCAAATTAGTCAAAACTTGCTGATATATAGGTTGAGCACCTATGATCTCATGGCGTGGTATAATCGGATAGGCATGTGCACGCTAAGTTACCTTGCATTGGCTGGTGCGTGGGAGAAATGTTTTGACCAATGCGGATAGTGAAACCAATGGATTGATGCGCATTGGCGTGTTCGTTGATCCAGCGATGATCTGGCGATGGCATAAATGGCTTGTCGAGGCATTGGTATTGAGCGGCCATCAGGTAGATCTTTGTCTCAATGGTCAAGCGCATGCCCTACCTGGCAAGTTGCGCCTGTTGCTACAGCTTGAGCGGCTGCTCTATCGCAGGGGCGGCGACAATGCCAGCGATCTCATTGACATCGAGCAATTTGACAATGTGGCGATCATCGCTCAGCCCGCTCGAAGCGGGTATGATCTGCTGATTGATCTTGCCGGTGAGACCAGATTGTCCTCATTTCGCGCACGGCGTTTTCGCCCGCTTTATGATGGCATGGTTGGGGCCGATGAATTGATCGAGACTTTGCTGGATGGGCATGCACCAAATCTGTCCCTTGATGATAGTGCCCTGCCTGAGCCTCGCCGGTTTGGACTTTGTGCGATTGAACAACCGCAAATGATCACCCAAGGCTTGAATAATGTGTTTTCGCGCATGGCCGGGTTATTGCGAAAATCAGTACAAGAGATAACCGAAAATATTGCGACGGCTTCATCAGAAATATTGCCCGGGACGCGTGCGGATCGAAAGCATCAGTTTCTTCCCATGAAAGCCGAGCGGTTTTGGCTTGGCACTCTTGGCCACAAAGTGACCAATCGGTTGAATGCGCTGGTGCGCAAGGAACAAGGTAATGCCATCAGGTGGGGAGTTGGTTGGCGTTTCACGAACGGCCAACCTTTGCGCGAGACGACTGATTTGTGCCTTGGAGACTATACAAGGTTGCTGGATGACGGGCAGCGCTTTTATGCTGATCCGTTCGTGATCTTTCATCAAGATCTCTATCATGTGTTTGTTGAAGAGTTTCCCTTCGATACCCAAAAGGGCATTATTTCTCATTTTACAATTGATAAGAAGGGCAATGCCAGCGCTCCAAAAATGGTGTTGTCACGTCCATATCACCTGTCATATCCGTTCATATTCGAACATGACGGGCAATTCTGGATGATCCCCGAAACCTCGGCGAACCAAGCGGTTGAGCTTTATCGCGCGGCTCGGTTTCCCGATAAATGGGTATTTGAGAAAACCTTGATCGAAGATGTCACCGCCGATGATGTGACCCTGGTTCGCCGCCACGATCATTGGTGGCTATTTGCTGCAATCAGCGAGTGGCAAAGTTCGCAATGGGATGCGCTGGGGCTGTTTTATACGGACGATCTATTTGGCAAATGGCATGCGCATCAGGCCAATCCAGTATGCCTTGATGCAAGAGCTGCCAGACCGGCAGGAGCTATGTATATACAAGACGGGGCTCTGTGGCGGCCAGCCCAGGATTGCAGCTCTATTTATGGCGGTGGGCTGTCTGTGTGCCGGGTCGATCAGCTCGATCCAGAGCGCTTCGAACAGACAGTTATGGATCGCTTTGCGCCAGATACCAAAGATAAATTGCGCGGTTTTCATACCCTCAACGAACATCAAGGCCTTGAGGTCGTCGACTTCTTTGGTCGCCTCTAAGTGGCTATTTGATCATTTATCTGTTGGGGTAGTTTTCTTGGCACGACGGGTCGTTGTGGGCGATTGCTCGGTACGAGCTGCCTCTTTGGTTTTGCATTTCTTTTTGGTCGCCGTTTTTGGTGCTTTTTCAGGTTGCAGAACTTCCCCCGTCAGTTCAACCACGGCTTCATGTGGGGACATGAACACTTCTCCCGGAGACAGGCGCATTAAAAAATGTGAGCGCTCAAGCATATCCATCAGCGGTCCCTTGACCGAGGCAAGATGAATGAGGACGCCGGCATCGCGATAGCTGTCGATCAGATTTTCAAGGGTCTCAAGGGCGGAGGCATCAATCAAGCTCACCGCATCCATCACCAATACGACGTGCTTGACGTCGGGGCGATCGGCGATTTCCGCCAGCATGCGGTCTTCGAGATAGGCCGCATTTGCAAAGAACAGATTGTCATCGACACGGATCAATAAAAGACTGTCATAGGTGCGGGTTTTATGGCGCTTGGCTGAGCGGAAATTTTCAGACTCTCCGACCCGTCCCAAAACTGGCATGCGTGGCTGGCTTGAGCGGTATAGATACATGCCAATCGACAGGGAAATCCCCAGCAAGATGCCAACCTCGACGCCAGAGGCGAGCACGGCAACAAAGGTGACAAAGAATGCCAGCCCGTCTGGTTTGTAATATTTCCAAGCCGAGACCAGCGGGCTGAAGTCAATCAGTGTCGTCACCGCGACAATGATAATCACTGCCAGCGTGGCTTTGGGAATGTGATAGAGCAGGGGTGTAAAAAAAATCAGCACAATGGCGATGAAAAACGCGGTGATGATTGCCGAGAGCTGAGTGTTATTGCCAGAGGTGAAATTGACCACCGAGCGTGAAAAACTGCCAGTTACCGGATAGCCGCCCGTCATGGCAGCTCCAAAATTGGCGGCTCCAAGACCGATCAATTCCTGATTGGGGTCAACCTTTTGCCGCTTGCGTGTAGCCAATGCCTTGGCAACCGAGAGGCTTTCAACGAGGCCAACAACTGAGATCAACACAGCGGCGGGGAGCAATTGCTTCCATATATCATAGTTGAAGGTCGGTGGAGCGATGGCGGGGAAGCCGGGTGGTATCGCCCCGACAATGGCGACCCCAGCTGTTTGGTCGATGCTGAACGCCCACGCATAGGTGGCGCTGATGACGACAAGCAATAAGGCCATGCCTTTGGGGAGCGCCATCGAGATGCCCTCGGAAAATCCCATTTCGCGCAGTCGGTGACGAAACTGGGCCCGCGAAATCATAATTACAACCCCGAGCAAGGACAGCAATAAGGTGGTGGGGTTGACCTTATGTAAATTGGCATAAATGACGGTCAATAGCTCCCACAGATTTTGGGTCGGGGGGAGCGTCAGGCCAAGCATGTGTTTTAACTGCGAGCAGGCGATGATGATGGCTGCCGCCGTCGTAAAGCCCGCGATCACGGGATGGCCGATAAAATTGGTCAAAAACCCTAGTCGCAGCAGGCCCGCACAAATCAGCACTAACGAGCTTAGCATGGCAAGGATCAAAGCCAGGGCAATATATTGCTCTGAGCCAGCTTGTGCGAGGGGGGAAAGAGCATGAGCGACCATCAAGGAAATAATAGCGACAGGTCCAACACCAAGCGAGCGGCTTGAACCAAAAAAAGCGTAGAAGATGAGCGGTAAAACGGCTGTGTAAAGGCCAATCTGGGGCGGCAGTCCCGCCAGCATGGCATAGGCCATCGACTGGGGCATCAACATGATCGCCACCACCATACCGGCCATCAAGTCGCCAGAAAAATCTTCGCGTTTGTAATTTTTGCCCCAGTTCCAGATCGGCAGATAAGTGCTCACCAGCTTGCCGCGTTTGCGCCAGGCTTTGCGTAAACGTGCTTTGATACGCCTTTCGCCCAGCTCTCTGGTAACGGGATGTAATTTTCCGCCGAGTTTTGAATGAGAAAAGCGCCGGGTGATATTATTCAGACTGGATTGTTGACGGCCACGCCACACCACCTTGGACAAGGGGCGCAAATGCTTGCGAATTGATTTTGACTTGGGCATGATACTTGTACTTTTTTCAAATCCGGATCTCGTTTCCGATCCATCAATCGGCAAACCTCGCAGAAATGTAACAACTCCACGCAAATATAAAATAGATAATTATGGCATGTATTGCAGTATTTTACGCTAAATACGGTTAGCGCTTGCAAGCTGTCAATTTTACACTTTGTAGATGTGAGTGAATGTGAGTTCCACTTGAAGTTTTGGTTTTTTGTTCTGCTAATTTCTACCTGATGATCATGACCGAGTTTTTGGCTTTTTTCAAAATACTGTGGGAGGTGCTGCCAAGGAACATTTGCTTTAGTCTTGATTTTTCTGTCGCGGAAATAACGATCAGCGAATAGTCCTGCCCCCGTTCGGTGATCCTCCAGACGGGATCTCCCACTTCGGCTGTTTTGTCACTGACTTTACCGCCGGCTTTTTCCACGACGCTTTGTGCGCGCTCCAGAGCATTTTGCGCAGCAGGCAGCCCCTCTTCTTCGCGGGCCACTGAATAGAGATAGATCGGGCATCCGCAACGCGCCGCCATCAAGGCATCCTTGTGAACCATTTCCATGGACATTTCAGTGTCCTTGACACAAACAAAATGGCCATGTTCTTCTTCCAGTTCGCGCACCAGAATGACCGTGCCATCATGTTCGGTGGCTACGCCAATAGCAGTGTACATATCAATATGTCCGGTGCCCCCAGCACTTTCTTTTGATGCTGAGACAATGACGATATCATAGGAATAAAAATGCGCTTCATCGAGGATACCGGTGAGGACAGAACTTGATTCACGGACAATCAGCGAGATGCGTTGACCGGTTTTTTTGCTGCTATATTTGATGATGTGGTCACCGGCCCGCGTGCCCCGAAACTTTTTGGTGATGTCTTCGCTATCCCACTCTTCTCCCAGAAAGCCGGTTTCGACGAGCATGTCTCTGGCACGTTTAAGAGATTTAAGACCGGGCAGTTCAAGGTTCCAGTCGAGCATGTTTTCGTGGGTCAATTCCATATTAAGGCCCGAAGAGCGCCCGCCCGCCCCCGAAGAGCGTACATATAAAAGAGCAATATCAGTGTCGGTGTGATCAAGGCTGAATTTAATGGCATAATGCAAGCCGCGATAACCCTCCTCTGATCCATCGATACATACCAGAATATTGAACATGTGGGGGGTGCTGTCGCTCATTTATGCTTCCTTGTATGAATGGCCTAGAATTTGCCCTTGCAAGAACGTGAATGCAAGAAGGCAAAAATATTCTTTATGTTCTGTGCGCCCGCTTATCGAGTGTTCTGCGGTATTGCGAAAAGCAAATATCTCGCTGATCAAAGCAGCGCCGATGTGGGGGAGTTATTGTAATGTGGCGGGCGACAATCCGACAGGGGCATTTTTATGCCATGTGGTTGCAGATATGCGCCATATTGCAGAAAACAGCCCCGACATTCTGTTTTATCGCTTCGGGGCAAGGATAGCATGAAAGCGGCGTGACACCTAGAACTCAATCATCTCGCATGTCTGCAGGGAAAAGGCTTTGTGAGCCTTTTGAAATAATTGGTACCGCTGATCTGAATTGAACAGATGACCTCCTGATCCACAATCAGGCGCTCTAACCAACTGAGCTACAGCGGCATATACAGGAAATATACAAGGGTATTTGCCTGTGACTGTTTAACGTGAACTTTATGGCAATACAAGAGCAAAAATATCGCTCTTTCATTCTTGTTGTGAAAATTGCATTGGCGTCAACGAGGGCTGGTAAAATATCTAAATATCAGATATTAGGCGGTAATTCAGGACGAAATAACGCATTTGTGGACGAACATGACCCAGATAGGGTAATTTGAGTTTAGTACAGGTTCAACCAAGGAGGTTCGGTCGGAGCGAAAAGTTTAAAATCATCCCAGTCCATCCATCATTTGCCAACTGGTTGGCAGGTGTTCAAATGCTGGGGTCGCGCCTTCCCAATCATGACATTAGCAACGCCCTTCATAAATAGCGATCAGTGCGAACAGCTGTCGAGCCGCTCCGTGCCCGTTTGGCTGTGGGATGTGGAGCGCTCTCGCATTGCCTGGGCCAATCGGGCCTGCCTGGCCTTTAGCGGCGCTTTGTCGATGAGCGAATTAATTCGTTTGAAATTCAAGCACGACGCGCCTTTTGCGCGCCAGTTGGCGCTTTTGTCGAAGCACTCCGTGAAGAATGCTGGCGCACGCGAGCTGTTGCGCTTTCCAACCAAAGGCGGGGACCTTATCCTTGATTGCCTTTGCTCTTCATTGGAAATAGAGCCTGGGCGGGCGGGCGTATTGGTGGAGCTTGTGGCCGACAAGGGGGTGGTCAAGCCGACACCCGATACGTCTTCTGCCAAGGTATATAAGAACGGCCATCTGAAAAGCCCCAAAATCGAGCCCGGCTTGATCGTCGATCCGATTGTGGAGCCTGTCGTAAAAGCACCGCCAAAATATACGCAGCCAGCAATCAATCCCAAGGAGGAGATTGCGCGCACAGATATTCAAAAAACCGAACCTGCGATGAACGGGTTTGAAATTTCGGCAGGGCGGGTTGACGATGAAGATTTACGCACATTGCGTGAAATTGCCCGCATGATCAATGGACCGGGCGGCGGGGCTGCTTTGGGGATCGTACCTGCAAACGCTCCGTCAGGTTCGCTTGACGGGGATGGACGCCCGGTCGTCGCTACACGCAAAGCCAGCGCGCCGATCAAAGCCGCTAAGCCGGTGTCATTGGTTGAAAAAGAGATGCCGTCCAGCGATCAAAGCATAAAGGCTGAACCCCAAGACCAGCAGCCTTCCCCTCTTGTTGGAGGCGAGCGCAATTATTTCCTTGAAAGCCTCCCTGCGGCCCTCGCGATTGCCATGGGCGGGCGTTTGATGCGGGCCAATGAGACCTTCTTGTATGCGTTTGGCTTTGGCTCTGAAAGCGAGTTGCGTAAAGCGGGAGGTTTGGCGGCCCTGTTTCCGGAAAGTCAAAACGGTGTGCTGATCGAAGAGGATGCAACCGCTGATCTCCAGCAAAGCACCCGCCAAAAAAGCCATTCGGCGCAGATCAATACGCTGGCTATTTCGCGTTCGGGGCGCCAACGACACATCCCCATCGCTTTTCGTAATGTTTCGACAGGGCGCGAACCGGTGCAGATTTTGATCCTGCATGAAGATGCCCTTTGGCAAGAAGATATGCAGTCGCAAGCACCTGAATTGGCACAAGAAAACCCTCTGGACGGGGAGGGGAAACAAGATGTTGGGCAAGACAGCATTGATTTTCTGGCCACGGTGTCTCATGAAGTCCGCACGCCGCTCAATTCGATCATCGGGTTTTCTGAATTGATGAAGGATGAGCGGTTCGGGGCGGTCGATGCCAATCGGTTTAGAGGCTATGCCGCCGATATTCACACCAGCGCCATGCACGCCTTGAGCCTGATCAATGATCTACTCGATATTACCAAGATCATCGCGGGCAAACCTGATCTTGAATTTGCTGAAGTGCAAATAGACGGGGTTATTATTGAGGCGTTGAACGGTATGCGTGTGCAAGCGCAGAAAAAGCAGATTATTTTGCAGTCTTCGATCGAAGATGGTTTGTCCGCCCTCTATGCAGATAAGCGAAGCTTGAAGCAAATCTTGCTCAATCTGGTTTCCAATGCCATTAAATTTACGGAGCCCGGTGGTCAGGTGAGTGTATCTGCCCGCCCCAGCGCGAGCGATGGTGTTATTTTGAGTGTCACTGATACCGGCATAGGCATGCACAAAGATGAGATCGGAACGGCGCTTGAACCGTTTGCGCAAATCAAAACGGCTCAAAATAGTAATAAAGAGGCCATGTCGCAGACCGAAAAGGGGACGGGGCTTGGTCTGCCTTTGACCAAGGCACTGGTCAAGGCGCATCATGCCAGCTTCGATATTGTCAGCACACCAGGGTGCGGGACGACCATTGAAATTCACTTTCCCGCTGAACGGTTGGTGCGCTGATGTTTGCACGGTGAATTTGTCGCAGAGCTGTTGAAAAGCTGACAATACGGGCTCTTGATGCGCTATAGCACTTGAATCGAGTAAACAGTTTGTGAGATCGCGCGGTTTTCCCCCATAAAACAGTTGCTTTTGAGGGGGGAGAGCGATATTGGAGTTGCAACTAACAGGCTTTTAAATGCAAGCTGTAGATGAGTATATTTTTTGGAGACTGGTTAAATGAAGATACGTGTGTTTCTGTCCTTGCTTGTTGCTGGACTATTCTTTGGTTTTGCGTCCGTCGACAGCGTATCGGCGCTGAGTTCAGGCGACTTTGAGACTGCTCAGTCGATCAAAAAACAATCAAAAATCAAAAAACGCGCGCAGCGCAAGGTGATTGCAAAACGCAAAATCCGTGTTAAGCGCAAAAGCGTTAAAAAGTCTAACGCCCTGAAGCGTAAAGAGACCGTCCGGTTGCGTGCAAAGAAACGTGTCATCGGCTATCAGAGCAATGGCAAGAAAGTCACCCGCGCTTCTTTGAGCATGGGCAGTATCAAGAATGCACGCCACGCCAAGCTGACCTCCAGGGGCCGCATGAGCGTTGCCAAGGATACCAGACGTAAGACCGTTCGCAGTTTTGGCAAGCGTGTCAGCTATAAATATCGCCCCGGCACGGTTGTGTTGAGCAATTACACCCGTCGTCTTTATTACGTCGTACGCAAGGGCAAAGTTATCAGCTACCCTATTGCCACGCCGCGTCCCGACGAAGTGTGGTCCGGTAGTACCAAAATTACCAAAAAGAAGCTCAATCCTGATTGGTATCCAACACCGGCTATGCGTGAGAAAAACCCAGATCTTCCTGAAAAAGTAGTGGGCGGATCTGCTGCTAACCCATTTGGCAAACGTGCTTTGTATCTGGGTAGCTCGCTCTATCGCATACATGGTACCAATCTTCCCGGTTCGATCGGCAAATCAGCCTCTGGTGGTTGTTATCGGATGCGCAATGGCGATATTGCCAAGCTTTGGCGGATCGTCAAGCCAGGTACGCCAGTTGTCGTCCTGACCCGCAAAAAGATCTAACATTTGGTTGGACGGTTTCATATTGCCCAACAGAAAATTCAACAGCTGATGATCAAGGATCATCAGCTGTTTGTTTTTGGTCCTGCCAATGATCTTTTTTGAAGACAAGAAAGTGGAGGAGAGTGGGGAGTTAGATCAATTGACCGCTTGCGTTTATCGAGACAAGGCGTTATACGCTTGAGAACGCAAATCAGCTCCTTTGGCAAACATCTGCAAGAGGGGCAAATTTTTGCCCATTCATGCGTTTTTAACGCATCTAAATCAACTTTGGCGCCGGTAGCTCAGCTGGATAGAGCACTAGACTACGAATCTAGGGGTCGGGGGTTCGAATCCTCCCCGGCGCGCCATTGATTTTATCACACGGCTATTCTTTGCTGCGCAAAGGCCTTCGATGGAGCGGCCTGTTTGGCGCTCGCCCGGTCGGGCTCTGATTGGTGCGGGGTTCGGGGTCTTGCCGGTGTTTACTTGATTTTATCTCACGGTTTTTCTTTCATTCGTTTTCCTGCTTAAGGGTGGTTCTTGATCCAATTCTTGAACAGCTCGATACGATGGGCCATAATTTTAGCTGGCCAGAGGCTCATGTGGCCACAGCAATTATTATTTGACCCAGCTATTTTTATTTTTCCGGCCACCACAACTCGCTTGCCATGCCAGTTGCTTAAGGTCGATTGATTAAGCTCATCGATACCTTGTGAACCGGATATCCAAATGCTCGACTTATACCAGTTGTGGGGATCTATCTC
>JAJRPI010000022.1 GCA_024280895.1 Alphaproteobacteria bacterium | reverse complement strand
CATCTGCAAGAGGGGCATATTTTTGCCCATTCATGCGTTTTGCGCATCAAAATCATCTTACGCGCCGGTAGCTCAGCTGGATAGAGCACTAGACTACGAATCTAGGGGTCGGGGGTTCGAATCCTCCCCGGCGCGCCATTTCTTTTTCCCCCAATATATTGTTAAAAAACCTAAACGGAACAGATACTTGCGGGGTTCGAAACCCCTCATTCTTGCGATAGGCCATTTGCTCTGCAAAGGCTAATCGGAGGACAATTTTGCGCAAAGTGATTTGACCAGAAACCCATAGTTTCCAAGGGTTTGAGAGGAATTTGAGCGAGAGTTCGAACAATTCATCAAAGCCATGACGAGGATTGTCGAGATTCGCCAGTTTTTCCGTGGTGAGCAGCTTGTCCTTTTCGAGTTTTGCAATTCGGCTTTCATAAGCACCGATAACAGTCGGATTTTCGGCTTCGACGATTCTATCGAGCAACTGTTCTAACTGCTTTTCACTTTTGGCGAGGTCAGATTGGAGTACCTTTGCAATATGCCTGCTTTGTGAGAGACGTTGCTGCCAGGCATCCTTGAACATGGATTTGACAAAGTGAAACAGTTTCTCACCAGGCTGCATGGACTGCAGGATGGATTCAAACTCACCTTCTATTTTTGCTCGCGGGATTGATTTGCGGTAACTGGAGCAGGCCTTGTTGTAACAAAGGTAATAGGGATGCTTCTTGCCCGTCTTGCTTTTCGACCAGCAGGCCGTGAGAGGCTTTTCACAATCGCCACATTTCACAAAACCACGCAGCGGGAAATCCTCACTGATATCCTTGCGAGCAGGAGCTTTTGCCCCTTCTTTGAGGCGGGTCTGAATTTTTTCAAATGTCTCAAGGTTGATAAGGCCTTCATGCTGGGCTTTGCGCAAAGAGATATTCCAGTTTGGTGCTTCCAGATATCCAGCGTAAAGCGGCTGCGTCAGCAGATCATGAATTCGCTGGTTACGAATTTCACCTTTAGGAGTGTCTTTGGGATAGTCAGGCTGGCTTTCTAAAAAGCGTTTAACTTCGACTTGGGTTTCCAAGCGTCCACAGGCAAAGCCCTCCAATGCTTCCTGAATGATTGAAGCAATGGGTTCATCGCGCACCAGCATCTTGCCGTGATCGCGGGTTTTTTCATATCGGTAGCCCTTGGGCTTCCAGAATACCCAATAGCCGCTCATCAGGCGTGCGCGCATTCTATTGAATGTTTGTTCTGCATTCTTTTCACGTTGATGTTGCGCAGCACCCGCCAACACATTCTCCACCATGCGGCTATCGGCATCTTGTTTAAACTCAATCGAAGGAGATTCTAATTTTCCGCCAGCGCGAAGGATGGTGCGGCGCAATTCCCAGTGTGCTTCAACATCACGGGCAAGGCGCGAAATATCATCAATCAGGACAATGCAGTTGTCGGTACGGTGTTTACGAATAAAAGAAAGCATCGCTTTCATACCTGGGCGTTGGACGATCTTACCTGTCAAATCATCATCAAAGCGTGCAACCACCTGATAGCCTTTCATTCGGGCATATTCGCGGCATCTGGTGTCTTGCGATCCCAGACCATCGCCACGTTTAGTCTGTGCGGCGCTTGATACGCGGCAGTAAATGACAGCTTTTTGAATTGTATTTCCGGTCATGATTCCATCTCTTCCACTTCTTGCGTTTCACGGCAATCAGCGGCATCGCTAAATTGTTTTTGTGGTAATCCTTTGTTGGAGGATATCACATTCTCGGCCATGAAGGCGCTCAAATCCAAATCTTGCCCACATCCTTCAGACGTAGCCTGTTGAACAGGATGAATGTCAAAACCCAGATCGACAAAGCCGACAATGATTGTCCAGATGGTTTCCAGAAATTCCTGGCGCTGCTGTTCTGTCAGATCGCAGTCATTCAACATTTTTTCATAACGCTCAACATCAAGCTTGAGCGCAGGACGAGCTGTTGAAACCGTCTCTGGCTTATTCTGGTCAATCGTCGTTGGGGCTTTGTCTTTTGTCATGAGTGTTCCTCCCCTTATTGAGGGCCTGTGCGAGCGCGTTGACGTGGGCGTTTTGTCCGCGTGTTTCTGGTTTCACGGTTTTGCTTTTCCGCTTCGATTTGCGGACGGAAAAATTGCTCATCGAGTTACTTGCCCCAGTCATAGAGCTTGGAGCCTTCGACCTTGTTGAATTCATCGCTCATGATCCGCTTGGCAGCGATATCGGTAATACCCAATTCTCTGGCAAATTGTTGGGCTTGAGCGGCAAATGCGCGATTGAAGCAGAGCTTGTTACCCTTTTCCATGAGATCGCCGATATCACAGGCACTTTGGTAGGCTTGTTGTCTGTGATCATCATTAATGGACTCAAGATTAGCGGCGAGGGATTCGCGCATCTGGTTCATGGACTGACCAGTTGATGCCTTGAATATATCTCGAAGGATGGTTTCGGCCTTGGCGGCATCGCATTTTTGCGACCGGGCAAGGGCATAGGCGTAATTGCCCAGCTTGTCTTTGAACTTCCCTGAATAAAGGATTTCCCGCTCAAAAATACGTGCCACGGATTTATATTCAAAATACAGGGCATCGCCCATAACGCGAGCATAAAAGCTCTCCCGCGAATTGGGGGCTGGGGCTTGCTGAGGTTTAGTCGTTTTACTTGTTTGTATTGCTTGGTTCATTGTTTTTTCCTTTCTTGTACCAATTTATAAAAAGAACAAATAGAGAACATACAATTCATAATAGGAAGATGTTCCCAAATTTTTCAAGAATAATCAGAGTCATTTTCTTGCGTTTTTTATTTGCTCCTGGTCATTCTGTTTGCCTTAATCGGCAAAATTGGTGCATTCGAAAGATGATTTGGTGGCACGGAATTATTGCAAATGATCTGTCTCACCATTTCCAAACTGGGTTTCCATCCATGCCAGTTCGGCCAGAACGGACAGCAGCATGTGCCAACGGAAACATTGATTGAACGACAAGCGGTTTTGCTTTGTCTCGGTGTCAAGACACATGCTTTCGACCCGTTCGAGATCAGAGAAGTTGTACCCTTCCTGATCTTCGATATGGCGAACCCTGCAATAGGCATTATTCAGATCACCGATCAGATGTTCGCGAATTCCAAAAGCCTGGGCGTGGATATCTGTAACTTCACAAAACTTCACCTGGCCATTTTGCTGGGTAAGTTGAAATGCCATCAATGTTTTCATGACTGATCTCCTATGATTATTGTCAATTAACGGTTTGAAATTCAGTCATCCTTCCGGAGCCGTCTTTGCTCGCCTCACCCTTTACGGGTGAGCGAAGACGGTGGAGGGAGGGTGACGTCCATCCTTTTGGTGTGTCTGAAGTGAAGCCTTTGGTTTCATGCGGCATTTTGCGGTTCCTTGAATGTGAAAGTGGTAAAGTCCTCGAACACCCATCGGTTTTTCAAGGTATAGAAGATAGTGTTGAGCAGTTTCCTGGCGGTGGCGATGATGGCCTTGCCTGCGCCACGGGTGGATTTTATGTGCTCGTAAAAGGCATGCAGATACGGGCTGTAGCGTTTGGCAATCAGCGTGCACTGCACCAGGGTGGTGCGGGCGATCTTGTTGCCGCGCTTGGTGATCCTGCCAACGCGTTGCGCATCATTGGATTGTGATACCCGTGGCGTGATGCCAAAATAGGCGGCAAGTTTGCCGGGTTTGGCAAAGTCACCGATTTCACCAATCGTGCACAGAAACACCGCCGCGGAAAGTGGGCCGATACCCTTGATGGAAATCAGGTTTTCATAGCCCGGCAGGGTCTTGGCAAAGGTGGTGATTTCCTTTTCCAGCCGTTTGCAGCCCTGTTTGATGCCTTCAAGCTGGGCAGCTATCACTTCCAGTTCCACCCGTTCCAGCCCGTCCCACTGATGGCTTGCCACCGAGCGCTCAAAGCCCTTGCGGCTGGTCAGTGTTTCTTTCCTGATCTTGATGCCATGGCGATTGAACAGCCCGTGCACCTTGTTCAGCAGCGATACACGTAGCTTTACCAGTTGATCGCGGGTGGCAATCGTACTGGCAAGCTGGACATGGACTGTGTCTTTCAGGCGCGCCTCGGGCAACATGTCCTTGCTGAGAAAAAAGGCGATGGCGCGCGCGTCGTGCTTGTCGGTTTTCTTGACCGAACGGCGGATCACCTCAAACTGCCACGGTGCGATGATTGCAACGCGGGCAACATGGGCCAGCACCTGTTCGCGGAACCAGGCGGAATTTCCGGTGGCTTCAACCGCAACCTCGTCGTCGCGCTGCAGGCCGGTGATGAACTGTTCCAGACCGCCATTTTGTAATGGCAACGTTTGTATTCTTTCTTCCCCGCCTTCGCTCAGATAGCAGACGGTGAAGCTGTTGGTATGTAAATCCACTCCGATATAGCGTGTCATTTTGTACCTCTTCGATTGAATTGATCAAAAGCCTGGGGTAGAATTACTTCGGGTCGCCACTCTCCTATACGAGATCATCACGTATCAGCCTGGCCCTTGTAAAAAGACCGGGCCAACTTGTGAGCCTCAGGGCGGTGATTCGGTGACAGGGGCGGGCAGTCTCCTTCACGAGGTCTGATCCCGCGTCCTGTCACATACAAAATGCAACCTTCAACGGGGCCTCACACAACACATACACCCTGCCACCTATCTACCCCGAAGATATCTTATCTCCAGACCACCAAAAGGTGGAGTTCAATTCATACCGTCTCCTTTTTTAAGCCCGTTGGCGCTGCCGCGTTTGCGTGTGTTCAGTTTTGCGTTGTTGTTTTTCGGCCTCAATCTGGGGGCGGTAATATTTATCTTCCTGTTCTTTGCCCCACTCATAGAGGTCTTTGTCCTCGACGGATTTGAGCGCTTCTTTCATTAGCGATTTGGCAGCCACATCCGTAACGCCAAGTTCATTGGCAAAGTTTTCGGCCACATGGGCATAGGCGCGGTGGAACGAAATCTTGTTGCCGTGCTTGATCATTTGGCCAACTTCTTTGGCGTGTTTGTAGGCTCCATGTTTTTGTTCATCAGTGAGGTTGGCTTCGCGATCCATCAGCTTTTCACGTGTCTGGTTCATGGTCTCACCCGTGCGGGCTTTGTAGAGATCACGGATAATAGTCTCGGATTTCATCACGTCGAATTTTTCGGTGCGGGCGAAGGCCACAGCAAAATCTGAGAGTTTTTCTTTGAACTTGCCAGTCGCTTTAATCTCTCGTTCCAATATGCCGGTAATGGCCATGGCATCATCAAACTGGCGATTGGTCAGCATGCGACCAGAGAAACTTTCGCGTGCTTTGGCGACACCATTTTGTTCTTTTGGGTCAAATAAATTATTCATAGGGTTTCTCCTTTACGGTTATCGTTGTTGCTGGCGCGTAGGCGATTGCCGCCTGTCTTTGGGCAGGCCGTCACGGCCACGGCGATCAGCGGCACGCGCAAAATCACGTTTTGGTTTTTCGCGTAAATCCGTGCGCTTTTTGCAATTGTCTAAAAGCTGGCTGGTTTCGCGTGCCTCTTGCTTATCAATGCCCGCCATCAACTGATAATGGCTGTTGCGCACATTGCGCTCGGCTTGCTTGTTAAGGGCTGATTTGTCGAATTGATCATTGCCAAACCAGCGATGTTTAAAATCTCTGGTCTTGGCACCGGCCTGATTGATCAACCGTTTGCGGGCGACCTCAAAGCGGGTTTTATATTCGATCTCATAGGTGCGTTGTTCAAAGCGGCGCAGATCATCATATTTCTGTCTGATCTTTTGGTAGGATTTCCATTCCTGAGAGGTGAAGTCCTTAGCGGCCTGATGCTTCAGGCTGGCCAGATCAAAGGTACGTTTGATTTCGTCTTTTATGTTGAAAGCCATATCTGGCCTCACTTTCCGTACAGGTTTTGCAATTGGCTGGTATGATTTGATATTCTCAGCCCATGGAAAAATTCAGATATCGCGAAGATGTGGAAAAATGGCTGGAGCCAATGGATTATCGCGGCTTTTGGGTGGCGGTTGCGCCTTATGATCTGGTGCTGCAACGAAAAGAGCATTGCGATCAAATGCTTGCCAGTGGCGAATTGGAAATGGACACCGCCATCGATGTATTGAAACACATGGCCTTGATGGAACTTGTCGAGAAATTCGATCTGGTGCGCAAACCCATCGGGCCGCGTTTGAAAGTCGTAGAAAGTCATTAGCCTGCTTCCTTCTTGAAGAAAGAAACAAGTGCGCATTTGCCATTGCTGGCAGAACGGGAAATTGATCCATAGGGACCGATGAAAGTGCAGCGCGTGTAATAGCGACCGGCAAAAGGATTGGCAGTAGAGGCAGGTTCGACCTGGCGATATTCATATGACCAGATCATATGCGGCAGGCCAAAGGCGAGATAGGCCAGATAAATTGCAACTGGCACAATTACCCAAATGAAGAAACTAAAACGAAGCAAGCGAGGTTTCATGGTTTCGTCTCCTGTTATTTCGTGGGGAGCGTGATTTTAGGATCAGGCGGTAAGCGTCCGCCCTCCAGCGGATTATCGGCAAGCTCGTGGCAGTAAGGCGCGATTTCGTTTTGACGTATTTTTTTGCAATGAATAAATCCGATGTCTTTCACATGAATGATTTGCTCATTGGCGGGCAGGCTCATCAGTCGCTCTGGCGGAAACATTCGTTCTTTACCGACGCTGAAATTTCCTGAAATATCCATCTTGTCGGAGTTGACACCCATCCCGTGTGAGACAATTTGGGATTCTCCCATCGCCTTCGACACCCGCTCGGCTTCTTCAAAAGATGAAAACCCAAACCACTGTTTGACCACAGCATTTTCTTCGATGGTGAGCGTTTCTAAGCGTCCAAAACGCCGCTCAATTTCCGAGCGTGACTGGGCAATCATATGGCACCTGCCACCAAACCCGCGGATCGTGGTCAGGCGGGAGATCAGTTCTTTGAGCGGCGCGTTGGTAAACTCATCAAGAATAAAATCCGTATCACCTGCTTCATCGCTCAAGACCGCTCCCATGAAAGATTGCAAATGAAGCGCATAATAAGTGCCGAGCCGTTCCATATGGCGTTGTGGCCCGACGATAAAGACGACGTAGTTTTCCTGAAGCAGTTGCAGGTGAGAAAGATCAGCATCCATGCCCGCATGATGAAGCGGACTGCCAGCACCGAATATGCGCAAAGAACGAACTGCCGCGCCTCTATGTTGGGGGTAGTGATCTTCGTTTTTGCGCATCTCAACCACATGGGTGGCAAGCGCCGACAAGGCAGCATCTCCTTCGTCCTTGTCGATCAACGCCATCTTGTGCAGCGTGTCGGGATCAGCCAGAAGCGACCAGACACCGCCAGGGATTGCCAGCTTGGCATTGCGCGCCAGATAACTGGACAGCACATATTCAATCATGGCGCGGGGTTCTTCACGAAAGTAAAGATTTTTGGAATCCCCGTCACTGGGTTCTGCAATCAGGGCAAGGCAGGCTGATTCAGCCGAGAAGATCAGCTCTCCAAGGGCTTTTTTATGCGAAGCAATGACTCCACCAAATGGATTGATCTGGATTTTATGACCGTTGTCCGCACCCAGAATATTGAAGTCATCAATGATGGCGACCTTGCGACCATGTTTGGCGCACATATCGGCACATTGCGCGGCAATCTCGCCATCTTTGGAATCCGTCACGACAATTGAGCGGCTGTGATCAACCAGCATCGACTCGATCCACGGCACAGCGCCAGATGTTGTTTTGCCACCACCAGCCGCCGCCAGCAAAAGTGAGTGAGATGGCTTTGGTTCGAAAATTGGTTTGCCATTAAAGGTCATGCCAAGAAGTCGCCTGCCAGCTTTGACACAATGTGTCTT
>JAJRPI010000021.1 GCA_024280895.1 Alphaproteobacteria bacterium | reverse complement strand
GAGAGACCAATTTGGCCGTTTGGTGCAAGGACCAGAAGAAAAACGCGGATTATCCGGCCTTGTAGCCGGTTTTGTGACGTCAGTCATAGATGTCTATCCTTCCAGATAGTTAGCCTCTCGTTGGGGAGAGGTGGCCCACCTGCGGAGGTAGGCCCATCCAGATTGAGAGTCAAATAAATATTCTGCGGCATTTTGCATTTTCTAACGCCCTGTTAGGAGGATTGGGGCAAATTGGTCTCGAACAATGAGTTTATCAACAGATCGGTTGAGTGTGATGAGCGACCAGAATGAACGCAATATTGAGCTATTTCTTGAAATGCTCAGCGCCGAGCGTGGCGCTGCTCAAAACACCCTTGAGGCCTATGCGCGCGACCTTGAGCATTTCAGCGGTTACGCCAGCGCCACCAAAACGCCGATGCGGGATTTATCGACGCAACAGATCCGCGATTATCTTGGCGTCATAGCTGACGAAGGGTTGGCCATATCCTCGCGCTCGCGGCGCTTGTCGGCCGTGCGCCAATTCTACCGGTTTTTATTTGTCGAGGGTATGCGCAAAGATGATCCTGCCAGCGAGATCAGCGCCCCCAAAAAAGTGCAACATCTGCCCAAGACGTTAACCGTAGATGAGGTTGACCATCTGCTCTATACCGCAGCAAATGAGGCTAAAACTGCCAAAGGGCGCAAGCAATTGCCAGCCATTCGCTTGAATTGCCTGTTGGAGCTGCTTTATGCCACGGGTTTGCGTGTTAGTGAGCTGGTGACCCTGCCGCGCAATTTTATGCGCGCCGACAATCGCATGATTACCGTGAAGGGCAAGGGGGGCCGCGAACGCATGGTGCCTCTTAATGGGGCCGCGCGCCGCGCCATCAAGACCTATGTTGAGCATCTGGATGCCAAAGCCAAGGGCGCCAAGGCAAAGGGGAGAGGGACCCATCCTTCAAGCTTCTTATTCCCTTCAAGTGGCGCTGCTGGTCATTTGACACGGCAAAGACTGGTGCAAGAATTAAAGGCACTGGCAGTGATCGCCGGGCTGGAGCCAAAAAACATCTCCCCGCATGTTTTGCGTCATGCGTTTGCGTCCCATCTGCTGGAGCGTGGGGCCGATTTGCGCGCCGTTCAGCAATTGCTTGGACATGCCGATATATCGACGACGCAAATCTATACGCATGTGTTGGATGAGCGCTTGCGCCAGCTTGTTAACGATCACCACCCGCTTGCGCAATAAAACTCTGTCAATTCTTGTAAAATTTGGCTATTAACGCTGAAACCTTGTGCTTAATTGTCGGTTCTTGACACAGTTTGATGTTAGGTCCACATTTAAGTATATGGAACAATGACATGCAGACTATAGCATGATCCAGATGCGGCCCAGAAACAGCAAGGCCCCGCCCTTGCGTGAGAGCGAAGTTAGCCTATGCGCACCTATCTTGATTTTGAAACACCTATTCGCGAACTGGAAATCAAAGCCAACGACCTGCGAAATGTGGAAGAAGGCGATGATGAAACGGTTTCCGTTGAAGAGGAAATTGCCAAGCTGGAAGTCAAGGCCCGCGAAAAGCTGGAAGAAATTTATGGCAGCTTGACGCCGTGGCAGAAATGTCAGGTAGCGCGCCATCCAGAGCGACCTCATTTTTCCGATTTTATTGGTGCTATGTTTGATCATTTTACCGCCCTTGCAGGGGATCGCTACTTTGGCGAGGACTCTGCCATTCAGGCGGGACTGGCGTCATTTCGTGGGCGCAGCGTCATGATCATGGGGCACGAAAAAGGTTCCGATACCAAATCGCGCGTGCATCATAATTTTGGCATGGCACGACCAGAGGGTTATCGCAAGGCGGTCCGTTTGATGGAAATGGCCAATCGTTTTGATATTCCCGTTATTACACTGGTTGATACAGCCGGCGCATATCCAGGTATTGGCGCCGAAGAGCGCGGCCAGTCTGAAGCCATTGCCCGTTCAACGGATTGTTGCCTGACGCTAGGCGTGCCGATGATCACACTGGTGATTGGCGAGGGCGGTTCTGGCGGTGCGATTGCTATTGCCAGCGCCAACAAGGTTTTGATGCTCGAACACTCCATCTATACGGTTATCTCACCGGAGGGGGCGGCATCAATTTTGTGGCGCGATGCTGGCAAGGCGATTGATGCGGCCACTAATATGCGCATCACCTCTGCGGATCTTCTGGAAATGGGTATCATTGACGAAATCATCGAGGAGCCGGTAGGTGGGGCGCATCGCGATCCCGAAAAAACCTACCAAACGGTCGGCGATACGATCGAGCGTTATCTGGAGAGCTATGACAAGCTCTCCCCTGGGCAAATCAAAAAAGAGCGTCAGGATAAATTCCTGGCCATGGGTGAAGCCACAACAGACGAGTAGTCGTGGTTTTTGCGCTCTTGCAAATTAATTCTCTAATACAAGGTGGTTACAAGCGATGCCCAGAAAGGCGATCATTGTTTTAGTCGGGTCATTGGTGGTTCTTGCTATTGCCATTTTCGCTTTGGCGCAAACACGGGCCCCTAGCAATGTCACGACACAAAGTGGCACGCCGTTGATTGGTGGCGCATTCGAGCTCACAGATCACACTGGCAAACAGGTCAGTGACAAGGATTATCTCGGCAAATTCATGCTGGTCTATTTCGGCTTCACCTATTGCCCGGATATTTGCCCCACCGAATTGCAAAATATTGCTGGCGCCCTCGACATAATCGGCGAAAAACGCCGTAAGCAGATCACCCCCTTGTTCGTGACCATTGATCCAGAGCGTGATACTCGTGAGTTGATGGCAGCTTACGTGGAAAACTTTCACCCTGATCTTGTTGGACTGGTCGGCACCGTTGAGCAGATCAAAAAGATGGGCAAAACCTTCAGGGTCTATTTCAAGAAGGTTGCCGATAAAGACAGCCCCGATGGCTACACGATGGATCATTCGGCTTTTGTTTTCCTGATGGATAAAAAAGGCCGGTATCTACGCCACTTTTCCTATGGAACCAGCCCGCAGAAAATGGCTGATGGTCTCATCAAAGCGATGGATTAGATCTTGAATTCGCGTAATTGGACGTGATTGGTGTAAGATCAGTTCTTCGATATGATTCTGTTTGCAAAGAGGTGTCATAGTCATGAGTGAAGACAGCTATCATCTGTCACATGAAGATTTGGCCCGTCCCGTGCTGGTCAAGAAGTCACCGCGTGCCAAACGCATGACGCTGCGGGTGAGTTCCACGCAGCGCGACGTCATTTTGACCATTCCTCGCAGAACCGGATCGCGCAAGGCGGGGGCCTTTCTCGAACAGCATATTGACTGGCTGAACCAGCAACTTGAGCAAATGCCAGAGCCGGTCCCCTTCGAGAATGCTCGTTTCATTCCTTTTTTGGGCGTGCCGCACGAATTGGTGTTTTGTGGTCCTCGCACAAGAAAGCAGACGGGGCAGGGGGTTGTCACGATCAAACCAGCTCAAGATGTGGAACCAGACGGCGACCAGCCAGCAATTGCTTCCTTGCAGATATTGGGAGCGGTTGATCACGCTCCTAGACGGCTCAAGGACTGGTTGAAAAAACAGGCAAAGCAAAAACTTGTTGAGCGGGTCGATGTTCATGCAAAGCGATTGGGGCTCACATATACGCGCCTTGGCGTGCGTGATCAGACGTCCAGATGGGGGTCTTGTTCTTCCAATAAAACCCTGTCATTTTCCTGGCGGTTGATTCTGGCGCCCACGAGCGTGCTGGATTATGTCGCCGCCCATGAAGTCGCTCATTTGCGTGAAATGAACCATTCGGAGCGTTTTTGGGCGCTGGTCGCCAAGACCTTGCCCGGGCATGATGATGCCCGTCAATGGTTGCGCAAAAACGGCCAGGATTTACATCGATATGGTGCCAATGAGTAAGCGAGATGGTACTGTGAGCATCGAGAAGTATGCAGGTCTCCATGCCAAGGCGCCCCTTGTGGGTGCTGGTATGCGTGTTGGTCTTTTGGGTGGTTCCTATGACCCCCCTCACACTGGTCATGTGCATATTTCTCTTGAGGCCATCAAGCGCCTGCAGCTCGATCAGTTGTGGTGGCTGGTTAGTCCGGGCAATCCCCTGAAAGAGCAAGGCCCGTGGCCATTGGAGCGGCGCTTGCAGCAATGCACTGAGCTGGCCCAGCATCCCAAGATCAAGATAACCGCACTTGAGGCAAGCCTTGGGTCCCCTTATACGGCCAAGACGCTGGCATATTTGGTTCGTCGATACCCAAAGACCCAATTTGCCTGGCTAATGGGCGCCGATAATATGGCCTTGGTTCACTTGTGGCAGGACTGGCAGCGGATTTTTAGAGCGGTACCTGTTGCGGTGCTCGATCGCCCTGGTCAACGTCACCAGGTCAGCTCGTCGATTGCCGCGCATGTGTTTGGCAAACATCGGATAAGAGAACAACAAGCGGCTTCATTATTGGATGCGAGAAAACCAGCATGGACCATTTTGAACGTGCCGCTTAACTATGAGAGCTCCACAAGGATCCGCGAGAAACATCAAGGCTAGTTCCCTAGACCTCGATGACCCCTGAGGCAACTTTGACGACATGGCCGCCAATGCGCACATTTTTCAGGCCATCATCCTTGACCACAAGTTCCAGATGGATCGCGCTGGGTCGCCCCATTTCGACGCCTTGTTCGATAATATATTTTTTGGTGCCTCTGGAGGGCTGATCAAATTTCATTACTGCGCCGGCAAAAGCTGCAGCAGCTGCGCCGGTTGCCGGATCTTCGGGGATGCCAAGGGTTGGCGCAAACATGCGGGCGTGAAAAGAGCTGGTGCGTTTCACGGTTTCGCGGCAATAAAGATATACTTCTTGTTGCTCCGTGCCCAGTAGTTTCTCCATTGCTTTTTCATCGACAACCGCCCGCCCGATGACATCGAGATTACGCACGGGAATGAGCACAAACGGCATGCCTGCTTCAAAGCAGCTGGGGCGGTGATTTTCAAAGCCGATTTCGCTGGTCGCCAGACCTAGCACAAGTGATAATTCATCATTTGTGGGAGTGTGATCCATCTCACTAGGCATTTTGGGAATGTCGAATTCGGCAAAGGGCTGCTTATCTGGCCGAAAGCTGACGCCGATCCGAACCGGGCCGACATTTTCTTCCAGCACAACAATGGCGTCTTCCTGACCAGATACAGGGCCCAGCTGATTGATCGCCACCATAACAGCCGTGCCAACTGTTGGGTGCCCCGCAAAGGGCAGCTCGCTTGCCGGGGTAAAAATGCGTATTCGCGCCGAATGAGCCGGATTTTGCGTTGACAGGATGAACACCGTTTCTGACTGGTTAAACTCGCGTGCGATCGCCTGCATCTGTTGATCGGTGAGGTCATCAGCACCTTTGACGACCGCCAGTCCGTTGCCGGCGAAACGCGTGTCGGTGAAAACGTCGAGAAGTTCATAATGAAGCTGTGTCATATGGTTTGATTGCCTGCTTTATGGGGGGGGGGGGCTATTTTACGGACCAGGTGGTGCCATCGCGAAGAGCGTCATTGATGGAGCGTTTATTATTGCTTTGAGCTGTTTTGATCTGCTCCTTGACCCGTGTCTGGTAGATTTCATCAGGGTTTTGATAGAGTACGCCCATGACCATCGGGCCATCTGGCGGCGATTGTTCTGCCAGCATGAATGCAAGAGACCGGTTGGTTTCATCATGGATAAGGGCGCGAGTATCCCCATCAAGTTTAGTCGGTTTGAGATGAAAACCAGCATCCACCATTAGGCCTTGATCGGCGTTCGCGCCAAAGATCATCGGCTTTTCATGTTCGATATAGATCTGATGATCCGCGACATTTTTCTTGTCGGTAAATGGATCAAACACGCCATCATTATAGACAATGCAATTTTGAAATATCTCCACAAAAGATGTGCCTTTGTGTTGATAGGCCTTGGTCAAAATATCGACCAGTTGTTTTTGCTGTGTGTCAACGGCGCGGGCCACAAAGCGGGCGCCAGCGCCAAGTGCCACATGGGCAGCTGACAGCGGCGTGTCGATGGACCCCATCGGGGTGGAAGGGGAGCGGGTATTTTCGCGCGAAGTCGGTGAATACTGACCTTTGGTGAGGCCATAGATTTCATTATTGAACAACAGGATCTGGCAATTGAAATTGCGCCGTAACATGTGAATGAAATGATTGCCGCCAATGGCCAGCGCATCGCCGTCGCCGGTGATGATCCAGACGTCAAGGTCGGGGTTGGCCAACATGGCACCAGAGGCGATGGTCGGGGCGCGCCCGTGAATGGTGTGAAACCCATAGGTCGCCATATAATAGGGGAAGCGCGCGGCGCAGCCAATGCCGGAGATGACCAGTGTGTTTTCTAATGAGGCGCCCACATCGGCCATGGTTTTACGCACGGCTTTTAAAATCGCATAATCGCCGCAACCAGGGCACCAGCGCACTTCTTGTGACGAAGCAAAATCGGCTGGTTTCAAGCCTGTGCTTGTTAGTTGATCACCCATTTTTGACCTCCTTTATCGCATCCAAAATCGCCACTTCCAGTTCAGAAACCAAAAATGGCTGCCCCTCCAGTTTGGTAAGGCCAGTGGCGGCCGGACAATCCATCGCTTTCATCAAGGTGATCAATTGTCCCATATTCATTTCGGGGACGAGGATACGTTTAAAGCGCGACAGCAGCTCGCACTGATTGGCGGGAAACGGGAAGATATGACGCAAATGCACATGTGAGACCGCGTAGCCCTTGGCGCGCATGGTGGTAACGGCGCGTGAGATGGGACCATAGGTGGAGCCCCAGCCAACAACGACGAGATCGCCGTTTTCATCGCCTTGATCGACGGTAAGCTCGCCAATGTCAAAGGCGATATTAGCGGTTTTTTGCGCCCTTAGTTCAGACATTTTTTGATGATTTGCGGGATCGTATGAAACAGCGCCAGTGAGGGCGTCGCGCTCTAGACCACCGATGCGATGTTCAAGCCCTGGTGTGCCGGGGATGGCCCAGGCGCGCGCCAGTGTTTTTTCATCGCGCTCATAGGGTTTGTAGTCTGTGGGATCGGTTCTGTTCGGGACCTCAATGCGCGCGAGGTCGCCAATGTCGGGGATCGACCATGGCTCGGAGGTATTATTGATGAAGCCATCGGTGAGCAGGATCACCGGGGTCATATATTTTTGGGCAAGGCGCGCTGCTTCAATGGCGCAATAGAAACTGTCACCCGGCGAGCGGGCAGCCAGAACCGGCAGCGGCGCATCGCCATTGCGCCCAAATACCGACTGGTAGAGATCTGATTGCTCGGTCTTGGTGGGGAGGCCAGTGCTTGGACCAGCACGCTGGGAATTGATGATGATCAATGGCAGCTCGGTGGCAACCGCCAAGCCAATCATTTCCATTTTCAGTGCCACACCGGGGCCAGAACTTGCCGTCACCCCAAGGGCACCAGCATAAGACGCGCCAAGGGCGGCGCCAACCGCAGCGATTTCATCTTCGGCCTGAAAGGTTACCACTCCCAGTTCTTTCATATTTGCCAGCTTGTGCAAAATATTGGAGCTTGGTGTGATGGGATAAGAGGCGAGTACCAGTTGCCGGTTCGATAGTTCGGCCGCCGTTGCCAGACCATATGCCATCGCGTCGGCACCGGTGATAGCGCGATAGAGCCCTGGCTCCATCTTGAAAGTGGGGACGTGGATTTTTGACAGATCCCCCGCCAGCTCAATCGTCTCGCCATGCGAATGCCCTGCATTCATCGCGGCCACATTGGCATCGCCAATTTCAGGATTTTTGGCGAATTTATCTTTGATCCAGACCGCCGTTTTCGAGCGGTCGCGATCAAACAGCCAGAACAACAGGCCAAGGGCGAAAAAGTTCTTGCAGCGTAGAGCCTGTTTTTTTGTGAGCCCGAACGGCGTTGTGGCTAGCATGGTCATTTTGCCAATATCGAGCTGCATGAGCTGATAGCCATCAAGGCTTTTATCCTCAAGAGGGGAGGTTTTATATCCGGCCTTGCGCAAATTGGTGGCGCTAAATCCCGAGCTATCAAGAATGAGGATGCCGCCCTTTGCAAGAAGCGCCAGGTTGGTCTTTAAGGCCGCGGGGTTAAACGCCACCAGCACATCGACATGATCGCCAATGGTCTTGATATTGCGGCCACCAAAATGCAGCTGATAGGCCGAGACGCCATAGATGCTGCCGGTCGGAGCGCGAATTTCAGCCGGGAAATCTGGAAATGTCACCAGATCATTACCAGCCAGCGCGCTATTGATACTGAACCGCCCGCCCACAAGCTGCACGCCATCGCCACTATCGCCGGCGATGCGAACAATCGCCGTTTCCATCGAGCCATCATTTGTGGCCGTTGTGGAGGAGGCGGGCTGGCTTTTCGCCATATCTGTCATAAATTAACTCTCGCTGGGGCCAATCATCAAGAGAGGATTGACGGCCTTGTCGAACTCATCGCTGGTTACAAATCCAAGGGCTAAAGCCTCTTCTTTCAAAGTTGTACCATTTTTGTGAGCAGTTTTGGCAATTTTGGTCGCCTTATCGTAGCCAATGAGCGGTGCCAGTGCCGTTACCAGCATCAAGGAGCGCTCCATTAGCGAGGTAATCTGTTCGCGGTTGGCTTTCAAGCCCTCAATCATATTTGTGCTCATGGAAACAGCAGCGTCCGAGAGCAAGCGGATCGATTGCAAAATATTGAGCGCGATCACTGGTTTAAAAACATTAAGCTCGAAATGCCCCTGCGACCCCGCCACGGTGATCGTGGTATGATTGCCCATGACCTGCGCGCAAACCATGGTGAGAGCCTCGGCCTGCGTTGGATTGACCTTGCCAGGCATAATGCTTGATCCTGGTTCATTGGCTGGAAGCGACAGCTCACCAAGCCCAGAGCGCGGGCCAGACCCCAGCAGGCGAATATCATTGGCAATCTTGAACAGGCTGACCGCTAGCGTGTTGAGGACGCCCGACAGCTCAACCAAAGCATCATGAGTGGCCAGAGCTTCAAACTTGTTGGGCGCGGTGACAAAGGGCAATTTGGTGAAATTGGCAACATCGTTGGCAAATAATTTATCAAACCCCTTGATGGTGTTAAGGCCGGTGCCAACGGCAGTACCGCCTTGGGCCAGCTCATATAAAGCGGGCAGTGCTTGATCAAGTCGCCGCAAACCATTGTCCATCATGGTGCGATAACCGGAAAATTCTTGGCCCAGCGTCAAGGGCGTCGCGTCCTGCAAATGGGTGCGGCCGATTTTGACGACGTCCTTATATTCTTCCGCCTTGTCATTGAGCGCATTTCTGATCGTGGCGATAGCCGGTTTCAATCGATGATTGACTTCTTCTGCCGCTGCGATGTGCATAGCGGTGGGGAAGGTATCATTGGATGATTGGGACATGTTGCAGTGATCATTGGGATGCACGGGATCTTTTGATCCGATTTGCCCGCCCAGCATTTCAATAGCGCGGTTGGCGATCACTTCATTGGCGTTCATATTGCTTTGAGTGCCGGATCCTGTCTGCCAGACTTTTAGAGGAAAATGATCGTCAAGCTTGCCTTCGCATACTTCTTGCGCCGCGCCGACAATCGCGTCCCCAACCTTTGTGTCGAGGATGCCTTGCACCATATTGGTTTGCGCGGCACAACGCTTGACGACGCCTAAAGCGCGCACCAGCGGCAAGGGCATAGTCTCGGTACCGATTTTGAAATTGCCAAGAGACCTTTGCGTCTGGGCACCCCAATATTTATGTGAGGGGACATCAAGCGGTCCGAAGCTGTCGGTTTCCACGCGGGTTTGGGGGGGTGTTTCATCAGTCATATGAAGGGGTTCTTTACGCTGCGAAGTGGGGAATAGACCCTAACCGCTTATTTTGATTTTTTGCGAAAGGCATCCAGCTGGACGATATTGGCGGTCGGGGCTTCTTCGTCATCGTCGTCAGGTGTTTCGTCCATCGTGTCCAAATCGGTCACATCTTCATTTTCATCACTATTGACGTCATGCAAGGCGCTTTTGGATTCAAACACACTTGGAACAGAGGTTTCGTCGCCATCCCAAAACTCGATGTCATCGCCAGGTTCACCATCCGCGCTAGGCTGGTCGCTGATCGTCTTTTCAATACTTAGAATGTCGCTCAACGGTTGCGGCTCATTTGATGTTTGCGGCAGACCGGGTACCAGCATACCAATACTGTTTTCAAGCCCGGCACCGGGATCTCCCGCTAGTTGCAGCCCAAAGGGCACGGACGGATCGACAAAACCTGAGATCGAAGCAAAAGGCACCACGAGTAATTCAGGAATACGATTAAACGAAAGCTGAATTTCGAAGCGGTCTTTATGAATTTTGAGGTTCGAATATTGATGCTGCAAAACGATGGTCATCTCTTGCGGGTATTGCGCCCGCAACCGGTCGGATATTCGCGCGCCAGGATGAGTGGTGCGAAAGATGATGAAAAAATGATGTTCCCCCGGCAGGCCGGTTTCTTCAACCTGCAAAAGCACTTTGCGGATCAGGCCGCGGTGGGATTCAAGCATCAGCTGGTCGTAATTGAAATGATCGTCCGACATATGTTCCTGCTTCCAAAGTGCCTTCAGTATCGGCGAGCTCGCCTATCACTGATAACGGGGCGATTCAACCTGTTCTAACCGCGAGGATATTGGATTTTTCCCACAAGTGCCAGAGGGAACACACTTGATCAACGGGTTTTGAAGAAATCTCAAGTAAATTAGTCGGTTATCAGCCTATTCAAGTGATCAAACACCGCCAGATAACGCGCATAACAAAGATTAAGTGGGGCACTGTGGTCTTTAAGAATGATTCTGAAAGCACAAAATTAAGGGATTGAACGGAACTGTCTCAAATTTTCCAAGGGTGGAATTTTGCCTTGCGGTTAAATGTGTCACGCAATTCAAGCGCAATTGTTCTCTTATGGTATGTTTTTGAGAGCGGCAGCGCTTTTCTTAGCAAAATGGCTCCAAAAAGCCTCGCAACCACGCTGACTTGTAAATTTATTCTCGTTCTAGGATGGGTTAAAGATTTGGGTGACGGTTTACTAAATATACAAATAGACATTGGCTTTGTGTGAAGTTAAGTGAATTTACTAACACGTCACCGTAACGAATGAAAATTTAGCAAAATCTATGTATTACTTTTTGTACACACCCATATACCGCGATAGATAGCATCAAATTTGGTTGAGATTGCTATTTAGTCCACTGATATATGAAAAGTTGAGAATTGGCTGGGGCGGCAGGGAATGCCTTGAAAAGCCAATAAAGTCACGTATCTAGGGCGTTCACAGCCACGGCGCGTAAGCCAAAGTGTAGCAAACTGGTGTAGCAGTCAAGCAGCGTCCTCATTGATTGCCCATGACCTGACTGCTAGCAAAGCATCAGACGTCAGTACGTTGAGACTGTGTATTGGCGCTTCTCCGACGCCAGTCAATGTAGTAAGCTATCTCAAACGCTGTGCTAGGCGTCCGAGAAACCTGCACACTTGCGGGGGCGTTTCACACGCTCGAAATTCTGTGCTAGATTTCTACCATGACGATTGAGCCGCTGAATACTCACAGAAATATTTGACGCTTTGGGGAAGAG
>JAJRPI010000020.1 GCA_024280895.1 Alphaproteobacteria bacterium | reverse complement strand
CATGGATTCGTTTTGGCCAAAGAGTATTATGGTGAGCAATGGGGGCCGCGCGTGTTGGAGCAGAAATATATTCGAGCCATGGCATGAGCATCTGGGTGGTTGCCAGTCGCTGCAAATAGGGTTATACACAGCGTTTCGGTTCGCCATTTACACCCTTGGAGGAAGTGGTTTGGGCCGGATTTTCATGTGAATTCAGACTTAATCCAACGAGGAGATCAGTCAATGGCTGAGACCAGTGAACTGAACGCAACACTACGAGAAACGGGCGGCAAGGGGGCTGCACGCGCTATTCGTCGTGAAGGACGCGTTCCTGCTGTCATTTATGGTGACAATAAAGACCCCGAATCAATCTCGCTTGATTTTGTTGATGTGTTGAAAGCCCTTCATACTGGGACCTTCCTATCAACAGTGTTCAAGATTAATGTTGAAGGGGGCGCCCAGTCACGGGTCATTCCCCGTGATATTCAGGTTGACCCCATCAAAGACTTTCCCATGCACGTGGATTTCTTGCGGATCGCTAAAGATGCGCAGCTGGTGGTTGAAATCGCTGTGAATTTCATTGGCGAAGAGGAAAGTCCAGGCATGAAGCGCGGCGGTGTCTTGAACATTGTGCGCCATGAAATCGAGGTTTCAGCTCCGGCAGACGCCATTCCAGAATCCATTGAAGCTGATATTTCTGAAATGGATATTGGTGATACATTGCATGCTTCGGCTCTGAAACTGCCAAAAGGTGTGGTCCTTACCATTATGGATCGTGACTTTACGGTCGCTTCACTTGCCGGACAGGTTGCTGAAGAAGAAGAAACCGTCGATGATACCGTTGAAGGCGAAGTGCCAACGGTTGGTGATGAAGAAGGTGAAGAAGGCGGAGCTAAGGAAGAGTAGTTTTCCGTTTTCGCTTTTGTTTCTAAACAAAGGTCCTGCCTTGTCAAAAGGCAGGACCGTTCACTTTGATGCAGTAGATCCATGAAACTGATTGTCGGCCTAGGAAATCCCGGTGGGAAATACGCCCACAACCGGCATAATGTTGGCTTCATGGCTGTTGACGAAATTTTCGACGCCTATGATTTTTCGCCTTGGCGCAAACGCTTTTGCGGTGAAATTTGTGAGGGCCGGATCGGGCGCACCAAATGCCTGATGTTAAAACCATCTACCTATATGAATGAGAGCGGTCGCTCAGTCGGGGAAGCTGCTCGCTTCTATAAACTCGATCTCGATGATGTCATTGTCCTGTATGACGAGATCGATCTGGTTGCAGGCAAGTTAAAAGCCAAAAAAGGTGGCGGAAACGCGGGTCATAATGGCTTGCGGTCGATTTCCAGCCATCTGGGAAATGACTATCATCGCGTGCGCATTGGCGTGGGGCGGCCAGCACAAAAATCTCAGGTTTCGAATTATGTCTTACGCGACTTTAGCAAATCAGATCATCAATGGCTTGAGCCTTTGCTGGATGCGATTGCCCGCAAGTTCGAGACATTGCTCGAGCGCAGCTCAGGGGATTTTCTCAATCAGGTGGTGGAGCATTTGGCCCCGTTTGACGAAAAACCTTTGAAAAAACGTGAAGATAAACCTGCGCGCGATAACGCAAATAACAAGAATACAGACACAAACAACACGCCGGGCAAATCCTCGCAAAAATCCTCTCAATCCGATGATCGAGGACCGCTCGCAGATATGTTGAAACTTTGGAAAAAAACAGACACGGACAAGGAATAGGGCGATATGGGCTTTAAATGCGGCATTGTCGGGCTACCAAATGTGGGTAAATCCACCTTGTTTAATGCGCTGACACAAACGGCAGCAGCCGAGGCAGCCAATTTTCCGTTCTGCACGATTGAGCCAAATATTGGCGAGGTGTCTGTTCCAGATGATCGGCTGGATAATATTGCCCAGATCGCGGGCTCCAAGGAAATCATTCCGACCAGATTGACCTTTGTCGATATTGCCGGTCTGGTTGAGGGGGCCTCCAAAGGGGAGGGGCTTGGCAACAAATTTCTTGCCAACATCCGTGAGGTGGACGCCATCGCTTATGTTTTGCGCTGTTTTGATGATGATAATATTACCCATGTGGCAGGTAAAATCGATCCATTATCGGACGCCGAAACAGTTGAAACCGAGCTGATGCTTTCTGATCTCGAAAGCCTTGAAAAGCGCTTGCCTGCGCTTGAAAAGAAAGCCAAGGGCCAGGATAAAACGGCCCGCGAAACAGTGGAGCTTATCAATATAGCCCTTGTGCCATTGAGCGAGGGTAAGCCTGCGCGGTTTGCTGATATTGAGGCCAAAGACAAAGATGCTTTCCGCGCTCTTAATCTGCTGACCTCAAAACCTGTTCTTTATGTCTGCAATGTCGATGAAGAATCAGCTGCAAATGGCAATGCTTATTCGAAGGTGGTTGAGGAGCAGGCCGAAAAGGAGGGGGCTGTTGCGGTCATCATCTCCGCGCAGATCGAAGAAGAGGTCGCGCAATTACCTGATGATGAGCGGGCCGAGTTTCTGGCAGATCTGGGCTTGCAAGAGCCGGGACTAAATCGGCTTATTCGCTCTGGATATGAATTGCTGCATCTCATTACCTATTTTACAGCTGGGCCCAAGGAGGCACGCGCCTGGACTATTCGCGAGGGCATGGTGGCCCCGCAAGCGGCTGGTGTTATCCATACGGATTTTGAAAAAGGCTTTATTCGCGCCGAAACCATTGGCTTTGATGATTTTGTCGAGCTAAAGGGTGAGCAAGGGGCCAAGGAAGCTGGACGCATGCGTCTTGAGGGCAAGGAATATGTGGTCGTTGATGGAGACGTCATGCATTTCCGTTTTGCCAACTAGGTTGGCAAAACGGTCGTTGATCTAGTCAAACAGAGCATCAATGTCATCTTGATTGGCAACGTCAGCATCGGACACCAGAGAGGGGCCGTTCAGCAGATGATGGCCACTGCCATTGTCGATGATTTCTTCTGGTTCAAAGCCTTTGAAACTATCAATGCCGCCCCAGATTTCCATCATTTGATCAACGCGTTGTTCGATAAAGCCAAAGGCTCTGATGACTTTGCTGATCCGCTGGCCGGTGAGATCCTGGAAGTTGCAGGCTTCAAAGACTTTAACAACCTGTTCTTGAATATCGTTGGCCATGTCTCTTTGTGCGTTGGTTCGCACCATGGCACCCAGATCATTGGCGTTGTCGTCAATTGCCTCAACGGCCGTCAAAATGGTCTCGGTTGCTTGTTCCGTGCCGCTTACAATGGCGCCAAGCTCATCACTCATACGGCCGATATCGGGCGTCTCTTCCCCGTGCAGGTGCAGCGCAGCAATTTCGTATTTCGTACTGTCGATGGCCTTTTGGATGACCATCAACTCGGCTTTGATCTTGGCCGCTTCAGCCATATCTGAGCGAAAGTCTTCCATGATTTGAGTTGGCACTTCGGTCGGCACTGAATTTTCAGAGAGAAGTTCTTTGACCTCGGCGATAGCGCTCATCAATTGATTGTGCTGCTGTGGAGAAACGCTAGGCGAATTGTCATTGGTGATTGAGGCGAACTGGCGTTCAATTTTGAATAGTTTTTGAGACACGGCTTCATCCTGTGTTACGGTCCTTACAAATTGTACGGATACAACTCATTTACCCTATTTATTAACATTAAAGGTCCTAATAATCGGTTCATACCGCCCCATTTGTCTGTTTCTATTTTGATTTCTTTCGTAATTCACTTATGAAAACTGATCTGATAGTTCGCATAGGCCATATCATCGCGATGATACCGACCTGGCAATTTGCTCAGAAAGAAATTTAACTGCAATAAAAGGGGATTAGTCCTATGGGAATGGTTCAAGAATTTAAAGATTTTGCTCTCAAGGGCAATATGGTTGATATGGCTGTCGGCATCATTATCGGTGGGGCATTTGGCACCATTGTTAAATCATTGGTCGCAGATGTGATCATGCCGTTCATTGGTTTTTTCGCGGGAGGTCTGGATTTCTCCAAACTTACGCTGGCGCTTGGCGAGGGGCTGGATGGAAAAGATGTGACCATTAATTATGGCTTGTTCTTGAATGCCACGATAGCCTTCTTGATTGTCGCATTCGTGCTTTTCATGATGATCAAGATGATGAACAAGGCCAAAGAGGCGATGGCTAAAGAAGAAGCAGAAGCCGAGAAAGCTGCCGAGCCACCTGTACAAGAGCAATTGCTTGCTGAAATCCGCGATCTGTTAAAAAAATAGCATCGCGACTTATGCCCAGACCAACAAAAAAAGGATGTTCCGATCGGAACATCCTTTTTTTTGTGGGTTAGTAGTAAATGTTAGTGATTTTCAATATAGTCAAGTTTGTGGCAGGAATTAGGCCGCCGTCAAAATTGAACTTTTTTCGGCATTTTATACCAACAGTCTTTGCTCTGCCGAGATTATCTGACGACTTTGATGCGCGTATTGCGCTTGCCATGCGCCTTGATCAAGCCGTAAAGGCGGCGGGCATTGCGGGGGTGGAGACGTACGCAGCCATGCGACGCGGGGCGTCCAAGACGTCTGATCGCACCAGTGCCGTGAACGGCAAACCCACCGAGATAAAAAACTGAGTGGGGCATCGGAGAATTGTAATATTTTTTTGAATAATGCATGCGTCGCAATACTGTGGGCCTCCAAGAACCCACGGGCGTACGATAGCCTCGTCGCCCCGTTGACACTGGCCACGAATATTGCTTGCGCCCATTGATATATACGCTCATGCGTTGTTGAGAGAGATCTACCTTGGCAACGAGCCTTGGAGCGGCGATCGAACTGGCGATCACGGTGAACGAAAAACCTAGTAAAACAGACAAGAACAGTGCGACCCGGCGCATAAAACATCTCCTTTTGATATATTCAGTAGGTAAATAACATGATGATTGAACTCTAGTTGTAGACTGCGTTTCCTCTATGTTGAAGGCTGTTTGGAGTAGCTGTTGATAGCTTGAGGATAACCCCGCGTGCATTTCGTTTTAACGCCCCTTATGCTAGCTCTTAAAAGGGACTCGCCAAAGCCCAACACACACCTTAATTAGAGACTATTGCTGTATTGAACTCTTGGTGTTTGGCGCCATGAATAAAAAAGAGGGGACACGAAAAGTGATTGGATCCGATCATCGCCGGTTGCACTGGCAGGGGACGAAGTTCAACGCATTGATCGCTGTTGCGATCCTGGTAGCTATCTTGTTGTTTGCAAGTCTGTTTTCAGGGCTGTTCTCTGGCTGGAACTTTCTTGGCTTTCCGTTTGCCTTTTACCTTGGGGCTCAAGGCGCGTTCATTATGATGATCATTCTCGTCTATTGGTTTTTTGCTCGACAGGAAAAAACTGATCGAGCGCATGGTGCATCCGAAGAAATCTAAATGTGCAAATTCTTGCCGAGCGTCATCTGACCCTTAATAAAAACGAGCGATCAATTTATGGCATTTCAATCCAACTCACGCCCTGCCAATCCAAATATCGGCACCAGCTATGCAACTTTTGCCAGCATTATCATCGGGCTGGTCATCATTCTCGTTATTTTTGAGCAATTGGGCATTAATAATCTTTGGCTCGGGCATGTCATAATGGCGGCGCCCATCTGCGCTTACCTGGTCATTGGGTTTATGATGCGCACCATTCTCATTGATGATTTTTATGTCTCTGGACGCAGGGTGCCAGCTTTTTACAATGGTTTGGCCTATGCCAGTGTCAGTTTAGGCGGTATAGGATTTTTCGCCTTGACCGGCTCCTTGTTTTTGATCGGCTTTGATGCGTTGGTACTGGGTTTGGGATTGGTCGGGGGGCTTGTGCTGATGGCCATTTTCTTTGTTCCCTATATTCGTAAATTTGGTGCCTATACTCTGGCGTCTTTTTTAGGAGAGCGGTTCGATAGCAAAATTATCAGAATAACCGCCGGTCTTTTTCTGCTCGTCCCGTCGATGATGTTGCTGAGTGCCGAGATCAGGATTGCCGCCGAAGTAATCTCGCAGTTCACCGCAACGAATTTTAAAACACTGATTATCGTCATTGCCGCAGTGGTCGTGCTTTCCAATATTTTGGGTGGTATGCGCTCGCTGACCTGGACCACTGGTGCCCAGCTGCTTGTATTATTATTGGGGATTTTGACTCCCTTGACCATCTTATCGGTGACCCATACGACATTGCCTCTGCCGCAACTGACCTATGGCAGCCTGTTTGCCGATATCAATAAGGTGGAAGTGGCTGGCGGAATTGTTGATGCGACCCCAACGGGGCTTGATACGGCGCTACCGGGCGATAATACGCTTGTCGTTAAAAAGCCCTTGCAGCAAATGTTCGGGGCGATCAAAAAGCTCGACTTTTTGTTCCTGCTGATCAGTGTCATGCTGGGGGCGGCAATCCTGCCAGCTTCCATTATGCGCATCGGCACTTCAGAGAGTGTCACAGAAGCGCGGCGCTCGATTAGCTGGGGGATTGTGCTCACAGCCATTTTGATGCTGAGCCTGCCAGCCATTGCCGTGTTTACAAAATATATCATGTATCAAGAGCTGATTGGCCAGCCTTTCAATGCCATGCCAAACTGGTTATCGGAGCTCCAGGACGCTGGCATGGTGGATATTCTTGACCTCAACAAGGATGGTATTCTGGCGGTCAAGGAGCTTGCGGTGATGCGCGACAGTATTTCCTTGATTCTTCCAATCGTTGGCGAATTACCCTTTGTGCTTGTGGGTTTTCTGGCAGCGGCTGGCATGGCCGCCGCTCTGTCAGCTGCCAGCGCTCACATGCTGACTATGAGTTGTTCGATCAGCGAAGATTTATTCTATGGTGGCATCTGGGCAAAAGTGTCGGTTGCCAAGCGGCTTTTGATTGCCAGACTTTCCATGATCGTGGTCACCACCATTGCAAGCTCTCTTGCCATCGGGCAGGATTTTGATATTTTGCAAATGGCCCTGTGGGCGCTGTCCATCGCTGCGAGTAGTTTCTTTGCGCCGCTGGTGCTGGCGATCTGGTGGAAAGACGTCTCCCGCTTTGGTATATGGGCAGGCATGGTGGCCGGGTTCTCTATTTCGATGCTGATCACAATGGTCCATTGGAGTGGCCTTGCCACAAGTATTTTGGGTATTGAGAGCCTGACGTCGGCAATCGCCGGCGTGCCAGTGGCGTTTCTGGTAACTATTGGTATTACTTATCTTCAACCAGAAACAGTTGAAGAATTAAAAGACCTTGCCGACGAAATCAGAATTCCTGATGGGGAAACCATTCATGATTATACCGAGCGACTTGTGAAGGGCCGCGGACAATAAAAACGAGATGAAGAGTTAAGTCCGATGCTCGACAACGGGGACTGACTTGCAGGTAATCTCGTTGCCTTCGATCAGGCAGATAATATCAACCGCCATTGGGGTGCGCCTCAGGGACTGGGCGCTTAGGGCCTATAACTCCATTTAATTGCTGAAGCTAGATTTTCGATGGTTTTTGAAGGGGCATTGATAGTTGAACATCTGGCTGCTTTGTAGTAACTTTTTGAGAGATTGTTATTTCGATTTGTTTGTGAGGGTGCATGACTTTGTTCGAGGGCAAAAAAATCAACTTAAAGCTTTTGTTTGCAATACCAATTATTGGTGTCTTGCTGGTATCGTCGCAGAGTTCTGATGTTTTGGCCCAACAAACTCTGCGCCATGTCGATGAAAAAGTCTTCTTCGATAAAGTGCGCAAGGTCTTGCATCGTCGCGGCATGACGTCGATCGAGTTTCAGACCTATAAGCAAATCATCAATTACTGGAATGAGCATCCAGACATGAAAGACCGGCGCTGGCTTGCCTATGTGATGGCCACCGCTTATCATGAAACCCGGTTAAGGCCGGTTCGTGAGGGCTTTAAAACATCAGACAAGGCCGCTCGCAAACATGTCAGATGGATGTTTAACAAACGCATTATTTCACAACCCTACCATCTGGCGGACCCGGTAACCGGTCAGGTCTATTATGGGCGGGGCTATGTGCAGCTCACCTGGGCGCAAAATTACAAAAAAATGGGCAGAGCCATCGGCATGGGTGATCAGCTCTATCGCAATCCTGATCTCGTTCTTAATCCCGATATCGCCTCAAAGGTTTTGTTTGTGGGCATGCTGCAGGGGCATTTTCGCTATAGCAAAAGAAGGCGTCCCAGAGGCAAGCAGAAACTCAAGCTGTTCTTTAACAAAAAGAGCTCGAACTGGTATGGGGCTCGCAATATCATCAATGGTGATTTGCGCAAGAACGGTAATCGGATCGCGGGCTATGGGAAGAAGTACAATAAGGCCATTCGCTTTATGGCAACTCCTGACAAGCCAATCGTTGTGGATGAAGATACTGAGGTTATTGCCAGTCCAGATGAAGGGGAAGTGATCCCCTCGCTGCCAGATACCGATATATCTGTGTCCCCAGATGTGCCAGACACAGATACACCAGACACAAGCGACACAGATACGTCTGGGCAATCAGAAGCAGGCGATACTGATGCCAATGCTTCTGGCGAAGAGGAAGGCGTTGAGGCAATAGAAGATACGGTTGTGGATGTTGACGTTGATACCGCTGGTGAAGTCGTGCCCACTCTTCCTGAAGAGGGAGGGATTGCCTCGACGCCGACCACCGAGGTACCTCAGGACGGAGAGTTGCCAACGGATGTGTTAAATGACCCGACCATTAAGGGGCCCTCAGAAGGGGATGTAGAAGTTTTGCCTATTGGTGTTGAGGAGGTCGTCGATATCGTACCGACAGAACCTACTGAACCAGTCTCTCCAGTAGAGCCTGCGGAACCAGTTTCTCCAGTAGGGCCTACTGAACCAGTCTCTCCAGTAGAGCCTGTGGAACCTGTCTCTCCTGTTGAGCCAGCGGAGCCAACAGAACCCAGCGAGCCGCCGGTGAAACCAATTGAGCCGACGGCACCAACGGAGCCAACTACACCTGATATTGTAGTTGAAGACAATAGTTGGTGGGGAACCTTTAAATCATATGTAGCCAAAGCCGGACGTTATATCTGGAAGTTCTAACGGCGCGTCCGTAACGCCAATAACCTTAGGAGATCGTGTTGTGATCAAGAAAAAATTAGCCCTGTTAAGTTTAGCGGTTCTGACCAGCTGCTTGCTTCTCGCTCCCCAAATTGGTCTGCAACAAGCTGCGGCACTGGAGAAATTCACCAGTGACCTCGACAAGCGCAAAGGCGATGGTCGTACGACCAGGTCTCTGGTTGGTGTAAAGAAAGGTGATTTCAAAGGCCTTGCCAGCAAGAAACAGGTACTCATCGATATTAAAGTCGTGCTGGATGGCAAGACTAAATATCAAGTGATGACCCGCAGCGAAGGGGATACTCGGCGCTATAATGTTGGTTGTCGTTTCGGTGCCTGGGGACAGTTGCCGATGGGGTTTGGTATCGAATATTTTGTCAAAACCGGTATCGTTGGAGGGGAAGAGGTCAATTTGGTGGTCTATCCAGGGTCACGTAGTGAGCATCCGGACAATGATATCTCTTGTGTGTTTGATAAGCGCTTTCCAAAATCCGCGGTTCTTCACCTGCGTGGCCTCTTCAAGGTGACTGCTAATAACTATCCTAACCGCACCGATGTGCAGTTCCGGCCTATCTCGCGCACCAGTTTAAGTTCTGAGGATCTGAAAAAACTGCAATAGACCAGGATCGACAAGGATCTCTTATTGCCGTTCATGTGCTTTAGCGCTTCTGGATGTTAAGATCTTTACTCTTATATAAAGGGCCCTGCAGTTACCGCTGTACGGGCCCTTTATTTATCTTGCTGAGGAGGGAAGATTTGTCATGGTGATTTTGGCCAAGGCCTCTTGGAGCATTTTTGAGGAGATATAGAGTTAAGACAGTTCGAGATGGCTGGTTTTGCGCTCTTTTGTTGATCACTACTATATGTTGCCAAGCTCTTTGGGTTAGAAGAGTGGAAACCAGAAATTAAATCAAGCTCGTCGCTAGATGGATTTGCTGGATACTCAAACTTTAACTCTTTGACACTAGGCTGGGTCGTTGTCAGTAGTAAAAATAGCGACGTTATAGATTTGTTTTACGCGTGGAGTCTGGGTTTAGTTGGTTCAATTGTATGAATTATTGAATACACAACCTAGATATACTAAAGCTCTTGTCAATTTTATGATATAATTCTGGATCAATAGAGATAACAGGTGGGGCATGTGGTTCTATCATTATGCTTAATATTGCATAAAATTGGGGTTTTTGATATATCAGACCCCTGACTGGGCTCGTTAAGTATCTGTTCACAGTAATTTTGTACATGATTAGAAGCACTTATATTGGCACTTTTTGTCGCACAAACATAATAACATTTGAATATTCAGATATTCTACTATATACCTTATCTCCATCAGTAACTTATCCGGCACAGATGCCTGACGCATCTATCGGACAACAATAGATGGAAAAAAGACAATGAAAAAGATCATGAAAACGGCATTGGTTGCCAGTGTACTCGTCCTTGGCGCTACTTCAGCAAATGCTTGGGGCTTTGGTCCTTTTGGCAACAATAATTCAGGCAACAGTTTCGGTAACGGTTTTGGTAATGGCGCAGGAAACGGCGCAGCTAACGGTTCTGGAAATGCAACTGGCGGCTTTAACTTTGGTTTCAACGGAAACGCAACTGGTAATGCTCGCGGCAACGGCAACACTGCTTATAATGGCAATGGCGCTTACCAGGGTAACGGCACCAACACTGCAAACGGCAACGGTTCTGCTGCTGGTAACGGTTCAGGAAATGCTTCTGGTGGTTTTAACTTCGGTTTCAACGGCAACGCCCAGGCTAAAGGCAACACTGCTTATAACGGCAATGTTCGCACTGCTTACCAGGGAAATGGCAACAATGGTTTTAACGGTTACAACGGCTATGGTGCTCCTCTCCGCGCTCCAGCTACTACTCTTCCAACCGCTCCAGCTGCCGCACCAACTGCACAGCAGGCTCCAGTAGCTCAGGCACCATATGGCATGCAGGCTCCTTGGGGAATGCAGGCACCTTGGGGCATGCAGGCTGCACCAGCACGCCAGGCTCCAGTAGCTCAGGCTAAACCTGTTGCTCCAGCAGCACCAGCTGTTAAAAAAGTTAACTAGTCTTAGTTGCTTTAAACGAACAGGGTCGCTACGGGCTGGTTATATAACATGCCCGTAGCACTAAAATGGCAATGGAGGCCCATTGCTTTTTATTCCCCCAAAGGGAGCGCAGATTGCGGGATCTGCGCTCTTTTTTTGTGGGTGGACCAAGATAATTGACACAGTGATTTGCCATAGGGACGTGGCGGGGGCTGCTGCTTGTTGTCATTGCATACAGGCTGTAACGGTATGGCGCTGGCGGGATTGGCACGTTTACTGGATCCCTTGCAATGCAAGAGGTTTATTGGTTGGCAAAAATTTGCTGATAGACAGTTGGTTTGGGTTTCGCCTTGCGCGGTTTTCTTTTGCGCCTTTTGCGGCTGCTGCCGCTATAAATAGCCCCTCTGAACAAGTGACCTTTGCCAAGCAAGGCCTGCGCGAGCCGCTTGTCGTGCCCGTAATAATCGGGATGGTGGGCGAGGGTGCCGTCCTTTTTCACACGGGTACTGAAATAGGTAATGTGGACAGGAATCGACTTTTTAAGATGCTCAGTGTGTAATCCACCGCGTGCCAGCAATGTCCTGACCCGTTTGGCGCTCATGCCTTTATCATTGGCCAATAGAATTTCGGCCATGCGGTTAGGATTACGCACCCGAATGCAGCCATGACTGAGAATGCGGTGCTTTTGATTGAACAGCCCCGGCGTCAAGGTATCGTGCATATAGACCGCATGTTTGTTGGGAAACTTGAATTTTAATTTCCCAAGTACACTTTTGGAGCCGGTTGGCTGGATGACGCTGCATTTGCGGATATCGACCTTGTTCCAATTGATCTTGGTGAAATCCGTCCCGTGTGCGCCGCAGTCAATGCGTAGATGATAGCGGCTCATGACCCGTCCCTTGCGGCGCAGGCTTGGTAAAATATCGGCCACTTTGATGGAATTTGGAATAAACCAGGTGGGGTTGAATTCGATCCATTCCATCTTGTCCGAGAACATCGGAGATTGTTTGGAGCGCAATCCGGCAATGACGCGTTCAAAAAAGACGATTTGACCATCCTTAATGATACGGACTTTTAGCTCGGGCACATTGGCCCAGACAAAGATATTATTATCGCCCTGCATTTTTTCAGGCATCCAGCGCCAGCGTTCCATATTGATTAATAGCTGGGCGCGCCGTTTGTCGGCTTTCCTCTTGCTTTTTTTATTGGCTTTTGGATCGATGATCATCGTCATTTGCGTCAGCAATTGTTTGCGCAAAGCTTTGAACTGGGGATGCTGGGGATGGTAAGAGACCAGCGTTTTGGCAGGGTGATCGGTATTATCTAGCGCATCGAGCACCGTGTCAGGGGCTGGCAAATTTGGTCCCCGGTCCTGAAAACGGCTTAGCTTGCGCGGATCGATCCGTCCCCCTTTGGCATAAGCCACATATTTGAGAGCCAACTTGCTCATCTTGATTTCAAAATCGGCTAGTTGCTTTGGATCAGAGCTGGTTTTATCAAAATCTGTTCGAGAAATCTGGAAGTCCTTTGGACGTAGCCCGTGGCCATCGGCATGTTCAAATTCTTTTATCACCTTGAGGGTCGTTTTTAAAATACCGGTTTTGGAAACCCATAGGGGGAGCTGATCGGCGCGGCTATAAAAGGCGGCTAAAGCTTGTGCTGCGGTTTTTCTGGGAGCGATGGTTTTTGCTGTTTTCTTGCCCGTAGATTTGGGGCCGCTTGTTTTTTTGGAGGCATCGCCCGATTCGGCCTTGGCCGATGCAAGCGCATCAGCAGCTAAAATCTGTGTTGAAGATGATTGCGTGATTGCTTCGGGGAGCCTTGTTTGGATGCCCATCTGCTCACGAACAGCGCTCATCACTGTGTCTTTAAGGGGAGTATCTGGTTTGTCAGAAAGGGAGATGCCAGGTGCGGGAGCAGCATTGCCATTATGAGCAATTACTATCAAGCCCATACAGCTCGCAAGGAGCGCCAAAGTGAACAAGCGCAAAGACCTCGGTGCAAAAGCAGTTTTCCAGTCACTCATAATATTAACGACGGCCCCTCATAAACAAACAACCAAAGGAAGGGGGGACTATAGCTGATCGGGGGGCGAGTTTGAAGGCTCTCTAACGACAATTTCAATCGATTAGATTACCAGCTTGTCTTTTAACCGTTCGAGCACACTGGCTGTAATGCGATCACAGCGCGCTCCGTCGAACGGAAAAACGGTTAAAGAGACATTGGTCGGTTGGGTATTGAGAGAGTTTTGCAATTTGCTACGGGCCCTGTGTAGTCGCGTTTTTACGGTTGCAGGCGGGATCTGTAAAATTTGGGATGTCTCTTCAACGGACAGCTCTTCCACGACGCGCAAAACGAAGACTTCGCGAAAGCCACCGGGTAGTAGATCTATTTCTCTCTCCAGTAGTTTTCGGATTTGTGACATTGCAGCTTGTCTTTCTGGGGAAAGGGTCTGAGAGCTTGATATTTGCGCGGATTGCTCATCTGCTTGTGGGGCTGAGTTGAGAAGATCATCGACTAGCTTTTGTGCCCGTTTTGATTTTCTAGTGCGGTCAATCGCCAGATTTGTGGTGATGCGGGCAAGCCATGCACCCAATCGATCATTGCCCTCAAAGCCCTGAAGATTGGTGAAAGCTTTGATATAGGCTTCTTGCACCACGTCTTCGGCCTCCATATCCTCGCGCACAATGGCGCGCGCAATGCGAAACAATCGTTGATTATACCTTCGAATAAGACCTTCAAAAGCTTGATGGTCGCCAGCTTTCAGGCGTGTAAGCAAATCTTGTTCGGTGCTCATGATATCCAGATTATCGACTTGTTCGCTCATATGGCCCCCTTTTGCCAAGGATTCTAAAGGCTGTAATTGCCAGTATAGAATATAAACGCTTGTGCTTGCAGTTTGGTTCCCAATTAGCTTGAGGATTTATCGGCGATCTGCCCTGCGCCATGACGATAAACGAGTTCGGCGCCATAATAGCCGCCGATCATTAAGCAGCCAAAGCCCACAGCACTAAGCGCTACGCCCCATAGATTGGGCGTTGATGAAACAGAGCCTTGGTCAATATGAAGCACAATAGACAATAGGTAAAACATCCATGCCAGCCCCATAAACAACATATGGGTTAAGCCTGTACCTTTGGCATTTTCTGGCAGCTTTGCCAGATCGATCAGTCCAGGTATCATGGCAATCGTCGCGATGACCACCCCAACTCCCATAAGCCAGGTGCTGGCCCGCCATGCCTCTTGATAGCCAAGAACTGCCACCCCATCACAAATCGAGGCCAATGACCATAAGGCAATGGGAAAGTGTATGAGCATTGTATGGACGGGGTGGCTGAATATTTTCATGTTCAACAGACCTTGCGTGAATTTTAGAGAATGTTGAAAACTGTGCCAGCGAGCATTAGGAAACCGGCGACCGCCAGGCCAGCATGAGCAAGGACAATCCCGCTAGGCGCAACCTTGTTTTGCAGATGAAGGAAAGCAAGGTAAAAGCCGCCAAGCGCGGCCACAATAAGCGTCACCAGCCCGACCAGTATGAGACCATCAGAGCCGTTGAAAACCGCCAATAGCACCAGCACGAGACCAGTGGCACCGAGCGCTGCATGGACGAGAGAAAGGATCCAGGGGGCCAGTAAACCTCGTAGAATACTGGCAGCCATTATAAGGCCAATGATCGCGGCCACACCAAAGCTCAAAACAGCGTAAGTCAACATTATTCTTTTTCTCCCGGTAAATTGGCAGTGGCAGGGATCTGTCACCGCCTTGTTTGTCATCGTGATATTTTCGAGGCGTTTAGCACGCCTCATATGACCTAAACGAATGACGAGAGAAAAAGGTTCCGCGCATGAGGGGAAATATGCAGACAAAAAAAGGGAAGTAGATTAAATGCGCATTGGCAAGGCAGGGCACTCGCTTACATTGAGTAAGACGCTGTGGTGTCTAATGGATATGTCATGAGTGCAAATGCTAGTTTCTGGCAAAGTTTCCAGAGATAGCGCCGATGGCTTCATCGATCAGACTGTCGGCTTTGTCGCCAGTGACACTTTTGCGCATAATATGCTCGGCCGCCTGCACGGACATTTCTGCGGCCATTGATTGCACTTCGTTAATGGCCTGCAATTCGGCGCGAGCAATTTTTTCTTCGGCCTGCTGGGTACGGCGTTCCAATTGTTCTGTGAGTTTTTGTTCGGTCTCGATCGCCAATGACTCAGCCTCTTTCTTGGCTTGCGTGATGATGTCTTCCGCTTCTTTTTGAGCGTCACGTTGTTTACGCTGATAGTCGGCCAGCACACTTTGCGCATCTTCACGCAGTTTTTTGGCTTCGTCGAGTTCCGCCTTAATCTGATCAGCGCGATCATCGAGCGCGCCGGTGATTTTGGCGGGGACTTTGTAATAGACGAGTAGGGCGACGAAGCCGAAAAAGGCAACAGCAACCCAAAGGGAGGGATCGGCAAGGCCTGTAAACATGATGGGTCTCCGTTGCGTGCGTGGATCAGCCAGTGGCTATTGATTTGAGAGCATTTGCGAGATCTTTGTCCGAGGTTTTGTTGCCAATCAAATGCTCGACAATGTCCTTGGTGGTCGTGGTAGCGATCACATTGATTTCCTTGAGTGCGGACTTTTTGGCGGTCTTGATGCGCTTTTCAGCATCCATCAGTTTCGCATTGATCTGGCTATCGACATCGGCCCGCTTGGCATCGGTTTTGATGTTAAGCTTATCGCGCGTATCTTGCGCAATCGTGTGAGCTTTGGCTTTGGCGTCCGCAAGGGATGCTTTATAGGCGGCCTCGGCTTCTTCAGACCTTTTCTTGAATTTGTGTGCGGCATCAATGTCGGTTGCGATATGATCGCGTCTCTTTTCAAGGACATCGGCAATGCGGGGTAGGGCGATGCGGGCCATGATCCAGTAGAGCGCCCCAAAGGTCAGGGCCAGCCAGACAAGCTGTGGCGCAAAATCATCAGCATTGAGCTGTGGCAGGCCGCCTTTGTGTTCAGCGCCCTGTGTTGAGGCATGCGTCACCGGGGTGCCGGGCTTGCTCACATTTACCTGTTGAGACATGGTCTTTGATTTCACCTTGTGGTTCGGGGATCATTCGCGTTTCATCATACCAAACTGGCAACCAGGAAAACAAGGCCGCCAGTATTGGTATGAATGATCAGCGTTCAGGCTCTAGCTGAACAGAATAAGGAACGCCATGCCAAGGCCAAACAGGCCAGTAGCTTCAGCAAGCGCAAAGCCCAGCAACAGGTTTGTGAACTGCCCTTGAGCGGCTGACGGGTTGCGAAGAGCACCAGAAAGATAGCTGCCAAAAATCTGGCCGATACCGATGCCAGCTCCAACCAGTGCGATTGAAGCAAGGCCTGCGCCGATAAATTTTGCTGCTTCTGCGTCCATTTTATATTCTCCTGTAAGGGTCTAAAGCCTTTAAAAAGGCTGGTGTTGTTTGTGACGGTTAGTGGTTTCTAGTGATCGTGCATATTAAGAGCGTCATTGAGATAAATACTGGTGAGTACCGCAAACACGAAAGCTTGCAGGAAGGCAACCAAAATCTCCAATCCTGTGAACGGTATCATTAGCAATAGTGGCCCGATACCCGCGACGCCAAGCGCCCCAGCGAAGCCTCCAAGCACCTTCAGCAGAGTATGTCCCACCATCATATTGGCGAAAAGCCGCACAGATAGGCTGATGGGACGGGTCAGATACGAGATAATCTCGATGGGTATGATAATGGGTAGCATATACCACGGCACACCAGATGGGGCGAACAGCTTCAGGTAGCCAATGCCGTGTTTCCAAAAGCCGATCAGCGTGACACCGACAAACACCAGCGCAGCAAGCGCGAAGGTCACAATGATCTGACTGGTGGGCGTAAAGGAATAATGTCCCAACGGCAACATGCCAAGCATATTGATGACCAGCACAAAGATGAACAGGGAAAAGATAAAGGGGAAATATTTCTCACCTTTGGGACCGGTCGAGTCGCGCACCATATTGCGCACAAACTCATACAGCAGCTCGGAAATGGATTGCAGACGCCCCGGGACCATTTGATGGCCACGCATGGTAATGATCAAAAAGGCGCTCGTTACCACAACAGCTAACACCATGAACAATGATGAGTTGGTGAACGAGACATCGACGCCGCCAATTTCCCAATTGATATAGCGCTGGATTTCAAACTGATTCATGGGATTGGGCATCATCGCCCCATCATTGCCCTGTGCAGTCGCCACGGTTCCATTCCCCCGATTTCACGTTCATATTGCCGATCAGCTCTTGGTTCAAGCGAGCCCCTCAGGCAGGATCATTATTTCGTGCATACATCCTCAAAGCAATCTCTTCGGGATGCTGGTTAGTCGTCGTCAGTCAGGTCTTTGCCCAGATCAAGCTTACCTTGCTTGACAAGGTCCATCTGTTCTTCTTGAATCTCCCTGGCCGTGCGAAAGACATTCAAAAAACCGGCCGCAGTGCCGAGTAGAAAAAACACGATAAAGCATAAAGGACTGGTATCAAACCAGCGATCCAGCCAAAAACCTATCAGTGCACCAACGCCAACCCCCGCGACAAGATCAGTACCAAGGCGAAGCGCTCGTCCCACCGATTGCCTTTTGGTAGCTAGGGGCGCGCCGTTTTGCAAGGCTTTTTCGTGTTGGGGCGACATCTTGTTCAGGCGGGCACCGACATCGTCAAGGCGGCGCTTCATTTCGCGGTCTTTTGGATCGGGTTCATAGATGGTGAAAAGCTCCTTATTCATCGCGCCAGAGAATAGAAGTAGTGGTCTGGGAAGTCAATTGGAACGACATGTGGAAGCCCTTGTTAAGGGGGCGTTTGCCCTCTGGGCGATAATGTCCGGATTCACGGGGCAGGGCCAGATATGGATAAGGGCAGGGCGGCGGAATTGTTTCCATCACAGCAAGCTATTCGATTGCCAGGCGCCGCATGCGCCGCCACAGGGTCGAGCGATTGATGCCCAGCAGTTCAGCGGCAACGGTGCGGTTGCCGCGCGCTTTTCTCAGGGCTTCGCTGATTTCACGGCCCTGTTTTTCGGTTTCTCGCCGGAAGCGATTGATTTTATTGCCAATCGTATTGCTTTGTTCACAATAGTTGCGGATGTCGGTGGGTAGGCTTTCTGGATGAACAATGCCATTGTTCGCGCAGATTACGGCGTGCTCTACAGCATTTTCCAGTTCTCGCACATTGCCAGGCCATGGATAATCCATGAGCATGCGCATGGCCTCGGTGTTGCATTCAACGCCTGCTGGGTAGCCTCTGGCTGCTATATTGTCACAAAAATGCCGAAGCAGGATGGGGATATCGCCGGGGCGCTCGCGAATGGCTGGGATATAAAGTGGGATAACGGCGAGGCGGTAATAGAGATCAGCTCTGAACTGACCGCCATCAACCATTTCGCGCAGATTCTGGTTAGAAGAGCTGATAATCCGCACATCGACCTTGATTGATTTGTCGGCCCCGACGGGCTCAAACTCCTTGTCCTGGATGGCGCGCAGCAGTTTTGCTTGCAGATGCAGCGGAATTTCTCCCAGTTCATCAAGGAACAACGTGCCCCCATCAGCGGCAAGAAAACGCCCTTTGCGGTTTGAGATCGCGCCGGTGAAAGCCCCTTTGACATGACCAAATAGCTCGGATTCCAGAAGTGTTTCAGGAATAGCGGCGCAGTTCACCTCGACCAAAGGTTTATCTGAGCGATCGCTGAGGCGATGGATCAGGCGTGCAATGTGGGTTTTGCCGGTGCCGCTTTCCCCTTGCAGTAAAATGGCGGCCTGTTTGGGGGCTACCATGTCAATACGTTGCAAGATTTCAATCATTTGCGGGTCATTGGTGACAAGATCGTTTGAGGCACGGTCAAGAAATGCCGCTAATTTGCGCTCGCGGGAAATATCACGAAGAATGAACAGGCGTAGCTGGCCCTGCGATTGGCGGGTCAGGCAGCATTGAATTTCCAGATGCCGCGTCCCCGATGGCGTCTTTATATTACGAATAAACTTTTTCAGGCCAGATCGAAGGTCGCCCTGCTCAGGAAAGTGCTCTTCATAAAACGCCTCTTTCATAATTGCGATGAGATCGACGCAGGTGATGTTGCTGATATTTTTTAATTGGTTGGCGCGTTTGTCTTTGCCTGTACTCAAAAAGACTTTAGCCGAGGGATTGAGAAAGAGGATGGCCCCTGAGCGATCGGTGATCAGTATGCCGTCGTCGATATGCGAGACAATCGCTTCCAGTAATGGCAGTATACTGCTCAAGTCCTGCATGACCGCTTTACTCCTTCTCGTTATTCGTTGTGTACGAGATTGCAGGGTGTGACAAATCAACGCACATTTGTTGCAAAGCATAATTGCAACGTTTGCAACAATATGCAACACAAAAATTTTTACGAAAGTCCGATTAAGCGAGTAAATTCAGCTGTTTGAATGTTAGTTAGTCAGTTTATTCTGTTGCAGGGCGAACGGTGTTGCTGTATGAAAAATATAGGTAAAACAAGTGCTTTCGGTCCGGCATGATAATTGCATTACATTCAAGTGTCTCATTTTAGTGGATAAATAGCGACTTGGTCAGGTTTGGCTTAGTGCAATATTTACCAAACAGGCAATGAGCTGTGCATATTAATAACCTTTTATGACAGTGTATGTTTTGATGTCAGCGATCAAAAGGGGTGGCGCGCGTTCTGGTTAAGCGAATCAGGTACAGTCGTCGTTGATCCAACAAATGCGGAAGTGAAGAGTGATGATGGTGATTTCTGAATTTACGAACAAAGTTTCAAGTGCTTTGGTTTTTGCTGCCCTAGTAGGATTTGCAAGTCTGGCCAGCGCACAGGCAATGGCAGTCGAGAGTGTGACGACGGCTCCTGTCGTTCCAAAGCGCATCGGAGATGAAACCCGTGTATCGGGTACGGTCATTCCTTTCAAAGAAGTAACATTATCAGCGCAATTGCCTGGTGAGATAAAATATCTGGCTGGCAAAGAAGGGGACAGTTTCAAAACCGGGACGGTTATTGTTGCTGTCGATGATGAAAGTATTCGTGCCAAACGCCGGGCAGCAGTAGCAAGTTACATGGCGGCGCAATCGGCTGTTAATACTGCGTGGATCCAATATCGACGCGAACTCTATTCTCCTAAAACCGGCAAATCATCTGGCATGGGCATGCCTATGGCGATGGATGATTTTATGGGTGGCTTTTTTGGTCAAAAAGCTGGAAGTCATAATCCCTGGGTTGATCGCTATGCTAATTTGCAGGGGCGTGAGCAGGGTATTCGCGGCGCGCAAAGTCGTTTGCAGGCCATGCGGGCGCAGATCGACCAGCTTGATGCCACGCTGCGAGATGCACAGCTAAAGGTTCCTTTCGACGGTAAAATTCTTTCCAAGCTGGTTGAAGTTGGCGATACGGTTCAGCCGGGTCAGCCCTTGATCAAATTTGCCTATACCAAGTTTTTACGCATTCAGGCTGACATACCGGTGCGACTGATCTCTTCCTTAAAGGTGGGGATGGTTGTCGATGCTTATATTGATGTGGCTGGTGGTCAACGAGTGCCGGCCCGTGTCGCGCAGATCTTCCCAATGGCAGATTCAAAAAGCCATACGGTTACGGTTAAGTTCGATCTTCCGCAAACCATACCAAATGCGCAGGGCAAGCAGGTTCAGTTCCCCGGGGGCCCTGGCATGTATGCAGAAGTTTCCGTGCTTGATATCAGCAAAAAAGCCAATTGGGTGCCAACGGTTCCGGTCTCTGCGATCGTGACGCGCGGTAGTCTGAAGGCAGTGATCGTGCGCCAGAAAGATGGCAAGTCATCGCTGCGCATGGTGCGTCTTGGTGATCTGGTTGAGGGTGGGCGTATCGCTGTCATTTCGGGTCTTAAGGGTGATGAGGAGGTCATTACCGGACCTCCAGGAAAGTTAAGCACCATGCAATCTGGTGTGGCAACGAGCGTAAAGTAAGACTTTTCGCGATTGCCTGGTCTAGGATTTACTTGTCTCACATACGGCAAGTAAAATCGAATGAAGCGGATTAGAATAAGTGCCCTGTCAAGGGCATTAGGGGGCGGTCCGCAGTAATAATAATGCTCCCGCATTAGTGCAGAGTTAGAGGTGTTTGGGGTCCTTGCCGCTTGTTTTCAAGCAAAGCAGTGGTTCCAGTAAGATATAAGAGCGTAGTATGGCTGATCGGGAGTTTGACAATTCGGGTGCTGAGGAAGATCTCGAACTTGGAATGGCGGGAAAAATTGCGAGTTCTTTTATTCACTCGCCATTGACGCCAATGATATTGGCGGCCTGTTTGGCCCTTGGCCTTTTGGGTATCATGATCACGCCAAGGCAGGAAGATCCGCAGATCTCCGTCCCGATGGTCGACATCTTTTTCCAGTTTCCTGGCGCTTCGGCTGATCAGGTCGCGTCCTTGGCTACCGATCCGCTTGAACGCATGATGAGCGAAATTCCCAATGTAAAGCATGTCTATTCCGCTTCGCAGCGCGGCCAGGGTATGGTGACGGTGCAATTTGTTGTTGGCGAAGAGATGGGTCCATCTCTGGTCAAGCTTTACGATAAACTTGAATCAAATAAAGATAAAATGCCACCAGGTGTCACGCCAGCTCTCGTCAAGCCAAAAGGTGTCGATGACGTCCCAACGGTCACGCTGACTTTGTGGTCTGATCTGGTCGATGACTCGGCTCTGCGCACGATCGGTCTGGAAGTTATGCAGCGCCTCAAAGAGGTGCCTAATACATCGCAGAATTTCCTTGTTGGTGGACGTAGTGAACAGGTGCGTGTCGAGATCGAACCTCAGCTGTTGCGCGGTTACGGTATCGGTATCGGACAGGTGGCGCAGGTCATTCAGGCGGCCAATCAGAAAAAAGGCGTGGGAAATGTTGAGGCTGGCGGCACAAGTTTTGCCGTTTACACAGGCTCTTTCTTGCGCGGTAAAGAAGATATCGACCGTTTGGTGGTAGGTACTTCCAGAGGTGCGCCAGTCTATATGCGCGATATTGCCAAGGTCACTGAAGGGCCGGGCGATGCCACCAGTATTGTGCAATATTATTCAGGACCCGGTGCTCATTTTGAAGCTGATTGCGGTATTTTCTGCTCGATCAAGCGGTCAGTTTTTGGTCACGATCCAGCACCAAAGCCCAAACTCACCTATGGCGCCAATGCCGTCACGATCGCCATCGCTAAAAAGAGTGGCTCAAATGGCGTGAGCGTCTCTAGTAATATTCTTGCAAAGATCGAATTTCTCAAGGGGCGTGTTATCCCTGATAATGTCACAGTGGCGATCACTCGTGATTACGGAAAGTCCGCCAATGACAAGGTTAACCGCCTCTTGATGGATATGGGGCAGGCCACCTTGATGGTGACTATTCTGATCTATATTTTCCTTGGCATCCGTCCGACATTTGTTGTGGCGACCGTTATTCCCGTGATCATACTAGTCACCGTGTTTGCTGCTTGGGTTCTGGAATTTACCATCGATCGGGTATCATTGTTTGCGCTCATCTTTTGTATTGGTATTTTGGTCGATGATGCCACAGTCGTGGTTGAAAATATTTACAGGCGTTGGCTGCTAAAGGGCGGGGTCGATACGGCAACGACCATTGATGCGGTGCGCGAGGTGGGTAATCCAACGGTACTTGCAACTCTTGCCATTATCGCCGCGCTGCTGCCTATGGGCATGGTGTCTGGTATGATGGGTCCCTATATGGCGCCGATCCCGGTACTGGGTTCCGTGGCGATGATCTTCTCACTCTATGCGGCCTTCATTTTTACGCCTTGGCTAGCCATTCGGGTGCGCCCGAGCCTGCGCCAATTGAACGCCATGCAGGAAAAAGAGCATAAAACCAACGAAATGTTCAATGGCTTTTTTCGCGCCGTGCTCGAGCCGATGATTGACAACCCCAAGAGAGCCACCATGTTCCGCATGGGCGTCTGGGCTGTCTTTATGCTGGCTTGTTCCATGTTCTACTTCCAGGGTGTTGCGGTGAAAATGTTACCGCTCGATAACAAGCCTGAGTTTAACATTGTTGTGAATATGCCTGAAGGTACCGCGCTACCGGTGACGGCCAATGTGGTGCAGCGTTTAACCGACGCTTTGTTGCGAAAAGAAAATTCCGATGGCAAGCCTGCTTTCCATGAGGTAACGGCGGTTCAAAGTTACGCGGGAACAGCATCGCCCTTCAACTTCAACGGACTTGTGCGCCATTACTATTTGCGCAAACGGCCTTGGGAAGCTGACTTGCAGGTGCAATTGCTCGACAAAGAAGAGCGTGAGCGCTCCAGTCATCAGATCGCGGAAGCGGCGAGGGCTCTTTTGACACCACTCGCCAAAACGCTTGGGGCCAAGATACAAGTCGTCGAGATGCCGCCTGGACCACCAGTTCTGCAAAGTATGGTCGCCGAGGTTTATGGCCCTGATGATGCGACCCGCAAGGCGGTCGTCAAAAAAATTACAGAAGCGTTTGAGGCGGCACCTGGCGTTGTCGACGTGGATAATTATGTGCCCGAAGCGCATAATGCCTGGGTGTTTGTCATTGATCGCCAGAAGGCTGATCACAATGGCGTATCAATGTCTGACATTACCGGTCAGCTTTCCATGGTGATGGGTGGCTTCAAGCTTGGAGATGTCAAACGGGGGCGCGAACTGGAGCCTCGCTTTATCATCTTGCAGGCTTCGCTGGCGGTTCGTTCGCAAGTCTCGCGGCTTGGAGAATTGCCAATCCAGACGAAAACGGGAAAAATGATCCCTCTGTCCGCGCTTGGTAAATTTGTCGAGCAGCCGCAAGATCGGGTCATCTACCATAAAGACTTGCGTAATGTCGAATATGTCACCGGAGAAACCTCGGGTGTTATTACGGGGCTGGCAGCGCCGATTTATGGCATGCTGGAAGTGCAGAAATATCTGTATGATTATATTCCGCCTGGCAATAAAGAGGGCATGTGGCCGCATTATTTTGGTGCGCCTGCCAATAGCTTCGTCTCCTCCTATGAGTGGACGGGTGAATGGACAGTGACCTTTGAAACCTTCCGCGATATGGGCGGCGCCTTTATGCTGGCCCTGATCCTGATCTATATGCTGATGGTCTATGAGTTCGGCAATTTCAGGTTGCCTGGCATCATCATGGCGCCAATTCCATTGACTTTGATCGGTATTATTCCGGGCCATTGGCTGCTTGGCGCTGAATTTACCGCCACATCAATGATTGGCTGGATTGCTCTTGCTGGTATTATCGTACGTAACTCTATTCTGCTTGTTGATTTCTCCAAGAACGAAGTGGCGAACGGTGTTTCTTTGCGTGAATCGGTGATTAAGGCTGTGGTGACCAGAACGCGGCCAATTTTGATTACGCAGCTGACGATGATTGCAGGCGCCTTTAGTATTATTGGCGACCCAATTTTTCAGGGCATGGCGATCTCCTTGATGTTTGGCGCGATCGTATCAACGGTTCTGACCTTGTTCATCATTCCTTTGGCTTGCGTTAAGGCGCCAGGTGCCTATGAATTGCCGGTTTGTGAAACAGATGAGCAAACTGCCAATAGAATTTTGGCAACAGAGGCGGCTGACGCCAAGGCTCGTGAAACTGTTGGTGCAAAAAGCGCCCGCATGGATGAAATCAAAGCCTCATTACTGGATGACCGGACCGGCTCTAAATCTTCGTCAGCATCGACGGCAAGTAGTAATTCAAAACGATCTTCGGGAGCTGCTAGTGCGATCATTGGTGGTGTGCTGGGCGCAATCGGGGGCATGTTAAAGAACCCGCTTGCCAATATAAAAGCTCTGCCATATTTCGTCTGGTTGTCATGGGGGCAGTTAGCCAAGCTCGTACGTGCCAAGCTTGCGGGTGGTAGCGTGCAAAGTGATGGCACGAAAAGTGGTTCTGTTGAGGAGCCGTCTCGGGATGGTACTCAGGTTTTTGCTTCCCAAGAGGGGCGTCCTGGAAAGCTGGTGAAGAGCGCTCTTGAGAGTGACGCGGATGAATATGATAACCGTGCGGCTGATGAGGACGTGAAATCACAAAAAACAGCCAAGACCAAGGTTAAGAAGGTCAAAAAATCCAAAGCCCAAAAAATGGCCAAGGCCAAAGAAAAAAAAGAGGCCAAGGCTAAGAAAAAAGCCAAAGAAAAGCGTGCTCAACAAAAAGTCGAGGATGAAAAACCGGCCGATGTAAGGCCTGGCAAAAAGGCGAAGCCTTTAAAATCGACTCAAGAAAAAATAAGTAAAGGTAAGCCTCTTGAAGAAGGGCCCTTTGAAGAGGCAGCGCCTGACGATCTGAAAGAGATCAATGGAGTGGGGCCAAAACTTGAAAAAATCCTGAATGAACTTGGGGTTACGACATTTTCTCAACTATCCAAGCTTGATGTCAATGAGATCGTCGAGGCGGAAGATGGAACAATTGACCTGGCAGGTCGGATCAAGCGTGAAGACTGGGTTGGGCAGGCTCGTAAATTAATGAGGAAGGATGCCAAAAAAGACAAATGATGCCAAGTAGTCTTTATTGATATAGGGAGAACTACTTAGACTTTGTCTGGTGTGACAATTTGCACTGATATTGCGATATGTGAATATTGTAAACCGTGCAAGTTGGTAGTAATGTGCAACTAAGTATGATTGACCGTTTTGTTTTTTCATGTAGTGCATGTCAAATTTTTGAATTTATTAGTGAGTAAGTAGTTCTGAACACTTGGTTCTGCTTGAAAAGGGAGTATGAAATGAAAAATAGTGTATTCGGCACAAAATTATTGTATTCAGTCTCGGTGTCAGCACTTTTTTTGGTGATCGGCGTTGCGCAGGCTGCAGAGCAAAAAACGGTCACTCCGGCTAACCCGATTGCAAATCAGGTAGCTGGCCCCACTTTTGGTAATACCGGTGTTCGCAATTATCAAGGTAACTATCAGGGCAATGGCCAAGGAAATGCTCAAGGCAATACGCAAGGCAATACGCAGGGCAATGCTCGCGGTAATTTCGGTTTTGGCGGCAATATGAGCGGCAACGCTTCTGGACAGGGTGCTGGACAGGGAACGGGTCAGGGCGCTGGTAATAGTGCTAATCTTGGCAATACTGGTGTTCGCAACTATTTGGGCGATGGTCGGGGAACAGGCCAAGGAAATGCTCAAGGCAACGCCCAGGGTAATGCTCGCGGTAATTTCGGCTTTGGCGGCAATATGAGCGGCAATGCTTCTGGCCAGGGTGCCGGACAAGGCACTGGCAATAGTGCTAATCTCGGCAATACTGGTGTTCGCAACTATCTGGGCAATGGTCAGGGAGCTGGCCAGGGAAATGCTCAAGGCAATACGCAGGGCAACGCCCAGGGTAATGCTCGCGGTAATTTCGGTTTTGGCGGCAATAT
>JAJRPI010000019.1 GCA_024280895.1 Alphaproteobacteria bacterium | reverse complement strand
ATTGGGAAGGCCCTTTATCAGCCACCACTTTGACCGGGATATGCACGTCCCCAGCCCCAGGCACCAGAGCCGAATCCACGCGATACAACACGTTCGCGATAAGTATCGGCAACCTTGTTACCATCTCCTGCAAGCAGGGCTCTGGTGGCGCACATTTCTGCGCATAGGGGAAGCTTGCCTTCTGCGATCCGGTTGCGTCCGTATTTCTTAAACTCGACCGCCGAGTTGTCTTCTTCAGGACCACCAGCACAGAACGTACATTTATCCATTTTACCGCGGGAGCCGAAATTGCTGGCTTGCGGAAACTGGGGTGCTCCAAAGGGACAGGCGTAGAAGCAATAACCACAGCCGATACACAAATCCTTGGAATGAAGGACAACGCCATCATCCGTCTGGTAGAAGCAATCAACGGGGCAAACTGCCATGCAAGGGGCATCTGAGCAGTGCATGCAAGCCACCGAGATCGAACGCTCGCCCGGCTTGCCATCATTGATCGTGACGACCCGTCGCCGGTTAATGCCCCAAGGGACTTCGTTTTCATTTTTACAGGCTGTGACGCAGGCGTTGCATTCAATGCACCGTTCGGCATCACAGAGGAATTTCATTCTAGCCATAATAACGTCTCCTCTTATGCTTTGGTGATTTTGCACAGGGACGCCTTGGTCTCCTGCATCTGGGTGACACTGTCATAGCCATAAGTCATGGCTGTATTGGCAGCTTCGCCAAGGACGTATGGATCTGCGCCTTCGGGATATTTCGAGCGCAAGTCTTTCCCCTCGAAATGGCCGCCAAAATGGAACGGCAAGAACGCGACGCCTCGACCGACCCTCTCGGTGACCATGGCTTTCACCTTGATCCGGCCTTTTTCAGGTCCCTCGACCCAGACCATCTGGCCATCTCTGATGCCTAAATCATTGGCATCAGACAGGTTGATCTCAACGAACATGTCTTGTTGCAGTTCAGCCAGCCATGGATTGGACCTGCTTTCGTCACCGCCACCTTCATATTCCACCAGACGTCCCGATGTCAGAATGATCGGGTAGTCTTTGGAATAATCAACCGCCTGAATGGAGGCGTAACGGGTTGGCAGGCGGTAAGCCTGCTTGTCGCTATAGGTTGCATATTTGGGTAACAAATCGCGTCTAGACGTATAGAGCGGTTCGCGGTGAAGCGGGATGGGGTCGGGGAAGTTCCAGACCACGGTGCGCGCTTTGGCATTGCCAAATGGCGAACAACCATGCTTGATGGCGACCCGCTGGATACCACCCGACAGATCGGTTTTCCAATTGGTTTTGTCTCCGGCAACTTTGTCGATGGCAGCTCGTTCGCTATCGGTCAGGTCCGTGTCCCAGCCAAGTTTTTTAAGCATGGCCATAGTGAACTCGGGATAGCCGTCCTTGATTTCTGAGCCTACAGGGTAGGAGGAACCTTCCTGCGCACCTTCGGCCAGCATATTGCCACCGCCCCATTTGTCAGGAGCCTTGACGCCGAATCTGGCACGGAAACTAAGGCCACCTTCGATCACCGGTTTTGAGGGATCATACAGATTGGGAGTGCCGGGATGTTTAAGCTCCGCAGTGCCCCAGCAAGGCCATGGCAGGCCATAATATTCCCCATCGACTGGACCGCCCTTTGCTTGCAGGGTTGTTTTGTCAAAGGTGTGTTGCTGTGCCATGTGCATTTTCAGGCGCTCTGGCGTTTGACCGGTATAGCCAATCGTCCACATACCCTTGTTGTATTCGCGGGTAATGTCTTCGATCAATGGCTCATCATTTGTGACCTTGATATGCTTGAACATCTCCTTGTCCATGCCAAATTTCTTCGCAAATTTGTACATGATGGTATGATCGGGAAGAGACTCAAACACCGGTTCAATGACTTTTTCACGCCATTGCAAGGATCTGTTTGAGGCTGTGACCGAGCCATAGGTTTCAAACTGGGTAGCTGCTGGCAGCAGATACACCCCGTCTTTTCGATCGTGCATGACGGCCGAGACGGTTGGATATGGATCAATGACCACCATGAGATCAAGTTTTTCCATGGCTTTTTTCATGTCATTGCCGCGGGTCTGTGAGTTGGGAGCATGTCCCCAGAAAACCATGGCACGAAGATTATCGGTCTGATCGATCTTGTCTTTGTCTTCAAGCACACCATCAATCCAGCGCGATACAGGGATGCCTTTGGAGTGCATCATCTTCTCGCTCTCGAAGCGCCCCATGAGATAATCATAGCTGGTATCCCAAACTCTGGACCAATGCTTCCATGAGCCTTTTTTGAGGCCGTAATATCCGGGTAATGTATGAGACAGCACACCAAAATCGGTGGCCCCCTGAACATTGTCATGGCCACGGAAAATATTGGCGCCACCGCCAGCCTTGCCAATATTGCCAAGGGCGAGCTGCAAGATGCAGTAGGCTCTGGTATTATTGTTGCCGGTTGTATGCTGCGTGCCACCCATGCACCAAATCAGTGTGCCGGGGCGATTATTGACCAGTGTGCGGGCAACGCGTTTCATTTGCGACTCAGGAACGCCAGTGACCCGTTTGACTTCGGCGGGGTTCCACTTTTTGACTTCGGTACGGATATGGTCAATCCCCCAAACCCGTTGGCGGATATACTCCTTGTCTTCCCATTTGTTCTCGAAGATATGGTATAAAATCCCCCAAACCAGCGCCACATCGGTGCCAGGGCGAAAGCGCACATATTCTGTGGCATGAGCAGCTGTGCGTGTGAAGCGTGGATCACACACGATGAGCGCTGCGTTATTTTGTTCTTTGGCTTTCATCAGATGTTGCAGTGCAACGGGATGTGCTTCCGTGGGATTTGATCCAAACAGAATCATGCTTTTCGAGTTGTGGATGTCATTATAGGAATTGGTCATGGCACCATAACCCCAGGTGTTGGCAACACCGGCAACTGTGGTTGAATGACAAATCCGTGCCTGATGGTCTCCATTATTGGTTCCCCAATAGGCATAGAATTTACGGAACAGATAAGCCTGTTCATTATTATGTTTGGCAGATCCCAGCCAATAGACGCTATCTGGTCCAGACGTCTTGCGGATCTCCAGCATTTTGTCGCCGATCTCGTCGATGGCGGTGTCCCAGCTGACTTTCTTCCATTTCCCCCCCTCAAGCTTCATGGGATATTTGAGGCGGCGCTCGCCATGGGCATGCTCACGAACTGACGCCCCTTTGGCACAATGGGCTCCCAGATTAAAAGGGCTGTCAAATCCAGGTTCTTGTCCGATCCAGACGCCGTCCTGAACTTCCGCGATCACAGAACATCCAACTGAACAATGCGTGCATACCGATTTTTTAATCTCGATATTGCTTTTGTTTTCAGCTGCAGCCTGCGCTTTTTGAACACGCCCTGCGCTCAATGCGGTTGCTGCGACCAGACCAGTTGCAGCGAGGCCGGAGCCGCGCAAAAATGTCCGCCGGTCAACGACGCTCTTTTCCGTTTGTGTCAGGGTAGACGACAATCGGGGGCCGTTCGCAACCCCGTTTATCTTCTTCCGTAGCATGGGTCTTTCCTCTCAATAATCGTGATACCAGAACGGGGGTTCCAGTATGAGTTGTTTGATGAAATTAGAATTTTGCCAATTCGTAGTAACGCTTGACGTACTCGGTCTCGCGATATCCTGCGCTCTTGGGTTTGTCATTTGGGAGATCACTTGCATTGGCAACATTGCCAAGGGCACTGGCCACCCCAACAGTTGTTCCCAATCCAGCAAGTTTCAAGAAACCTCGTCGATCCATCGGATCTTTGGGGGGGGTATCTGGTTTTTTGATTTTCACTGTCAGACTCCTTTTCTTTTTGGTTATGGTCGTCAAAACAATTGGCCAGCAAAGGGCTGGCGCTCACAGTCAGCTCATGGAAAATGCCTGTTCCTCGACCTCAAGGAACAAGCGTCCAACGGCGCCGACCGGCATAAAGAAGCTGGCGGTTTTGGCCGCTTCCAGATCTTTGAAAAAATGTGTAGCCCATGGGGATAAGTGGGTGCTGAAAAATTTATGTTGCTGCTCGAGCGTAGCGGCCTCTCCAAAATCGCCCAAGATCAAGCCCGCCATGATATCAAGGAGGGTGCTGATATGGTCCTCAGGCTCACTAATTTCAGGCTGTTTGGCAATTCCCAGATCCCTCAGATCCTGACGTAACCTGACCAGCGGCTTTTCGTTCAAAAACCCGGTCAGATAATAAGAGGCATGAGGCACAAGTTCGCCGCGTCCAACGCCAATAAACAAGGCCGAATATTCTTCTTCCAGCTGGTCAATGCTGACGTTAGATGCGTGCCGCGATAAGGTGGCGAGCGCTTCTCCCAGAGGCGTTTCCTCTGATCCAAGCCCAGTCAAGAGCGTTAGCTCTTGTTGCTGTGGAGCGCGTCCCAGTAAAACGGCAAGCGTCCGGTATAAAGCGGCTCGCATGACATCCTCGCCAGGCACGTCCTTTATGGCAGGGCTTTGATGCGCCGCAGTGTCGGTGTGAGAATCAGGAGTAGTTTGCATAAAATCCAGACTTTCAAAAAGATCTAAATTCACACGCAGAAGAGAACTTTATTAGCCGTTCTCATGACGTGCCAGCTTTGTGCCTGAGCCTGACTATGCACCTCACTCCCGGCATTTGCAAGATGATTAATAGTATAGGGCAAGTATTTATATATTCATTTATTTATATATGAGAAAGTATAAATGTTTAAAATTGGTAAGGTACTGAATTTTGTCGAAGATCGATCAATTTTTCTTTATTGTCCATTCGTGATCGTATATCGTAAGCTCACGAGTAAAACCCAATGTGTCAATAACCTGTACTGACTGGGAGACGTCATTGAATATTCCCTTGCCAAATCAAAAGATGGGGCCAAACCAAAAAACCGGGCCAAACCAACAATCGGACACTGATCTGATCGACCCGTTTGGCCGTGCCATCACCTATTTAAGAGTGTCGGTAACAGATCGTTGCGATTTTCGCTGCACTTACTGCATGGCTGAAAACATGACCTTCTTGCCGCGCAAAGACCTTTTGAGTCTCGAAGAACTTGATCGCATTTGTTCGTGTTTTGTCGGCAAAGGAGTAAAGAAGCTGCGTCTGACTGGCGGCGAACCTTTGGTGCGCCGTAATATCATGTGGCTGGTGAAAGGACTGTCCCGCCATCTTGAGAGTGGCAAGCTTGAGGAACTGACCCTCACGACCAACGGTAGCCAACTGGCAAAATATGCCAAGGAACTTGTCTCTTGCGGTGTGCGCCGGGTCAATATTTCACTCGATACACTGGACCCGGTCATATTCAAGGATATCACGCGGCGCGATCATTTTGATAAAGTCATGCGCGGTATTGATGCAGCGCAAGAGGCAGGCTTGCACGTCAAGATCAATATGGTTGCGCTGAAAAACCTCAATGAACATGAAATTACGACAATGGCGCGCTGGTGTCATGAGCGCGGTATGGAATTGACATTGATCGAAACCATGCCGATGGGGCAGGTCGATGGCGACCGGTATGACAATTATCTACCGCTATCAACGGTCAAAGAGCGTTTGCGCGAAGACTGGACCCTCACACCTATCGAATATCGAACAGGTGGCCCGTCGCGCTATTATAAGGTCGAACAAACTGGCGGCACCCTTGGTTTCATTACGCCGCTTAGTCATAAGTTTTGTGAAAGCTGCAACCGTGTCCGCCTGACCTGCACCGGTATTTTATATATGTGTTTGGGGCAGGATGATGCCAAGGATCTACTGACACCATTGCGAGCATCGAGCCATGATTTGCTCCTGCGTGCGGCGATTGATGAAGCCATCGCGCGCAAGCCAGAAGGGCATGATTTCCATATTGATCGCCGCAATCAAAAACCAGCTGTGGCGCGCCATATGAGCGTCACCGGTGGTTAAGTTAAGACGAACACAAGAAGAGTTTGAGCTTGTATGGACGAATTCACGCTAAGACCTGATCCGCTGGATCAAAGTCTCTCGGTGAGCGTCGAGGGATTTGACCAAAACGGCAATAGTGTTACCACCACGGTTGTTGTCGAGCGACCACTCACCTTGTTTTTGAACACCCAGGAAATCGTTACTATGATGACCATCGGTGATTATCCTGATCTGCTGGCGGTCGGCTATCTGCTCAATCAGAACATGTTGAAATCCGATGACGAGATCACCAGCATTGAGCATGATGAGGATCTTGGCGCGATTGTTGTGCGGACAAAACGCAAAACCAATTACGAAGACAAGCTGAAAAAGAAAACCCAGACGTCTGGCTGTGCGCAGGGTACCGTGTTCGGAGATCTGATGGAAGAATTTGAGGATGTGCAGCTGAACGAGCAGGCTGAAATACGCACCTCATGGCTGTATGAGCTGCAGAACAAGATAAATCGCTCTCCCTCTCTTTATTTGAGCGCCGGGGCTATTCATGGCTGTGTCCTGTGCAAGGACGACAAGCCCTTGCTTTATGTGGAAGATGTGGGGCGCCACAATGCGGTCGACAAAATCGCTGGCTATATGTTTCTCAATAAAATAGAGCCCCACGACAAACTGTTTTACACCACCGGTCGGCTGACCAGCGAGATGGTCATCAAGACCGTTAAAATGGGCATTCCGGTACTGTTGTCGCGGTCGGGTTTCACTGCTTGGGGCGTTGATCTGGCGCGCCAGTCCGGGCTCACGCTAATCGGGCGTTTGCGCGGCGCACGGTTTATCGTGCTAGCTGGTAAGAACCGCCTGATCTATGATCTGGAGACGGATAAGCTGCCAAGCGAACCTGCCAAACATCAACGAAAATCCAGCCAGATAAAAGAAGCGTCCTGACATGCCCATAAAGAGGATCAAGTCTGCATGAGCCGCTCTACCAAACAGGTCGTTGGCGTCGTATTGGCCGGGGGGCAGGCGCGGCGCATGGGGGGCGGTGATAAATGCCTTTTGGAAATTGGCGGCCAGAGTTTGCTGGGGCGCGCCATCGATCGATTGTCTCCGCAAGTGAGTGATCTTGTCATCAACGCAAATGGGGACGCCGCCCGTTTTTGCTCCTTTGAGCCGCCCGTCGTGAAAGATACGGTCGAGGGATTTGTGGGGCCTTTGGCAGGGGTGCTGGCGGGTATGCGCTGGACGCTGGAGCATGTTCCAGAGGCTCCCTATATCATTACGGCTGCCTCAGACACGCCGTTTTTCCCTCGTGATCTTGCGCAAAGATTATTGCAGGGCGCGGGGAATGACGGTTTGAGTATTGTTCTTGCAGCTTCAAACGGGCGCGTGCATCCGGTGTTTGGATTATGGCCAGTGGCGCTTGCCGATGATTTGGAAAAAGCACTCAAGTCAGGTCTGCGAAAAATCCTTGATTGGACCGATAGGCATGAAATGGTCGAGATGGTTTTCCAAATTGATACCGCGCAAATAGATCCGTTTTTTAACGTCAACAGGCCGAAAGATCTCGTGAAAGCGGAATCGATTGCGGAGCGTGTTTTATGACCATTCCGCGCTTGATCGGTATTATCGGGTGGAAAGATTCGGGCAAGACAACGCTAGTTGCGCGACTTGTTGAAGAGTTTTGTGCGCGCGGGCTCAAAGTGTCGGCGATAAAGCATGCCCATAATCAATTTGATATCGATCATAAAGGGCGAGACTCTTGTCATATGCGCGAAGCTGGTGCCTATCAAATCGCCCTTGTGTCACAAAGGCGCTGGGCCTTGATGACCGAGTTGCGCGGCGAGGAGCCACCAACGCTTGCGCAAACCATCGATAGCCTTGACCCTTGTGATCTCATTCTTGTGGAAGGTTACAAACAAGAGCAGCATAAAAAAATCGAGGTGCGAGGGGAAGCTTCAATCAATCAGCAGGCTCTGGCGCCAGGCGATCCCTCGATCATTGCGGTGGTGACGGCGTCGGGAACAGCTAAAGATAAGCTACCTTGCTTTGATCGGGACAAGGTGACGCAAATTGCCGATTTCATTGCGGATATATGTGAGCTTGATTTGGTTGGCGCAAAATAAACGGGTCTTCTTCAAGAGGTCTTGGTTTTTTCATCAAGATCCTCAGATTGCGCCTCAACTTCCATGCTTTCGTCTTTGCTGATACCATCTTCTGCGGGGGCGATCAGTTCATCATCAAGCGTCTCATCGTCGGCCTCTTCAGCGGATACGACTTGCACTTCTTCTTCTTCTTCTTCTTCTCTAGCGGCTTTTTTCTTTTCTTCTTCCTCGGCGGTCATATATCCCTTGCCCATGTTCCAGGCTGATTCAATCGCTTTGGTCATCGGCTCCACAATAGTGAAGTCCTCGTCATAATCATTGAGGCCATCGAGGTTGGCAAACACCGGGTCAGAGTTCCACAGGGCACGTAACGCCTTTCGCCTGACGAACTCAGGGACATTCTTGGCCATGAATTGTGTATAGTCGCTATCATAGTCGAGGGCTTCATAATCGACATTGGCAAATTTTTCTGTGTCAATCTCGTCTTCGCGGGGCGGGACTGCTTGTTGCTCCTCACCTTTTTCATTGCCTTGCTCGCAAAGCTCATCAGTTTGTGCAGATTGCTGCTCTGCATCGGGACCGCTGAGGGGTTCAGCGGGCGCATCAGAAGGTATTTTTCCTTCTTGAACCAGCATTTTTCGTTGCGACCAGCGGGAAAGGGGGCTGTCAGTTTTTTTCATCGTCATCCTTGATGCTCCCGCTCATACGTTGTCTGATTTCGAAAATGGGTTCTTGCCCAAATTTGTGTTCATGGACATCCAGCTTGTCCCGTTTGCGCTTTTTGAATTTCTCTTCTTCATGATGTTCGGCGATGAAGGTTTTTATCTGAGTGAGAAGGGCATCAGGCAAGGGGATGCGCTCAACAATATCTTCTCCGGTATCCAGATAGTCCTGGGCCTCGAAGGGGGAGGCGGTGACAAGATGCACTTCAAGGGGGATATCCTCAACGGTGTTTTGGGACGCCTCATCAAGATCGTCATCGTTCTCGCGCAGGATCACATAGATAGAGGGTTCTTCGTCATTTATATTGGAGAGATAAGATTCTGTTTCGCCCCGGAACAGTTGCAGTTCGCAAGAAACGATATAGTGGGTGGATTTTTTGCTACTCGATAATTTCTTCCAGCGGATATCGGAAGGGAATTCGAGGGCGATGCCATTGGCCTTCCAGATATGATCAACCCAAGGATTGTCGAGCGCTTCTTTGGCCATAATAACGCCGATTGGAATTGTTTTTGAGCGTTTCATTATACTACCATCTCTCCAATCGCTATGATAAGTTAGACTTGAAAGTACTTTGTAAAGCCTACGAAAATATAGGACAAGGTACAAGGGTATTACACCGGCAATACAGCAAGGACCCCTCAAAATGACGACTAAAAAGCTGCTCATTTGTAATTGCGATAAAACCATCCCGCTAAACGGCGCAAAGCTATCATCGGCGCTCGGCTCATCGAGTGAAACATTCGTCAACTCTTCTTTGTGTCGCTCGCAAATTGATAATTTTCGCTCTGCTCTCAAGAAAAATGAAGGATTGCTGGTGGCATGCACGCAAGAAGCCCCTTTGTTTCGTGAAATTGCCGGCGACGAAGAGGGCGGATGCGGTGAGGAAAATGTCAGTTTCGTCAATATTCGCGAATTGGCTGGCTGGTCGGATGAAGCCGAAAAAGCGCAACCCAAAATGGTTGCTCTCATTCAAGCGAGTGGCTTGAAAGCCGATCCGACCAGATTGATGACGTTGCGCTCAGGTGGTAATTGTCTTGTTTATGGGCAAGGGCAAACCGCGTATGATACTGCGCTCAAATTATCGGAACGCCTCAGCGTAACACTCATTCTTACTGATCCCGGCGATTTAATGATCCCGTCCACAAACCTTTTTGCGATGGCTATTGGCAGAATTGAAAAGCTGCAAGGGGCGCTTGGAGCGTTTGAAGTAACCATCAAAGATTATGCGACTGCCTCTCCATCTTCGCGAAGCGAGTTATCTTTTGGCGAGGATCGCATCGAGATGGAACTTGAATGCGACCTGATATTTGATTTGTCGAGGGAGCGCTCATTGATCAACAGTGCCGTGTCACGCGATGGTTATTTTCGAGTTGACCCCGATCAGGCAGCTGACCTTGCCAGCGCCATGTATGAGATCAGCGATTTTGTCGGGGAATTCGAAAAGCCAATCTATGTTGATTATGAAAAGGGCATCTGCGCCCATGGCCGTAGCGGCAAAGTTGGATGCACAAAATGTCTCGACCATTGTCCTGCTTCAGCCATCACTAGCGCGGGAGATTTTGTGAAAATCGATGGCGCGATCTGTGGCGGCTGCGGAAATTGCCATGCCCTGTGCCCGACTGGTGCCATTCAATACTCCTACCCGCGTCTTGATGATCTCATCACGCGCATCCAGCAATTATTAAAGAGTTATAAGGCCGCCAAGGGCAGCCATCCTGTTTTGCTTTTATGTGATGAAGCCCATGGTCTGCCAATGATCAGCGCCATGTCACGCTATGGCAAAGGCTTGCCCGCCAATGTATTGCCGGTGTCGCTACATTCTGTTCTAGCGCTTGGTCATGAAACTTTATTGGCTGCTTTTGGGGCAGGTGCGAGTCATGTGCAGGTGCTGGTCCCCCCGGCACGGCGCAGCGAGCTGAGCGCGCTCAACGATCAGATAGGCCTTTGCAATAGCGTCTTGGAGGGACTTGATTTTGTTGCGAACCCGCAGGCCCAGATGCGTGCGCAAGTGCTCATTGAACAAGACCCGTTCGCGCTAGAAGCAGCTTTATATGAGTTGTCAGAAAATGAGCCTATTGGTGCCAACCATTTTACCGCGACCGGTAGCAAGCGTGATATTGCCCACATGGCTTTTAGTAGTCTGTTTGAGGCATCGTCCCTGGCTAATGAGCAGATGGAGTTACCTGACGGTGCGCCTTACGGGCTTATTCATGTTGACAGTACCAGTTGTACTTTATGCCTTGCCTGCGTTGGCAGTTGTCCAGCTCATGCCCTGCTCGATGGTGCCGATCACCCGCAATTGCGCTTCCATGAGCGAAATTGCGTGCAGTGCGGTTTGTGCGCAGCTACTTGCCCTGAAAATGCCATTACGCTGGAGCCACGCTATAATTTTTCAAAGAGTGTTCAGTCTGCAATTGTGTTGCATGAAGATGAGCCGTTCGATTGCATCCGCTGTAATCAGCCTTTTGGCTCCAAGCGGGCCATTGAGCGGGTTTCGTCCATTCTTGCAGGCAAAAACCCCATGTTCCAAACCAGTTCACAGCTGGATCTGCTGAAAATGTGTGACGATTGTCGCATCATTTCCCAATCGGAGCAGAGTGATAATCCGATGGCAGTGGGAAAGGTGCCACGGGTGCGCGTCACAGAAGATTATCTCGATGGCAGCGACGAGCCGGATGTTGATAAGACGTGAACTACTGGATGTCATCAAAAACTTTGAATTGATTGACCAAGAAGAATGTTTTGGTCTTGCCGCTTGGTAGCTCGATCAGCAGATTGCCATTATCGTCAATTCCTGTTGGCTTTCCTGTGATTAGCTCATCATTAAGTTCAAATTGACGGGCAGCGTTTGCGGGCTCGATCCGCAGGCCCCACATTCGTTGATAATTGGCGAGACCATCGCTTTGCCAGCCATCGATTGCTGCGAGCAAATGCCGGCACAGGCTTTCTATCAGCTCATTGGAAGTGAGTTCGGGGCAGCCTTCCTCGCCAAGTGTTGTCAGTTCGGGGTTTTCTCCGGGCTCGGCATCGGCTGGATCATGATGCAGCCTTATGGAGAAACCAATCACCAGCCTGTCCGGAATTTGATCGGGCGATAATGTGCTGATCGCGGCGCGGGCATGGGCAACCTTGGCCCCATTGGCGCGCACCAGGTTGGGCCAATCATAGGTGATGGCAACTTTGGGGGGCGCTAATGTGGCCAGACTATTGCCAAGGGCATCTAGTGCCACGGGCAGAATTTGACAGGCCTTTGTCGCCTGGTCTTCTGGCTCAAGGACAATGGCCAGATCCACATGAAAGTCATCAACACGCCAGAATATATCTCCAGCATCGGCTTTTTGCGTTGCGGCAAGCTGGCAGGCCGTTGCAAAACTGTCTTCCTCCAACAGCAATGCGTGTCCGGTGAGCAAGGAGGGAAGGGTTGGAAATGAGGACATGTGGGAAATGCGACCGTTTCAATTTGAGGAATGATCCAAGGCGATATAAAGATGGTTTGTCGTGCTTGATCAAGAAAGATCAATCTCACCTTCAATGACGTGATTAAGGTCTGTGCCTTGGGCGGTGAGCACCATTTTCATTTTGAGGGGGCCGCTTTGCCCATCACCTAGTGCCGCGATTGTCTCTTCGATCTTTTTTTGTGATGTGACGCCAACCTGCTTTAGGAATTTGCGGATGGCCATGTTTAGCTTATCTTCATCCATGTTTGTCGCTCCTGTTCTTGTTGTTGTTTTGAATGACTACTATTTATTTATAGGTTCGTTTCGCTCCTGTTTCAATTTCAATTCGTTGGTATTGATAAAAAGCTGGCATTTCCATGGGGTGTCGAGGGATTTTTGTTAACCATGATCATCAAACATATGAGCTGTAAAGCTGCTATTCTGGTGTTAAAAAGACGAGAAGTTGATCATTTGCCGGGAGTGAAATAGGCTATACACAGTTTTTAAAAGCTGTAAGGTCATGTCACATCAGTCCAGTAGAAGGAGCATCTGTGGGAGATTTTTCACAAGCATTTCAGATCGCTTTCAACTTGCTCTGGTCAATGGATGTCGAGCTGTATTCGATTGTCTATCTGTCCTTGAAAGTCTCCATTAGCGCTGTGCTGATCTCTTGCGCGCTCGGATTTTTGATTGGTGCAGCTTTGACAGTTTTCCGATTTCCAGGTCGGCGCGTCCTCCTCATTTTATTCAATGCCTTGATGGGATTGCCTCCGGTTGTTGTCGGCTTGATGGTCTATATGGTTCTGTCGCGCTCGGGACCGCTGGGGGTGCTTGGTTTGCTCTATACGCCAACCGCCATGATCATCGCGCAAACGGTGCTGATCACGCCTTTGGTGGCGGCGCTGTCAGCGCAGGTATTGCAAGAATTACATCATGAATATGATGAGTTTTTTCGCTCGCTGCAATTGTCTGGACGAGAGAAACTGATGACACTTTTGTGGGAGGGGCGCTTTGGTTTGGTGACGGTGGGGTTAGCAGGCTTTGGTCGCGCCATATCAGAAGTCGGCGCCGTGATGATCGTCGGTGGCAATATCAATCATGTCACGCGCATCATGACCACGGCCATTGCGCTTGAAACATCCAAGGGCACCCTTTCGCTGGCATTGGCACTCGGTATAATATTGATTGCGATTTCCTTGTTGGTGAATACCTCCGTGGCGCTGGTGCGCTCTAAAGCCAAAGAAGCGATCTATGCTTGAGCAAACTAACAGAACCTCGACAAGCACTGCGTTGCGCCGCTGCAAGCCACTGCAATTTAAAGACGTGGTCCTTGAAATAGATGGTGTTGCCCTTATTCGTCAGATCAATTGCACGTTGGATTCGAGCGGTAAAACCATTGTGTTGGGGCCAAATGGCGCAGGAAAAAGCCTGTTTCTGCGCTTGTTGGCGGGATTGATGGAACCAACCAGCGGGGCGATAACCGGCGGGCTTGAGGAGCAGGACGGGTTACGAAAACTAGCACAAGATACTGGTGCTCCGTGCATGTCGCTGGTGTTTCAAAATCCGGTTATGTTACGCCGCACAGCTTTTGAAAATATCGCATTTGTGTTGCGTCATCACCAAGTGCCCAAACACGAAATCAGTAGCAAAGTCGACAAAGCCCTGGCGATTGCTAGGCTGGAGACAAGAGCGCATGTTCCCGCCCGCCGTTTATCTGGAGGAGAGCAACAACGACTGGCGTTGGCACGTACCTTGATGATCAATCCTTACGCCTTGCTGCTCGATGAGCCATCGGCAAGTCTTGATCCCTTGTCCACTGCCATCGTTGAAGATATGATTGAGCGGGCCGATGCCATGGGAACAAAAATCGTGCTCGTCACCCATGATATTAAACAGGCCAAGCGGATGGCCGATGATATCTTGTTCATACATGAAGGCAGGGTACTGGCCCACAAATCAAAACGGGCCTTTTTTAAGGACCCCGGCAGCAAGCAGGCGCAGGCCTATCTGGATGGCCGCGTGCCGCAGGAATAGATTGTTCACAACAAGGAGCCATAAAATTGGACAAGCAAACGCAAACAGAAATTGAAGCCGCCGCTTTTCGCGGACTGGTGGAGCATTTACGTAAACGCACCGATGTGCAAAATATCGACTTGATGATCCTGGCGGGCTTTTGTCGCAACTGCTTGTCCAAATGGGTCAAGAAAGCAGCGGTCGAGAAAGGCCTGGATATGGACTATGATCAGGCTCGCGAATTCGTCTATGGCATGCCTTATGACGAATATAAGGAAAAATACCAGATAGAATCGACGCAAGAACAACGAGATGCCTATCAAAAAGCCGATAAGGCCGTCATATGACAAGGATGTTGGAGGTCCTAAAATGAACATGAGAATACTCGGTTTTGCCAGTATCATTGTGTGGGCGTGCCTTGCACTGATGCCTGTTGCCTATGCTGGCGCCCAAAAGTCGATCATTGTTCAGTCAACGACCTCGACGCAAAATTCCGGCCTTTTTGATTTCATTCTGCCCTTATTTAAAAAGCAGACCGGTATCACCGTGAATGTCGTTGCGGTTGGTACGGGACAGGCGTTAAAAAACGGGCGCAATGGTGATGGTGACGTGTTGCTGGTGCATGCCAAATCTGCCGAAGAAAAATTCGTTGCAGATGGCTATGGCGTTAAACGTTTCGATGTCATGTATAATGATTTTGTGATCGTTGGTCCGCGCGAAGATCCCGCCAAACTCGCGGGCGAGAGAGATATTATCGCCGCGCTTGGAAAAATAGCCTCCGCCAAAACAGCCTTTGCTTCAAGAGGCGATGATAGCGGTACCAATAAAAAGGAACGTGAGCTTTGGAAAATGGCTGGTATTGATGTCGCCAAAAGCAGTGGCCGCTGGTATCGCGAAACCGGTTCCGGCATGGGTGCCACCCTCAATCTGGCTTCGGGAATGAACGCCTATACCCTCACAGATCGCGCCACCTGGATCGCTTTTCAAAACAAGGGCAAGCTGAAGATTTTGAGCGAGGGCGACAAGCGTCTGTTCAATCAATATGGCGTTATGCTGATCAATCCCCAAAGGCACAAGCATGTAAAAAGCTTGCTGGGGCAGGATTTTATTGGCTGGCTGACCGGGGCCAAGGGGCAGGCGGCCATCGCGTCTTACAAACTCAAGGGCAAGCAGCTGTTCTTTCCAAATGCCCAGAAGATGACCCATTAAGAGAAGATGACCCATTAAAAACAACAAGGTGTAGCAAGAGACCCAGCCGTATGGATAAAAAAAATCTGAATGATTGCTTCGCGCATGATGGGACGATGCTGCCCCATGGAGAGGCCCTGGAAAAATTGACCAGAGTGCTCACACCGATCAATGAGAGGCGCACTGTCGCCCTTGAAAACGCCGTGGGTGAAGTGTTGGCGGCACCCGTTCTGGCTCCGCGCAATATTCCAGCACATACCAATAGCGCCGTTGATGGCTATGGGTTCTCTTATGCTGACTATGATCCTCAGGCAGGTAAGCTGTTTCCAGTCACTGGCGTGATGGCAGCTGGTTCCGGGCTCGAGGGAACGGCGAAGCGAGCATGTGCCATCCGTATTTTTACCGGCGCACCTGTGCCAGAGGGCTATGAAACGGTCGTCATGCAAGAAGACGTGGAATTGGTCTCGACCAGTGAAGGCGATAAGGTAAAAATACCCGCTGGCCTTAAGCGAGGGGCTAATGTCCGATTGGCGGGAGAGGATGTGCGCGAGGGCGCCACCGTGTTGGCTGCTAACCGGTGTTTGTCTCCCCAAGATCTGGCGGCCATCGCCTCGAGCGGCGCGGCGAGTATCGAGTGCTATCGCCCCCTGAAGGTGGCAATATTTTCAACCGGAGATGAAGTGATCCGCCCCGGCACGCCTTTTGAGCATGGCAAGGTCTATGATAGCAATGCCGCCATGTTGCGCGGCTTGGTCGCTAAAACGGGCGCTTTTTGCGATGACCTTGGCGTATTGCCCGATGATGCGGCACTGATCGAGGCGGCTCTATCAAAGGCTGCGCAAACTCATGATATATTACTGACGTCTGGCGGCGTCAGTGTCGGGGAGCTGGACTTTGTGCTCGAAGCCTTGAACAAGCTTGGATCCGTACATCTTTGGAAAATCGCCGTCAAGCCGGGGCGGCCCATGAGTTTTGGTCAGATCGGCAATTGCTTGATGCTTGGTTTGCCCGGCAATCCCGTTGCGGCATTCTTGTGTTTTTTACTTTATGGGCAACCCGTGCTCACGACGCTGTCAGGGCAAAAATGGCAGCCACCTATGCGCTACAAAGTCCGGTCTGGATTTTTCATGAGTAAAAAGCCGGGCCGCCGAGAGTTTTTGCGCGGTGTGCTGGAGTACCAGCAAGATGGCCAGATGCTCGTCAATAAATATGCGCGTGATGGCTCGGGATTGATCTCGTCCTTGACAGAGGCGGACGGATTTATCGAGCTTGATGAAGATGTGGTCGAGGTCAAGCAGGGCGAGTTGGTCGACTTCATACCATTTGGCAGTTTTGGCTTGTAATAAAATACAATAGTGAGCGGACAAAAAGCAGATGCAGCATAAGCTTACCCCTCTTGAAGAGGTTCTCGATATTCTGGAACAAAGCGCGCAGCCTCTTGAGGATTGCGAAATAGTCTCGCTGGGCAAGGCTAGTGGCCGCGTTTTAGCGCACGATCTTATTTCTCCGTTTGATGTGCCAGCTTTTGACAATAGCCGTATGGATGGCTATGCGGTGCGCGCCGATGAGTGTAGCAAACCCCTGGCGATCTCGCAGGTCATTGCTGCTGGCCATGCGGCCAACCCGTTGGCACAAGGCACGGCTGCGCGTATTTTTACAGGCGCTTTCTTGCCAGCTGGCGCTGATAGTGTGGTGATGCAGGAAAACACGAAATCGGACGGCAATATAGTTAGCTTTACCCTATCGGTTGAGCCCAATCAGTTTATCGGTCGTCGAGGAGAAGACATTGCCAAGGGGCAGGTTGTTTTGCAAGCGGGCCACAGAATGCAGCCCCAAGATGTGGGACTGGCGGCTTCAATGGGGGCCGCGACTTTGTCGGTGGTCAGGCGTCCGCGCGTGGCTATTTTTTCAACAGGCGACGAATTAAAAGAACCCGGCGAACCACTTGAAACCGGTCAAATCTATAATTCAAATCGCTATCAACTCGGCGCACTGATAAAGCGATCAGGCTGCGAGCTGATGGACTTTGGAATTGTCGCCGATGACCTTGAGCAAACACAAACAAAGCTTGCGGAAGCCGCGCAAAACTCAGATATGGTGATTACCAGCGGCGGCGTGTCGGTTGGTGAAAAAGATTATTTGCGAGAAGCCCTCGATAAAGCCGGCAAGCTCAATCTGTGGCGCATCAATATCAAGCCTGGAAAACCGTTGGTTTTTGGACATCTAAACACTGTGAGCGAGAAGCAAACCCCCTATATGGGACTGCCCGGAAATCCGGTGTCCGTTTTCGTGACTTATTTGATATTGGCGCAACCATTTTTGTTGAAACTTGCGGGTGCCAATGCGTCAAGACCGCAAAGTTTTAAGGTCGCGGCAGGCTTTGACCAGCCAAAAGCACAATCACGGCGGCAATTTTTGCGTTGCCGTCTGGAAGTGCAAGACGGCCAGCTCACCGCCATTCCCTTCAATAATCAGTCTTCTGCGGTATTGAGCTCTGCGAGCCAGTCAAACGGCCTTGGCGTCGTTGCAGAAGAGTGTACGATCACCAAAGGGGATTTGATCGAATTTTATCCCTATGAGGGTCTGCTCTAGGCTTTGCGGCCTAGCCGCCTCCGCGATGGAAAGCGCGCTTGAAGGTCTTCATAAAGGCGGTTCGCTGTTCATCGCTCTGCCCCCTAAACTCAATCGCCAGGTTCCAACGTTCAAGTTCAAGAGTGGGGCCGATGACCAGAGGAGTCATGGGGGACAATTTCAGAATGATTTCGCGGTCGTCGCAAACCACTCGAACATTATCACCGTCAATGGTTGAGCTCATATCGCGCATGGCGACTTTGAGATTACGAAAAAACTCTGCGCGAGTTGTCGTCATGTCCATGTCGATTTGGGGGGAGGTCATCAGGAGTATCAGCCTCCCGCAATGGGGGGCCAGACCGCCAGCGTATCACCTTTGACAAGCTCGTGCAGGTCACGTTGTTCTGGATGAATAAACAGGCCGTTGACCAGCACCAGATGGCAATGCTCTAACGGCACGTGCAGCTCTCGCAGAACAGAATTGACGGTGCTATCCTTTGCACAATCATAAGGAGCTTCCCCTTTGACACCTGCTTGCGGCATAAACTGCGTTAAATGCGCAAATAGCTTAACCTTGATCTGATGCATTATATGTCCTTTGGAAGATCGCTTTCTTTAGTGTCAATAAACAGCATCTAATTGTCAATGCACATCAAATTTATCCCATTCAAATATTGCAATGTTTTAAACCTTTGAACGACATGCAACAATGACTTTTATATGATTGCATTATCCTGTAGTATTTTTTTAGTCTCTTCATATTTTGAATGTCAGATTCTGGCTCGAGAGGAAAAAAACAATTGCAAAAATCACTCCACATTAGTGCCGACGACTGTACCGGATGCTATCAATGCGTTCTCGCCTGTTCCGATGAGCACGGCTATGATTTCAATCCAATGAAATCTGTTATTCAGGTTTTTAAATTTGAAGATGAAGGCCGATATGTTCCTTACACTTGTACGCAATGCGACGAGGCCTGGTGCCAGAAGGCTTGCCCGACCGACGCGATCTCTGTCGATGCCAACGGCGCCAAAGTGGTCTCAGAGGCTTTATGTGTTGGTTGCAAGGTTTGCACGATCGCCTGTCCGTTTGGCACAATCAATTATAATGCAGACAGTGGTAAGGTTATAAAATGCGATCTGTGCGGCGGCGATCCAGCCTGTGTCAAGGCCTGTCCAACCAGCGCCATTACATTTGTAAATTCCGATACCGCTCAATTTGACAAAATGCGCGCCTGGGCCGGTAAAACCGACGCCGGTACGCAGCAATCAAACTAATTCACAAGGAACGAAAATATGGCTTGGACGGGAAAAATCCTCAGGGTCGACCTGACAGCTGGGACATGCACTTCAGAACCACTGAACATGCAATGGGCAGCTGACTATCTTGGGCAGCGCGGCTTGGCAACAAAATATCTGATGAGTGAAATCGACCCTAAAGTTGATCCTCTATCCCCCGAAAATAAAATGATTATGGCAACGGGACCTTTGACGGGTACCAGCGCGTCGACAGGCGGGCGCTATTCGGTGATCACCAAGGGGGAGCTGACCGGTGCTATTGCCTGCTCTAATTCAGGCGGGTTTTTCGGTAATGAAATGAAAAATGCCGGCTGGGACATGATTATTTTCGAGGGTAAGTCCGACAAGCTGGTTTATTTGTTGATACAAGATGACAAAGCCGAATTGATCGATGCCGCGCAATATAAAGGTGCCTCTTGCTGGGACACTGAAGAGGGGATCAAAGCCAAGCATGGCGATGCGTTTATCCGTGTTGCCTCCATTGGTGGGGCTGGTGAAAATGGTGTGAAATATGCCTGTATCATAAATGATATGGACCGCGCCGCCGGGCGCTCTGGCGTTGGCACTGTGATGGGTTCTAAAAATCTAAAGGCAGTTGCCATACGCGGCACGCTTGGCGTGAAGGTCAAGGACCGTGAAAGGTTTGCCACCGCTGTTGCGGCTGGCAAACAAGTGCTGGCGGACAATCCTGTCACCGGTACGGGATTGCCAACTTACGGCACACAAGTGCTGATGAATGTCATTAATGAATCCGGGGCACTGCCAACCCGAAACCATAAGGATATTCAGTTTGAAGATGCGCATGATATTTCTGGCGAAGCCATGCACGAGCCGCGCAAATCGGATGGCAAACCCAATCTTGTGAGCAATGCGGCCTGTTTCGCGTGCACGATTGCCTGTCAGCGTGTCTCGACCATTGATCGCACTCATTACACCGTGAAAGATCGTCCTGAATATCACAAAGCATCTGGCGGCCTTGAATATGAAGCCGCATGGTCGCTTGGTGCAGCTTGCGGCGTCAATGATCTGGATGCTTTGACGTTTGCAAATTTCCTTTGCAACGAACATGGCATTGATCCCATCACCTTTGGCGCCACACTGGCCGCCGCGATGGAACTCTATGAAATGGGTGTCATCAATGATGAGAACACCGGCGGCGTGAAGCTTAACTTTGGCAGTGCCGAGGCGCTGACAACAATGGTTGAGCAGACCTGCAAATCGCAAGGTTTTGGAGTTGAACTTGGCCTTGGTTCAAAACGCCTGTGCGAAAAATATGGCAAGCCCGAATTGTCTATGGGCGTCAAGGGGCAAGAATTCCCAGCCTATGATGGGCGCGGCATTCAGGGTATTGGCCTTGCATACGCCACGTCAAATCGTGGGGCCTGTCATTTGCGCGGCTATACCATTGCATCGGAAATTCTTGGTATTCCTGTTAAAACTGATCCATTGGAAACGGATGGTAAGGCCGGATTGGTCAAGGCGTTTCAAGATGCAACAGCAGCGTTTGATTCAGCTGGTATTTGCATTTTCTCTTCTTTTGCCTGGACCCTTGATGATGTTGCACCACAAATCGATGCGGCTTGTGAAGGGGATTGGTCGGCCGACCGTTTGTTGGAACTTGGAGAGCGTATTTGGAATATGGAGCGCCAGTTTAACCTGGCGGCCGGGTTCACAGGTGCCGATGATAATCTGCCAGCGCGTTTGCTGAAAGATGCGGCCAAAACCGGTCCTGCAAAAGGCAAGGTTTCAGGTCTGGAGACCATGTTACCAGAATATTATCAGCTGCGTGGCTGGTCGGCTGACGGTGTGCCAACGCCAGAGACCCTCACAAAATTTGGACTGTAGTTCAATCACACTACGCCATGATTATCGCAAAGCTATCTGGATTGAGAACAATATGAAACAGGCAGATTATGTCATTATTGGTGCTGGCCCGGCAGCAGTTGCGGCGGCGGAGACCTTGCGCCGTTCTGACCGGGATGGGACGATAGCCATTATTTCTCGCGAGAATATTTCACCTTACTCGCGTATGGCTCTGCCTTATTTTCTTACTGGCCAAATCTCGCAAAAGGGCACCTATCTGCGTAAATCGAGTGAGCATTACAAGCAGCATAATATCACGCTATATCATGCCACAGTCACGCATGTGGATCCGCAAAAAAAGCATCTCCATTTGGCTAGCGGCGGGCGTGTTTCTTATGGGAAATTACTGATTGCCACCGGTGCCAGCCCTATAAAGCCACCTTTGCCGGGATTGGATCTGCCCGGTGTTCATCATTGCTGGACGCTTGATGATGCCAAAGCCATCGCCGCGCGGGCCGGGGATGGTGCTAATATTGTTTTGATGGGGGCGGGATTTATCGGCTGTATTATTCTCGAAGCACTTATGTCGCGCGGCGCCAAACTAACAGTGATCGAGGCCGAGGATCGTATGGTGCCACGCATGATGGATGATGTTGCTGGCAATATGCTCAAAAGTTGGTGCGAACATAAAGGCATGACCATTTTGACGTCAACGCGTGTTGCCAGTGTCGCAGATGCGGGGGGCAAACTTGAAGTCACTCTGGATAGTGGCGATAGCGATGTTGTTGATCTTGTGGTCGTCGCAACTGGTGTCAAAGCCAATATTGATTTCGCCAGTGATATGGGGCTGGAGATCGAAGAGGGCATCAAGGTCGATCACCATATGCAGACCAGCCTGACCGATATATATGCGGCTGGCGATTGTGCGCAGGGGCGAGATTTCTTTACCGGGCTTTGGTCCGTGCATGCCATCCAGCCAACCGCCACCGAGCATGGCCATATAGCAGCACTCAATATGGCAGGTCGCAAAGCGGCTTACAAAGGCAGTCTCAATATGAATGTGCTGGATACGGCAGGGCTGATATCCTCGTCCTTTGGACAATGGCAAGGCGTTGAGGGAGGGGAAAGTGCCCAATCGATTGACGCAGAGCGCTATCGTTACACTAATCTGGCCTTCGAGGGTGACCGACTAATCGGTGCTCTAACAATTGGTCGCACCGACAATATCGGCATATTGCGCGGTCTCATTCAGTCCCGCACCAAACTTGGTGTCTGGAAAGAACGCCTGATGAAAAGCCCCAATCGCATTGCGGAAAGCTATATCGCCAATACGCAGATGTGATCCCCCTTGGTAGGCGCAGAGGGATTCGAACCCACGACCCGCTGATTAAGAGTCAGCTGCTCTACCAACTGAGCTATGCGCCTATAGGGAAGGGGCGATCATTGCCCCTGTTGGATGGAGAAGAAAGCTATCATTACAGCCGGGGCAAGTCCAGTCATGAAATGCTGGAATCACCCCGCCAGATTTAGCTTTGATCAAATACCCGTGAAAAGATCGTATCGACATGTTTGGTGTGATAGCCAAGATCAAACTTGTCTTCCAGTTCTTCTGGCGACAAAGCATCCGTGACATCACTATCTGCTTTGAGCTCGGTGAGAAAATCCTTTTGTTGCTCCCATACTTTCATGGCATTGCGCTGCACGATGCTATAGGCATCTTCGCGCGATACACCGGCTTGGGTCAGCGCCAGCAGGACGCGCTGGGAGTGCATGAGGCCGCCCAGCTTATCCATGTTTTCTTGCATGCGGCCAGGATAAACGATGAGTTTTTCAATGACGCCAGACAAGCGTGTTAGAGCAAAGTCAAGGGTGATGGTCGCATCAGGCCCGACCATGCGCTCAACAGACGAGTGGGAGATATCACGTTCATGCCAAAGCGCCACATTTTCCATGGCGGGCAGGGCATAGGCGCGGACCATACGAGCCAGACCTGTGAGGTTTTCAGTGAGGATCGGGTTGCGCTTGTGGGGCATGGCGGAAGAACCTTTTTGCCCTGGCGAGAAAAATTCCTCTGCTTCCAGCACCTCGGTTCGTTCCAGATGTCGGATCTCAACAGATAGACGCTCAACAGAGCTGGCGATGACGCCAAGGGTTGCAAAAAACATGGCGTGGCGATCGCGCGGGATGACCTGGGTGGAGATAGGTTCGGCGCTCAGTCCCATTTTTTGCGCAACATGGGCTTCAACCTGCGGGTCAATATTGGCGAAGGTACCAACGGCCCCGGAGATGGCACAAGTGGCGATCTCTTCTCGTGCAAGGATCAGGCGCTTTTTGGCGCGATCAAACTCAGCGTAAGCGGTTGCCATTTTAAGGCCAAAGGTGATGGGCTCGGCATGGATCGCATGGGAGCGGCCAATGCAAACGGCATTTTTATATTCGTAGGCGCGTTCCTTGAGCGCTTCAAGAAGCCGGTCGAGATCGGCGATCATCAAATCGGCGGCCTTGGTGAGCTGGACATTGAAACAGGTATCGAGCACATCCGACGAGGTCATGCCCTGATGGATGAAGCGGGCTTCATCGCCAACGATCTCAGACAAATGGGTCAAGAAGGCAATGACGTCATGTTTGACTTCACGCTCTATCTCGTCGATACGGTCAATATCGAAGGTCGCAGCGCCACCTTTATCCCAGATCACCTTGGCGGCTTCCAACGGGATCACCCCCATTTTCGCAAGCGCATCAGCAGCGTGGGCCTCGATTTCGAACCAGATGCGAAATTTGCTTTCTGGGGACCAGATGTCTGTCATCTCTTTACGGGAATAGCGGGGGATCATGAGCCAACTCTTTTGTGGTTGAGGCCGGTCGGGGCGATTAGTGTGATACAGAACGCATTGATCTATTGAATAAAACCAGCTTGTGATCAAAAGACGTGGGATCACAATGGCTGGGACAGATGTTCTTTAGCAAACCCGCCTGCAAGTTTCAAACCCACCAGCGCATAAAAACAATATTTCTTAGAAACAACCGCGCATTGTCGCTGGCAATAGCTGGTGTGGTGGCGATCACTGAAACACCACGGTTTTCATATTGTTGATGAGCACGCGGTGCTCAATATGATATTTGATAGCGCGCGCCAGCACGCGGCGCTCGATTTCGCGCCCGCCAATGACCAGATCATCGGCAGACATATTGTGGGTGACGCGCTCCGTTTCTTGCTCGATGATCGGCCCCTCATCCAGATCGGGTGTCACATAATGAGCGGTAGCGCCGATGATTTTGACCCCCCGGGCATGGGCCTGATGATAGGGGCGGGCGCCTTTAAAGCTTGGCAAGAAGGAGTGATGAATATTGATGACCCGTCCCAGATAGTCATTGGCTAACCGATTGGAGAGAATTTGCATATAGCGCGCCAATACGATGAGATTGGCGCTGTCTTCTACAATCATCTTGCGCAGGGCTGTTTCCTGCTGCTTTTTGTTGCTTTTGGTAACTGGCAGACAATCAAAGCGCAGTCCTTCACGTTCAACGATCTCGCGGCAGGTTTCATGATTTGAAACAATGCGGGTTATGTCAACGGGCAAGGAGCCAATACGCCAGCGGTACAAGAGGTCAGAGAGGCAGTGATCATGCTTTGAGACCATAATCAACATTCGCGCTTTATGGGCGTGCGGGTGCATCTCCCACCACATAGAGTAGCGCTTGGCTAGCGGGCGAAAGTGATCGCGTAATTGATCAATATCGGTTTGGTGCCGAGATGAAAAATGCAATCTCATGAAAAAATGTCCGGTATTAGCATCGCCAAATTGGGAACTTTCTTCAATATTGCAATCAAGCTCAGCCAGCGTACCGGCCACTGCGGTGACGATGCCGCGTTGATCCGGGCATTTGAGGATCAAAATAAAATGAGATGGGTGTTGGCTGTTTGTCATAGTATCAATTCGCGGTCTGAATTTAGCTGTCAACTTGATTTCAGGGTTCTCCAACACTTCAATAGCCCCCTGTAAATTCCTGATCAACTAAAAGGAGTTTATTTTTCAGTATCGATTGATTTAACGTTGTAAATTCGATTAATGTCTGGGCAACCAAAAAGGATTGGTGCTGGAACGAGATCATTCTCGTTAAAGACATTATGTCCTGAGCGCTGCCCTTTATTTGATCTTCGTGCACATCGCGCAAAATTTGTGAAAAATGAAGAGCTTGGTCATTGAGCAGGCAGATCGAAACATATATCGTCGATATAGTGGAAAAGAATGATCTGATTGCGAAAGCAGTATGAAATTTTTGCGAGTCGTTATCTGCACAAAAATGAAATGGACCTATGGACGAGCACAAAACAGCACGAGATGATGGCGCAAAAGGCGGTAGCGACGATCAGCAAAAGGATCGCGAGGCCGAGTCCCAATCGCTTGAATTATTAGCACAAAAGTCTGGTAATGGTTTGGGTTTGGGACTTGGATTAGAGCGGATTGGCTCCGAGGCTATCAAGCGTCCGGTGTTATGGCTATCGATCATTTTGTTTGTGTCGCTGATCACTGGTTATGGTGTGACCAGAATCAATGTTGATGACAGCTTAACTGAGTTGTTTCGTTCCGATTCCATCGAGTTTAAAAAATATGAAGTGCTGACCAAGCGGTTTCCCGCCAGTGAGTATGATGTGCTCATAGTGGTGGAACATCCTGATTTATTAACCCCTGATCGGATCGAGCGCTTGCGCGAAATGACCCTTGAACTCGATTTCATCGAAGCCAATCGCGGTATCATTTCCATATTCTCAGCGCGTGAACCTCCCAGCGACAAGCCTATCCCGGCTCCCTTGATCCCGGCTGAAATGCCAAAGGGGAAGGAGTTCAGTATCCTCAAACAGCGTATTTTGAACGACGAGATCGTTGGTGGAAAAATGATCTCGAAAGATGGTACTCTGGCGCTTATCGTCATGGCTTTGAAGCGCGAAACCGTCGTCAAGGAAGGCTTGGAAACAATCATCGCCAATATCAGAACGGCGGTAAATGAGCAGGTTGGCGGGACCCAAATGAAAGCCACGCTCTCAGGGCCTCCAGTGATGCAATTGGAAATTCGTAACGCAGTGCTTGCGGACCGGCTGATCTATAACAGTCTTGGCTTTATTCTTGGCACCATTGTCTGCCTGTTCTTTTTCCGCTCTATCTCGCTGACCTTGATCACCATTGCGGCTCCCGCCATGGCTATTTTATGGTCACTGGGCGCATTGGGGCTTGTGGGTATCGAGTTGAACCTGTTTTTGAATGTCATCACGCCGTTGATTATGGTGATTGCCTATTCAGATGCGACCCATATGATGTTTGTCATCCGCCGCCATTTGCGATTGGGATATAGCAGGTTCGATGCGGTAAAGCAGGCAATATCCGAGGTGGGACCGGCTTGTGTTTTAACCTCGTTTACAACAGCCGTCGCTCTATCGTCACTGATCTTCGCGAGTTCGGCGCTGATCCGCACATTTGGTATTGTCGCCGCGATCTCAACCATCATCTCATTTCTGGCTGTGATTATTCTCGTGCCGGTCCTTAGCGTGCTGCTTTTGCGCAATGAAGCAAAGTTTAAAACGGCCCCTACAAACAGCGTCAGTTTTGGTAAGTTGCTGTCGAGCGGTGCCTCCTGGATGGCGGATAGTGTGCGTCAGCATGCCCCGCGTTATGCGCTTGCTGGTTACTTGCTGACCATCGTTTTTGGTGCCGCTTACCTATCGCTTGAACCACGCTATCGGCTGGCCGATCAGGTGCCGGACCGTGAAGAGGCAATTGCGGCCTCGGGCGCTCTGGACGACAAGCTCACGGGAGCAAATCCGGTTCACATCATGATTGAACTTGGAGAGGGCAAACGACTTTATAGCCGCGAGACACTTGGCCTTATTGCCGAAGCGCAAAAGATCATGGAGAAGTCGGAGAATATGGGCAATATCTGGTCGCTTGAAGTGTTGCGCCGCTGGTTGATCGACAAGGGGGAAATCAGCGCCGAGACCTTGAAGAAATATGTCGATGTTCTGCCCAAGACGCTGACCCGGCGATTTATATCGGAAGATGAAAAAACCGTGCTGATCACGGGCCGTATGCCGGACCTCAATGCCGCCAGCCTGTTGCCGGTTGTTGACAAGATCGACAAGCAGTTGCGCCTGCTGCGGCTTGCTCATGCCGATTATGAACTCTCGGTCACGGGGCTACCGGCGATTGCGGCTCGCAACAGTGCCAAGATGATCGGGGAATTGGGTTTTGGCCTGATGTCGACAATCGCCATTGTGGTGGCGCTAATCGCCGTGGTTTTTCGCTCGTTCTTTGCGGCGCTGGCCAGTATCATTCCCAACCTGTTTCCCATATTTGCTGCGGGGGCCGTGCTCTATATAACTGGGTATGGCTTGCAGTTTTCTTCGGCTGTCGCATTGACCGTGGCTTTTGGTCTGGCCGTCAATGATACGATCCACTTTTTGCATCGATTGCATCTGGAACGACAAAACGGTCACAAGGATGCCGTGACCCGTACTGTGAAGCTCATGGGACCGGTCTTGATGTTGACGACGATCGTGCTGGTTCTTGGTCTGGCGGTCACTGCTTTTTCCGGGCTGCCTAGCCTGCGCATGTTTGGCTGGCTATCGGCCATTACCCTGATTGCCGCCTTTATTGGTGATATTATTTTATTACCTGCCTATTTCAATCTTGAAAAACGCATCACCGGTAGAGGGGATGAATGATTGGTCGTCCGCAACAAGTATCAAGACAGAACGCAAAATGATGATGATCTTGCTTGCGCACCAACGTAAAAGCTGTGAGAAACAAGTTTAGCTCTTTCCAAATCAACACAGGTGCATGACATCAACGCCGATGCCCAAAAGAACAGACATAAAAACCATCCTGATCATCGGGGCCGGTCCAATCGTGATTGGGCAGGCTTGCGAGTTTGATTATTCGGGGACTCAGGCCTGCCGGGTACTGAAAGATGACGGTTATCGGGTTGTGTTGGTGAATTCCAACCCCGCCACCATCATGACCGATCCGGAGCTGGCTGATGCCACCTATATCGAACCGATCACCCCTGAAATCGTCGCGATGGTCATCGAAAAAGAACGTCCTGACGCGCTGTTGCCAACGATGGGCGGTCAAACAGCGCTCAATACGGCATTGTCTCTTGAGCGCGATGGCGTTTTGAAGAAATTTGGTGTCGAATTGATTGGCGCCAAGGCGCATGTCATCGACAAGGCGGAAGACCGGGACCTGTTTCGCCAAGCCATGGACAAAATCGGCCTTGAAACACCGCGCTCCATGTTGGCTCACAATCTGACCGAGGCGATAGACGCGCTGGAATTTGTTGGCTTGCCGGCCATTATGCGCCCCTCATTCACGATGGGCGGGACAGGCGGCGGCGTTGCATATAACCGTGAAGAATATCTCGAGATTATCGAACGTGGCATTGATGCCTCACCTACTAATGAAGTGCTTGTCGAAGAAAGCATCATTGGCTGGAAAGAATATGAAATGGAAGTCGTACGCGACAAGGATGATAATTGTATCATCATCTGTTCCATCGAAAATGTCGACCCGATGGGGGTTCATACCGGTGACAGTATCACCGTTGCGCCAGCCCTGACGCTGAGCGACAAAGAATATCAGATCATGCGTAACGCCTCGATTGCGGTCTTGCGGGAAATCGGTGTTGAAACCGGTGGCTCCAATGTGCAATTCGCCGTTAATCCCGCCGATGGTCGCCTGATTGTGATCGAAATGAACCCGCGCGTCTCGCGCTCCTCTGCTCTGGCGTCAAAAGCAACCGGTTTTCCGATTGCCAAGGTCGCGACCAAGCTGGCGGTCGGCTATACTCTTGATGAGCTCAAAAACGAAATTACCGGTGGCGCAACCCCAGCGAGTTTTGAGCCAACAATTGACTATGTGGTCACCAAAATTCCCCGTTTCGCCTTTGAAAAGTTTCCTGGTGCCGAACCGGTTCTATCGACCGCCATGAAGTCCGTTGGGGAAGTCATGGCCATTGGTAGGACTTTTACCGAGAGCTTGCAAAAGGCTTTACGGTCACTGGAAACGGACCTCGATGGTTTGGATGAAATAGTCTTTGAGGGGCTTGGGCAGGGAGATGACAAGAATGTAATTCGCTCGCTATTGTCCAAAGCTACGCCAGATCGCCTGGTGAATGTGGCGCAGGCGCTTCGTCACGGGGTCAGTCATGAGCGTATTTATGATCTGTGCCGTATCGATCCCTGGTTTATCGATCGACTGCAAGAAGTGGTCGATCTCGAAGAGCGGATCAAGGCGCATGGATTACCACAAAGCGTCGAGCTGTTTGCCAATCTGAAATCCTTCGGGTTTTCTAATCAACGGCTTGCGACCCTTGCTGGGCTGGATGCAAAAACTGTGCGCCAACAGCGTCACGCCCTGGGCATTCGCCCCGTGTTTAAGCGGATTGATAGTTGCGCGGCTGAGTTTGCTTCCCCAACAGCTTATATGTATTCGACTTATGAGCGCCCCTTGCTGGGTGAACCGATTTGCGAATCGCGTCCAAGCGACAAGGAAAAGGTGATCATTCTTGGCGGTGGACCAAACCGCATCGGGCAGGGAATCGAATTCGACTATTGCTGTTGTCACGCAGCCTTTGCTCTGCAGGAGCAAGGTATTGAGACCATCATGGTCAACTGCAATCCCGAGACCGTCTCCACTGATTATGACACCTCGGATCGCTTGTATTTCGAGCCTTTGAGCGAAGAAGATGTGCTGGAGATCATCTATAAAGAGCAGCAAAATGGTACTCTAAAGGGGATCATTGTGCAGCTTGGCGGGCAGACACCCTTGAAGCTGGCCAGAGCGCTGGAGCGTGAGAATATCCCTATTCTGGGCACAGAACCAGATGCCATCGATCTGGCTGAAGACCGTGATCGTTTCAAGGAGCTTGTGGACAAGCTGGGCCTTAAGCAGCCAAATAACGGCATCGCTCACACCGAAGACGAAGCGCGCGAGATTGCCAAGCGGATTGGTTTTCCGGTTGTTATCCGCCCCTCTTATGTGCTTGGCGGGCGGGCAATGGAAATCGTCCATGATGAGCAGCAGCTTGATCGCTATATCGCGGAAGCTGTGAATGTTTCTGGCGATAGTCCCGTACTGATTGACAGTTTTTTGCGTGATGCCATTGAAGTGGATGTGGATGCCATATGTGACGAAAATGATATTTTTGTCTCTGGTATCATGCAGCATATTGAAGAAGCGGGTATCCATTCAGGAGATAGTGCTTGTTCTTTGCCGCCTTATTCTCTTGATGACGACATCTTGCAAGAGTTGCACAAGCAAACCGGTGCATTGGCCCGTGCGCTGCGTGTTAAAGGTCTGATGAATGTGCAATTTGCCATTAAAGATCGGGATATTTATCTGATTGAAGTCAATCCAAGGGCCTCACGTACGGTTCCTTTCGTTGCCAAAGTGACAGGGCTGCCATTGGCGGGAATTGCGACAAAGGTAATGGCGGGCACGCCCTTGGCCGATTTTGATCTGAAAACACCAAAATATGACCATATCGCCGTCAAGGAAGCGGTATTTCCCTTTGATCGTTTTCCCGGAGTTGATCCTGTTCTTGGGCCTGAAATGCGCTCCACAGGCGAAGTTATGGGCATTGATCGTGATTTTGCCATCGCTTTTGCCAAAAGCCAGCTTGGTGCGGGGGCAGCTTTACCGCGCGACGGTACGGTTTTTGTATCAGTACGCGATATTGACAAGGAACGGGTCCTTGGATCGGTTCGTCATTTGGTCAAGATGGGCTTCAAGGTCATTGCGACCGGCGGCACACAGCGCTATCTGGTTGAAAACGGGCTCGAATGTGAGCGTGTCTTCAAGGTCCATGAAGGGCGCCCAAATATCGTCGATGCGATCAAAAATGGTGAAGTTGGCATGGTCATTAACACCACAGAAGGGGCCAAGGCACATTCCGACAGCGCCTCGATCAGACGAACGGCCTTGCTTCATCATGTTCCTTACTATACAACCATCGCCGGGGTGAATGCTGTAACCAAAGCAATACAGGCTTTGAAGGACGAGCGGCTAGATGTGGTTCCTATTCAGAACTATCTAGTTTCCCCCTCTTTGGTATGACCGCGTAGTTTCGGTATGACGAGCAGAAATGCTTGCAATTCCTAGTAAAATATACAGAGTTTAATAGAGAGGTGAGATGTCTCACCGCGGGAGGAAAGATATTATGTCAATCGATAAAGTCCCGATGACACCAGCAGGTCACGCGGCGCTTGAAAAAGAAGCCAAACATCTGAAGTCCGTCGAGCGCCCCCGGATCATCAAGGCGATCGCGGAAGCGCGGGCGCATGGTGATTTGTCGGAAAATGCTGAATATCACGCTGCCAAGGAACAGCAAGGCATGACCGAAGCCCGGGTTAAAGAGCTTGAGAGTACCTTGTCGCGTGCTGAAGTTATCGATATCTCCTCGATGGATGGCGACAGGATCAAATTTGGCGCGACCGTGACGGTTGTCGACGAGGATACGGATGAAGAGATCAGCTATCAGCTCGTAGGGGATTATGAATCTGATGCTGGCAATGGCAAAATATCAGTCAGTTCGCCCGTTGCGCGCGCCTTGATGGGCAAGGAAGTCGGCGATTCAACAGAAGTTGCAACGCCAGGTGGTGGGCGCTTTTTTGAGATCCTGAAAATAGAATATATAGCTTGAAGCTAGAATAGATATAGAATTTTTTGATCGCCACAGCGTTCGCGATGGGCGATCAAAAAAACAAGACAAAATAAAACGGCTGCACAGCGATTATTCACCGTGCAGCCGTTTCTTTGTTCGTTTGCGGGGCTTCTAGCCAAGAAATCCGTCATATTTGGCTTTAAAGCGAGACAGGCGACCGCCACGGTCGGTTAGATGCTGTCCACCACCGGTCCAGGCCGGGTGCGTGTTGGTATCAATGTCGAGCTTCAGCTCGTCATTTTCCTTACCATAGGTCGAATAGGTCTCGAACGTGGAGCCATCAGTCATGACCACGGTAATTTTATGGTATTCTGGGTGTAGTTCTTTTTTCATTGTGTTTTCATCCTGCAAGGATCTGGTGGCATTTGGCAAAAGCTCGAATGCCAGCCATTGGAATGTCAAGCGGATCTTATATCCTATTCGTTGGTGGCAGACAAGTCTCAAAACCCCAAATAATGGACAGATTATAGCTTGATATCGAGCACGGTGGTTTGCGCCAGTAAATTCTTGCGATTAAAAGCAAATATCTCTTGGTTAATAATGCCAATACATCCCTCAATTTGAGTACCGCCGTGCGCTGTTCTGGCTGACGAATAGCTCTATTTATGAGGCAAGCAAGTCTATTTTGTTAGCCAGTATAATTGCGGAAGTCGATAATGAGCAATCATAGGCAATCATTTCCACGCCGTTTTTGCGCGCCTTGTTGAAGGTCTCAAAATAGACGGGGTCATTATCAGCGGCGATGGCGAACCGGTTCGCATCATCTCGCTGGATGATATAAAACATCACGGCACGATGGCCATCTGCGACCATATCGGACAATTCTTCAAGATGTTTGGCACCTCGCTTGGTCACAGAATCCGGGAATTCGGCCAATCCTTGCTCACGCAATAAATGCACATTTTTCACCTCGACATAACAAAACTGTTGGCCATTGTTTGATAGCAGGATATCAATGCGGCTGTTTTTGCCATAGGGGACTTCGCGTTTTATCTCTTCATATCCCCTCAGTTCAGGGACTTTGTCAGCTTCGATTGCCTCATATGCCAGCTTGTTGGGGTGCATGGTATTGATGCCCACAAGTGCCTTTTTACCGTGGATGTCGATTTCCGCCAGTTCCCAGCTATATGCCAGTTTGCGTTTGGGGTTATCACTTTTTGACAACCAGACTTTGATCCCTGGTTCGTTGAGCCCGTGCATGGCACCAGGATTGGCGCAATGCACGGTGATCTCTTCTTCATTAGCCAGGATAACATCCGCCAAAAATCGTTTGTAACGCTTTATGAGCGTTGCGGAGATCAAAGGTTCTTTGAAGTTCATCGGTTTTTGATCCAGGGTTTGATGCGTTTGACCGCTTCTTGCATATCATTGAGCGAGCGGGCATAGGAAAAACGTAAGAAATGCTTGCCGCGGATCGCGTCGAAATCTTGTCCCGGTGTGACGGCGACGCCGGTCTCGTTCAAAATCGAGCGAGCAAATCTCAGGCTGTCATCGGTGAGATCGCTAATATCGGCGTAAAGATAAAAAGCCCCGTCAGCTGGTAGTATTTTTCCAAAACCGGCCTCGGGCAGTTCGTTTAACAGATAATCGCGATTTATTTCGTAAGCATTTTTATAGGTTTCCAACTCGTCAATACAATCAAAGGCCTTGATGGCGGCGAGTTGCGACAGGGTGGGGGCATTGATGTAGAGATTTTGTTGCAGCCGCTCAATAGGTCGGACAAGGTGCTCAGGGACGACCATCCAGCCAATCCGCCATCCCGTCATTGAAAAATATTTCGAAAAACTATTGATGATGATGGCGTCGCGATTATAGGCAAGGGCCGTTGGGGCCGGTGAGCCATAGGTCAGTCCGTGATAGATTTCATCTGAAATGAAACTGATATTTTTGTTCGCGCAATGAGTGGCCAGTTTTTTCAAAGAAGGTGCATCCAGCATCGTACCGGTTGGATTGGCGGGAGAGGCCAATAACAGCCCATCAAGGGCGTTATCCTTTGAAGCCAGCTCATCCAGATGATCTGTGGTTGGGAACCAGCCCGATTGTTCATTGGTTTCGATAAATACCGGATCAATATCTAGGGCACGCAGGATGTGGGGGTAACAGGGATAGCCCGGCACTGGCAGGGCGACTTTGGCACCCTTGTCAAAAAGCGCCAGAAAGGCCAGTACGAAGCCCGCTGAACTGCCCGTCGTGACGATAATACGGTCAGCGGGCACGTCTAACTTGTAACGGCTTTGATAATGGCTCGATATGCGCTCGCGCAGCTCTGGCAGGCCCTTGGCATCCGTATAACCAAGGCGATCAGCATCGAGAGCATTATGGGCCGCCGCAATCACTTTTGAAGGAGCTTTGGTTGAGGGCTGGCCTACTTCCATGTGTATAATATGGGTGCCCGAAGCTTCTTTTTCGTTGGCTGCTCTCATCATGTCCATAACGATAAAGGGGGGGATATCGGAGCGGTTGGCAATTCTTGGCTTTGATCTCACGTCAATTATCCTGTCGCATGATAAATCATCAAGTTAAGCAATCTGGTTCACGTCAAAGATTTGTACGTCAATTGCAGGCGTTCAGGTCTTGATATTGCCCTATTGGGCAGGTCTGATCTGTTAAAACAATCAATAACTGCAAAATTGCGGGTTCGCTTGGTTGACCTTTATCTGGTTGAACCATAAATCTGTTGCAGAGGTAAAGAGCGTTTGGGAATAGAAGTGGTTTTGCTGCAAAGATCCCTTGGCTCCAAGTGGTATCTTAAAGCAGCCAGATCGAAACGACAAAAGGTGTTGAACTGTTTATGCGCTTCTTTCTAGATAGGCTAAATTTACACAAGCTGCTGGTTCCAACATTAGCGACCACGATGGTTATGGTTTCGGTTCTAACAAGTGCGGCTCAGGCTCGTGGCCTGATACGCGATACCGAAACCGAGAATTTGATCCGGGAATATGCACGGCCAATTTTCAAGGCTGCTGGACTGTTTGGTCAAAATGTCAAAATCCATATTGTTTCCGACCGCGCCTTTAATGCCTTTGTGGTCGATGGCCAGAACATGTTCATCCATATCGGTGCCATCACCAATTCCAGGACCCCAAATCAGCTGATTGGCGTGATCGCTCATGAAACGGGTCACATAACCGGTGGTCATTTGGCAAGATTTCGCACACAGTTAAAAAAAGCCCAGTCCGCCAGCTTGATGCTGCAAATATTGAGTATTGCCGCGATGGTCGGGGGAGCTGCTGCCGGGAGTGAGTTTGGACAGGCAGGCGGAGCCGCTTTGATGGGTGGAAACACACTCATCAAGAAGAATATTCTAGCTTATCGCCGGATCGAAGAAAGTTCTGCTGACCGCGCAGCTGTGACGTTTTTGAACGGCACGCATCAATCTGCCAAGGGCATGTTGAAAACATTTGAATTCTTTGCCGATCAGGGACTGGCGTCCTTGCGACAGGTTGACCCTTACCTGCAAAGTCATCCGATGCCGCGCCAGCGCCTTGCGCAACTACGAGATATCGCCCGCCGAAGTCCTTACTTTAAGGTGCTCGATCGCCCTTCATTGCAAAGACGTCACGAAATGGTGAAGGCCAAACTTATTGGTTTTCTTGACAATCCAGCTACCGTGTTCAATCTGTATAATAGGCGCAATACGAGCTTGCCTGCGCGATATGCGAGAGCGATTGCCTCCTATCGAAGTGCGGGCCTGAAGTCATTTTTGCCTAAAATTAATGCGTTGATATCGGAGCATCCAGATAATCCCTTTTTTTATGAGATCAAGGGACAGTTTTTATTCGAGGGTGGCCGGCCGACAACCGCGATTAGACCTTTGCGCAAAGCTGTTAGTCTCGCGCCAGGTGCGCCTTTGATCCGTGTCCTGCTGGCACAGGCATTGTTGGCAAGCAGCGATGATTTGCTGATAGATGAGGCGATCCGTCATCTTCGCAAGGGATTGGGACGAGAAGATAAATACGCGCTTGGTTACCGGCAATTAGCGAACGCTTACGCCAGAAAAAAGAAAATATCGAGGGCGGAAGTCGCTTCTGCGCAAGCCTATTTTTATGAGGGACGGCTAAAGCTTGCGAAACAGCAGGCCAAGAGGGCAAAAAAGAAACTGAAAAATGGCAGTGCCCAGTGGTTGATCGCAGATGATATTCTGAAATTCCAACGACCTAAGCGATAAACGCGGCGTGGTTATTTTGCCGGTTTGACTTGCAGTCGGCTGCATAGAATATATATAGAATATAATTAAATTTATTGGGGCACGTGTTAGAAATCGTTGCTTTGAACATGACGAGGAGTGAAGGAATATGGGTATGAGATTGTTGACGAGATATCTGGCGATTGGCCTGACTGGCGTGTTGCTGGCCTCTTGTGCCGAAGAGCAAAGCGCGCAGCAGACCAAGGCTGAAGCTGATGCTGGGTCCAAGATGGAAAAGGTTGCCAAAGTGGTTGCTGATAAAATAGCGCCCCAGAAAGGCTTTTCCAGCGAGCAGGAAGAAGTCATTGCAAGGATCGTCCGCAAGACATTGGTTTCGAGACCCGAAATTATTCAAGAAGCCATTCTGGCACTACAACAAAAAGAAAAAGCGCAAGAAGAAGAACGGAAAGTGTCAGCTCTCACTGACAATGCCGATACTTTGTTCCGTTCAAGATTTGATCCGGTCGCTGGCAATCCCAAGGGCGATGTCACCGTGGTCGAGTTCTTTGATTATAATTGCCCCTATTGCCGCAAGGGCTTCAAAACTCTTGAGAAAGTCATGGCGCAGGATAAAAAACTGCGAGTGGTCTTCAAGGAATTTCCAATTTTTGGCAATGCCTCTTTGACAGCCGCGCGCGCGGCTTTGGCGTCCAAGAAGCAAGGCAAATATTACGTGTATCATAAGGCTTTGCTCGAATCTGAGGGGCGGGTGACGGATAATTCCGTGTTTACGATTGCCGAGAAGGTCGGCCTTGATATTGCTCGCTTGAGAAAAGACATGGAAAGCCCTGAAGTGGCCCAGTCTATCGCTGAAACAAAAGATCTGGCCAATCGTCTTGGGATTAGTGGCACGCCAGCTTATTATGTCGGTGACAAATTCATTGGCGGCGTCCCACCAAATCTTAGTCAGGTGATGAAACGCCACGCGTCAGATATTCGTAAGAATGGCTGTAAAATTTGTTAAAAATCCTTTTGGGAATCTCAAAATATTGAACGGCGGAACCAGCGTGTTCTGCCGCTTGAGTTAAAATGATAAGGTTTGTTGATGAGAATTCCAGTGAAAAACTTTTGGCGCGTTATGGTGATTGGCTGGTTATTACTGACTGGAATCGGGCTGACATTTACGCAGGTGTCTGCCGAAAAGATCATTAATAATGTCGCGGTTTTTGCCGCTCTCGACAAAGTTTCTGCGCGGATCTCTCATTTGGAAGTGCCGCTCAATACCACTGTAGAGTTTGGCGCATTATTAATCACGCCAAGAGCCTGTCATACACGCCCTCCAACGGAAACACCGCACACAACGGCCTTCGTCGAAGTGCAAGAGATCCAGTTGGACCAGACTAAAGCACCTTTGTTTATGGGTTGGATGTTTGCCGAAAGCCCGGGTATTCACGGTGTTGAGCATCCCGTGTTTGATGTCTGGCTGACAAGTTGCAAAACCTTGTGAGCTGACAGCGATATTGGTTTACGCAGAAAATCTGCTGGCTTATCGAGGGCCGCGTACAGTTTTTTGCGATAGTCTTGCTGTTCGATTTCTATGCCGCCAAGACTGCGCAGATGATCGGTCAAAAACTGGGTGTCCAGAAGCGAAAACCCACAATGATTGAGGCGTGCAACAAGATTTGCCAAGGCAACCTTGCTGGCATCTCGCTCAAATGAGAACATACTCTCGCCAAAAAAAGCACCGCCAATGTGAACGCCATAAAGCCCACCAACGAGCTTGTCATCCCTCCAGGTTTCAACCGTATGGCAATGGCCTTGCGCAAAAAGCTCTCCATATAGTTTGCGAATGGGCTTATTGATCCATGTACTGATGCGCCCGGCTTTCATTGAGCCGCAGCCTTCAATCACACCTTCAAAATCACTATTAATGCGGATCTCAAAATTTTCTTTTAGAATGAGCCGTTTGAGACTTTTGGAGAGGTGGAAACCGTCAAGTGGAATGATCCCGCGCTCTGTTGGCTCGATCCAGAACAGCGTCTCATCTTCAGCATCCTCTCCCATAGGAAAAGAGCCGTTGGAGTAGGCGTCGAGGAGAATATCGGTTGTCAATTCGCCGATTTCAGCACAGGTATAGATTGGAAACTCCCTGACCGGTCGATTGTTACTGTTGCGAAGATCTTCAGACTAGGGCTTTTCGAGGTATTTTTCCAGCCAATGAATATCATACAAGCCATTGATGATATCTTGCTCGTTAATGAGGGCCGAGAACAGGGGAATGGTTGTCTCGATGCCATCAATGACAAACTCGCCCAAAGAGCGTTTCAGCCTCATCATACATTCATTGCGGTTTTTACCATGTACAATCAGTTTGCCGATCAGACTATCGTAATAAGCTGGGATGGTATATCCGGCATAAACGCCAGAATCGACACGCACTCCAAGACCGCCAGGAGGATGGAAATAGGAGATTGTTCCAGGAGAGGGCATAAAGGTAGAGGGGTTTCCAGCCGTGATCCGGCACTCAATCGAGTGACCGCTCAGACGTACATCTTCTTGCGAGAGGCTCAATGGGGCACCAGAGGCGATGCGGATTTGCTCGATAACAATATCAACGCCGGTTATCATCTCTGTGACGGGATGCTCGACCTGCAACCGCGTGTTCATTTCGATAAAGTAGAACTCGCCATTTTCATAGAGAAACTCAATGGTGCCGACGCCTTCATATTTCAGCTCGGCGATTGCATTGGCAACGATCATGCCGATTTCTTCGCGTTGTTCATTATTGAGAGCCGGAGAGGGGGCTTCTTCCCAGACTTTTTGATGGCGCCGCTGTAGCGAGCAGTCGCGTTCGCCAAGATGAATGGCATTGCCTTTGCCGTCGCCAATCACCTGCACCTCGATATGACGGGGGGTGCCAAGATATTTTTCCAGATACATGGTGTCATCGCCAAAGGCCGCCTTTGATTCGGCCCTTGCAGTTGCCAAAGACATGGAAAGCTGATCTTCAGATGTGGCCACTTTCATACCGCGGCCTCCGCCGCCAGCCGAGGCTTTAATGATCACCGGATAGCCAATTTGCTTGGCGACTTTCTTGGCCTGCTTATCAGTTGTCACACCGCCTTCAGAGCCGGGTACAACCGGAATGCCAAGTCGCTTGGCCGTTCTTTTGGCTTCGATTTTGTCTCCCATGAGACGGATATGTTCGGCGCTTGGGCCAATAAATGTGATGCCGTGCTCATCCAAAATATCGGCGAACCGAGCATTTTCAGATAGAAACCCGTAGCCAGGATGCAGGGCATCGGCGCCAGATATTTCGCAAGCGGCTAGTAAAGCTGGGATTTTCAGATAGCTTTCGCTGGCAGCTGGAGGGCCGATGCAAACACTCTCATCTGCGAGCTTTACATGCATGGCATCGGCATCGGCCGTAGAGTGAACGGCAACCGTTGCAATGCCAAGCTCTTTGCAGGCGCGTAGAATGCGAAGGGCGATTTCGCCGCGATTAGCAATTAGTACCTTGTCAAACATGAAGTTTCCTTGGTTACTCTCTTTGGGTGCGTGGGCAAATGACCAGAGAGCTGGCCGGTTGGAGCTTACTCGATAATCAAAAGTGGCTCGCCGAATTCAACCGGTTGTTGATCTTCAATCAAGATGCTGGTGATTTTACCACTGCGCGGCGCTGGAATGTGGTTCATGGTTTTCATGGCCTCGACAATCATCAAAGTCTGACCTTCAGACACCTGTTGGCCAACTTTGATAAATGGATCAGCTCCAGGTTCTGGAGACAGATAGACCGTTCCGACCATTGGGGAGGGCACGGCGCCTGGATGGGCGGCTTCTTCGACAGGCATGATATTTGCCGGTGCGCCGCCTACGACAGGTGCTACACTGATCGCTGGTTGCATCATACCGGTAGGCGCGGCGTTACGGGCAACGCGGATGCGAAGATCGGGTTGTTCGATCTCGATCTCGCTAAGGCCCGTCTCGGTCAGTAGCTCGGCCAGTTCACGAATAAGTTCGTGATCAAGGCTCTTGCCGGATTTGGATGTGCTCGTTTTTGCCATGCCTTGCTTCATGCTCCCGTTCGTGTGCCTGGTCGTTTTAAGTGCTGCTGTCATTTAGGGCCAGCAATGCCAACTCATACCCTTTTGCGCCAAGTCCACTGATAATTCCAAGCGATGCTTTGGAGATATATGAGTGGTGGCGAAAATCTTCGCGTTTAAAAATATTCGATAGATGAACCTCGATGCAATCGCTTTCCACCGCCATTAAAGCATCCATCAAGGCCACAGAGGTATGGGTGTAGGCGCCGGCATTTAGAATAATCGCCGCCTTTTTTTCTCCTGCCTCATGAACCCAGTCTACAAGTTCACCTTCGTGATTGCTTTGGCGAAAGTCCACATTAACCCCAAGACCCTTGGCAAGTTCCTTCAGGTTAATTTCAATATCCTCAAGTTTCAAGTTCCCATAGATTTCAGGCTCCCGGGTGCCCAGGAGGTTAAGATTGGGGCCATTGAGGACAAAAATCTGTTTGCTCATGGGATTATGGATCGGTTCTGCTGGATTCTAGGAAATGAGGGTTTAATGATTTAATCATTAAAAATCCCCGTTGAAAATACTGACGCTGTTTCTAACAGTTTTTTACTGCTAACGCAAAGGCTTATGGCACAAGTGATGAACGGATTGATATCTGTCCTTTAATCAGTTTTACGCACATCTTATTCAGGTCGCCAAGGTTCATAAGTTTGCGGTGCGTCAGCTGAGGTGGTGCCTGCGAGCAGCGAGCCTTGAGGACGGTAAGCCTTGCGCGTTCCAGTATAGTTCGGAGAATGGCGTTTTTGCCAGTGCCGAGGTTGGTAGGGCTCTTTGTTTGGTAGCTGGTCAACGGTATAATGTAGCCAGCCATGCCAGTCAGCTGGTACAGTCGAGGCTTCAGCCAGACCATTGAAGGTGACCCAACGGCGCGGGATACCAAGGGGACCGACACCTTTACGCTGGATATAGTAACGATTACCAAACTCGTCTTCGCCAACCAGTTTACCTTTGCGAAACGTGAAAAAGCGGGTGCCCCACGTATTACCATTCCACCAGGTAAACATTTCGTTGAACAGTCCCATATGTGCCAATCCTTGTCGATTTTGCGCGAGGTTCTGGCTCGCTCACAGCTTTGCGTGACTATGGCAGCATTGATTTGGTGTGTCCAGCCTTCCAATTGATGCTTTTGGGGGCGGTTTATGGCATTGATGGTGATCAATGCAGCAACTGATTTGAATTCCTACAAAATAGTGCTAACTTCTCTCTTTGTTACGGCATGTAACATTATTTAATAGACAGATGTGAGGATATAGAGTGGCGCGCAAAGCCCGGAATCGTGCTGGCAAAACAGCGAATAAAAAAGGTGGGAAAAACCGCTCAATCGGCCCCCTCAAATCTTTAAAACCGTATTTGTTGCGCCATAGAACAATGGTCATCGGCGCGCTGGTGGCGCTTGTTGTTGCAGCTTTGGCGACATTAACCGTGCCTATCGGGGTGCGGCGCATGATCGATGCTGGATTTTCCGCCTCCAATTCTCAAACCATCAATTCCTATTTCATCGCCATGTTTGCTGTCGGGCTGGTTCTGGCATTGGCAAGTGCGGTGCGCTTTTATTTTGTCAGCTGGCTGGGAGAGCGAATCGTTGCAGATCTTCGCACGGATGTTTTTAAGCGTTTGGCGACCCTTAGTCCCGCCTTTTATGATGTCACCCATTCAGGGGAGGTGATGTCTCGCCTGACCGCTGATACCACCCAGATCAAGAGTGCCGTGGGTAGTTCAGCCTCGCAGGCTCTGCGTAATCTTATCATGACCATCGGCGCCATTTTCATGATGTTTGTGACAAGTCCCAAACTGGCGGCGCTCGTGGTGCTGGCGATCCCGTTGATCGTGGTTCCCCTTGTTGGGCTTGGGCGCTCGGTACGCAAGTTATCGCGCAATGCTCAAGATAGTTTGGCGATCTCATCCTCGGTTGCCGCTGAAAATCTGTCATCCATACGCACCATGCAGGCCAACAGTTTTGAGCGCTCGGTGACAAAGCGCTTCTCTGTGGCGGTTGATAAAAGTTTTGAGGCTGCCAGAGTGCGCATGAAAGCGCGCGCCGGACTGACCGCTATCGCTATTTTTCTGGTGTTTGCCAGTATTATCGGCATCTTGTGGTATGGGGCTCAAGATGTTCTGTCGGGCAATATGAGCGGCGGTACGCTTGGTCAGTTTGTACTTTACGCCGCGATTGCAGCAGGTTCACTCGGTGGTTTGAGCGAGGTTTGGGGAGAAGTGCAAGAAACAGCAGGGGCTGCGGAGCGCTTGGCCGAGCTGTTGAAAACCAATTCAGATGTGAAAGACCCGCAAAATCCGGCACATTATGGCAAAGAGAAAATCGGGCATATTTCGTTTAAGAATGTACAGTTTTCTTACCCCTCGCGCCCTGACACACCGGCACTTGAGGGGGTTTCGTTCGAGGTGAAACCTGGCGAGACCGTTGCTGTTGTGGGGGCCTCTGGTTCTGGCAAAAGCACCGTGTTCAATCTGATCTTGCGCTTTTATGATGCCGATAAAGGCTCAATCTCAATCGATGGTCTGGGCGTCAGTGATGTCAAACTCAGCGATTTGCGCAATCGCATGGCGTTGGTTCCCCAGGATATTGCCCTGTTTGCCGATACGGTCGCTGCCAATATCGCCTATGGCACTGATGGCGCGACACGAGAAGATATCGTTAAAGCCGCCAAAGCTGCCTATGCTCATGGCTTTATCTCTGAGCTTGATCGTGGTTATGACACCCCGCTTGGCGAACACGGGGCGACTTTGTCGGGAGGGCAGCGTCAGCGCATTGCCATCGCGCGGGCTGTCTTGCGCGATGCCCCCATTCTTTTGTTGGATGAAGCAACCAGTGCTCTTGATACGGCAAGTGAGCGAGAAGTGCAGACGGCACTTGACGCCTTGAAAGAAGGTCGTACGACGCTGATCATCGCCCATCGCTTGTCAACGGTGCAAGATGCCGACCGTATTCTTGTTATTGATAAGGGACGTGTCAGCCAAGAGGGCACACACTCGACCCTCATTGATCGCGGCGGCCTGTATAAAGAATTGGCTGACCTTCAATTTGCTGGGGCTCCTGCAGAATAAGGAGAATCCAGCTCATGGAAAAACTGCAAAACAAGCTGTGTATCGTGACAGGTGCAGGGCGCGGTATCGGGGAAGCAATTGCAACTGCCTTCGTGAACGAGGGCGCGCGGGTTGTTGTCACTGATAAAGATGAGGCAGCAGCTCACAAAGTCGCGACAGAACTTGGTTGTCAGTATGCTTCGCTAGATGTTTCTGTTGAAGGCGACTGGCTTCAAATAGCCAAACAATACCCTCAGATAGATGTGCTGGTGAATAATGCGGGTATCACAGGCTTTGAAGATGGAGCGGTTTGCCATGATCCTGAAAAGGCAACACTGAAAGATTGGCGCCGCGTTCATGAGGTCAATCTGGACGGGACATTTATGGGATGTCGGTATGCGATTGGTGCGATGCGAAATGCGGCTAGCGGCTCCATTATTAATATCTCTTCGCGTTCTGGAATGGTTGGTATTCCGGCTGCAGCGGCTTATGCCTCTTCCAAGGCCGCTATTCGCAACCATACAAAAACGGTTGCTCTTTATTGTGCCAAAGAAAATCTGAATATTCGTTGCAACTCGCTTCATCCTGGCGCAATTCTCACACCTATGTGGGAGCTAATGCTTGGTAATGGCGAGGACCGCGTGCGACGTATGGCAGCTTTTGTTAAAGATACGCCCTTAAACAGATTTGGCACCCCCGAAGAAGTTGCAGCTTTAGCTGTTTTGCTCGCCTCTGACGAGGCCGCCTATATGACCGGCGCAGAGCTTACCATTGATGGTGGGCTTCTTGCAGGGACAGCAGTAAATCTTGATTCTGAATAGAAATCGGATGTAAAAAAGCCGGTCCGACAATGGGTCACGAGATGTTTATTGGTCATATATCGTGGTTGAAAGTTATGCTGGTGCATTATTTCAACCCGAGGTGACTAATTAATATGATTATATTTGGCCGAACTGTGCTCCTCTCTCTCATTCTTGGGCTATCAGTACCAGCGCCAGCAATCGCCAAAAACTTGCCTGCCGGTATGTCTCAGCCAGCTCCCGAATGGGAAATATCACAATGGTTCAACTCCAAGGGATTCAAGCTGTCAGAGCTGAAGGGCAAGGTCGTTGTGATAGATTTCTTTCAGCTATGGTGCCCAGGCTGCAATAGTTTCTCGATCCCGTTGATGCACAAGTGGGAACAAAAATATGCTGATCAGGCGAAAGCGGGGAAAATACAGTTTGTGAGCATCCATACGGTTTTTGAAGGCCACAACTACCAAAACCCGGCACGCCTCAAAAAATATCTAAAAGAGAAGGGGATTGAGCATCCTGTTGGTGTTGATCAACAGCAAAAAGGTCATTATGTCCCCCTCACCATGCGCAAGTTCAATACCAAGGGGACGCCAGAGATGGCCATCATCGACAAGCTGGGCCGTATCCGCTTTCAGCGTTTTGGCTCATTTGATGTCGCTGCCTCCGAACAGTTGATTGATCAATTACTGAGCGAATAATCATAGCTTCTACTGATTGGTCAATTTGAGCTCAATACGACGGTTGCGGCGATGTATTTCTGGATCATCCCCTAATGCAAGGGGCCTAAATTCTGCGAATCCAGCGGCCATCAATCTTGATGGCTTGACCCCTTGTGAAGTAAAATAGCGCACAACCGAGAGCGCTCTTGCCGATGAAAGTTCCCAGTTGCTTGGGAATTGTGGGGTTTGAATTGGCGTCGCATCGGTATGTCCATCAACCCGCAATATCCAGTTGATTTCCTCGGGGATCTCGCCTTCTAGCGAGACCAGCGCCTGTGCAAATTGATTGAGCTGAATGGCGGCTAATGGATTAAGTTCTGCGGAACCGGCTGAAAACAACACTTCCGATTGGAACACGAATCGATCACCGACAACGCGTATATCATCGCGATCTCCCAGCACCTGCCGCAAACGTCCAAAAAATTCAGAGCGATAGCGTGACAATTCCTGAACTTTACGGGCTAGCGCGATATTAAGCCGTTTGCCAAGGTCGGCGATTCTGGTTTTATTTTTGTTTTCGCGCGCCTGTGCCGCATCAAGAGAGGCATTAATCGCAGCTAATTGGCGTCGCAGAGCGGCCATTTGGTGATTGAGCAACTCGACTTTTGCAAGGGCGCCGGTGCTGATCTTCTTTTGATCTTCCAGCGAGCCAGATAGTCCAGAAATTTTTGCATTGGCTGTTTTGGATTTATTGCTTTCAAGGCCAATGAGGCCTTGTAAGCGGGATTTTTCTCCATCCGAGGTCGCCAATGACGCCGAGAGAGAGGCGATACTGCCTTCGAGTTTTTGCTTTTTTGTTTGTTCCAGCGACAAGAGTTCGGTGAGCTCGGTGATTTGACGGGTCAGCCGTTGCAGGGCGGTGTCCTTGCCGCTAACTTCTTGCGAAACGAAGAAGTTGGTCAGCATGAAAACGGATAGTAAAAATGTCATAACCAATAGCAAGGTGGCCATGGCATCAACGAAGCCAGGCCAATAATCAGCGCTACTGTTTGATCGGCGGTTTGATCGTGAGTAGGAAGCCATGATCTATCTCCGGAAAGGTCCTGGCGGTTTGCCGCTGATGGTTTTGAGGGCTGAGGAAATATCTGATTGTTGATTGGCCTGTTCGTCCATCCATTCGCGGACCACTTGCTGTTCGGCGCGCATTTGTTTGACAAGCCCGTCAATGCCACTAGCGAGCTCTCGAACTCCCCCATCTGGACCTCGGCCACTGCCACCACCACCACTTTGTTGCAGATTTTGGGTGAGCAAGGCGATGCTGCGCTGTAGCTCTTGAACGGCATAGCCAATTTGCGAGGACTCAGAACCAGAAGAGCCGTCCGCCTCTCCAAGTGTGGTAATAGAGGCCAGCCAGTCTTCGAGCTCATTGTAAAAACGATTTTGTGCGTGAGAGGCCTGAAGGTCAAGGAAACCAAGTATCAAGGAGCCTGCCAGGCCGAACAAGGAAGAACTAAAGGCCGTTCCCATTCCAGACAACGGGGCTTTTAGACCCGAGATCAGGTCTTCCAGTCCGCTTAGATTGTCACCACCAGTTGGCAGCGACCCGATGGTCTTACCAACAGAATTAATAGTTTCCAGCAATCCCCAAAAAGTCCCAAGCAGTCCTAGAAACACCAGTAGGCCAATCAAATAGCGAGAGGTGTCGCGCGTTTCATCGAGGCGAGAACCAACGGAATCAAGAATAGAGCGCATGGAACCGGTCGAAAGGGCGATCGCGCCGGGGCGATCCCCGAGCAGCTTGACCATGGGCGAGAGAAGGACCGGTGGTTTTCTTTGAGATTGGGTGATGTCAGACAGGCGAAAATGATTGACCCAGTTAATTTCTGGATATAGCTGGATGATTTGGCGAAAGGAATAGATGGTGCCAAACAGCAAAACACCGGCAATCAGGCCATTGAGGCCCGGATTGGCCATGAAGGCGCGAAATATTTGCGAATAAAGCAAAAGCCCAAGAAAACCGCAGGCCATCAGGAACAAGAACATCCAACGCAGAAAAACAGACGGTTTTGTCAGTGAATTCTGATAGTGCATTTCAACCATCTTTTCGCACATCCCCCCAAAGGATTTTATTTGTAAGGATCTAACGATTTAGTTTGATCCCGTTTTGCCAGCCTGATCTACAATATACAGATATTGTGGCAGGATAAATGCAAATCTATTGCAATATCACGGCTTTTGCCAGAGCTAATGACTTAGGAATTTGGAGAGATGGTTTTTTGCAGCTCGCTCTGAATGGGGGCCGTGCCTGCAACAATGCTTCCCTTCAGGAGCATATCATGTCCACCTTCGGCATCAGAGACCATCCCGCCTGCTTCGCGTACCAGCACAATTCCGGCAGCCATATCCCAGGCCTGAATACCGCGCTCCCAATATCCATCAAAGCGGCCAGCGGCCACCCAGGCGAGATCAATCGCTGCAGATCCGGTGCGCCTGATGCCAACAACTGTTTGCATAACGTCCCGGCATTCTTGAATAAATACCTCTTTACCGGACTTTCCACGATGCGGCACGCCGGTCACAACTACACAGTCTTCAAGCTTCTCGCGTCCAGCGACCCGGATGCGGCGGTCGTTTAAAAAGGCTCCTGAACCTTTTTCAGCAGTGAACATTTCATCCATGACAGGATTATAGATCAATCCAGCCACCAGTTTGCCGTCGCGCTCGAGAGCGATCGATATGGCAAATTGAGGGATGCCGTGCAAATAATTGGTGGTGCCGTCCAGCGGATCGACGATCCATCGATGGGTTTTATCGCTTCCCTCAACAATTCCGCGCTCTTCCATCAAAAAATTATAATGGGGACGGGCGTGCGCCAGTTCCTCATAGATGATTTTTTCGGCCCGGTGGTCGGCGCGCGAAACGAAATCGGCGGGTCCCTTGGTGGCCACCTGCAAATGCTCGACTTCTCCAAAATCGCGCGAAAGGGCGCGTCCGGCTTTGCGTGCGGCCTTGGTCATGACATTCATAAGTGCCGATGCTGGCATATCTGTCCCCGGTTCTAATCAGTGTATATATAAGAGTAAGAACGGGGTTACCCCCGCATTGAGATCAGGCTCTACCCTATAACGGCGATATTGTCGATAAGCCTTGTGCGCCCAAGCGTGGTCGCGATCAATAGTCGCGCCGGCTGACCGCCATATTGGTCCATTGGTGCCAGCGTGTTGGCGTCGCGCAGCTCGAAATAGTCGAGTTTGAAACCCGCTTTGATCAGCTGATCGGTTGTTTGTGATGCCACTTGGTGCATGGAGACCCCCTTGAGGAGCTGTGCACGGGTGCTCATCAGTGCTTTATGAAGCATGGGAGCTGTTTGTCGGTCTTGTTTCGACAAATAAATATTGCGTGATGAGAGTGCCAGCCCATCGGATTCGCGCACGATGGGGCCCCCCATCACGTCAACAGGCAGGTCAAGATCGGTCACAAGGCGTCTGATTACCAGCAATTGCTGGTAATCCTTTTCGCCAAATATCGCGATGTCGGGAGTGCAATGCAGTAATAATTTCGTCACCACCGTTGCGACGCCTCCAAAAAAATGGGGACGTGAAGCGCCGCAAAGCCCCTCAGAAATACCAGTTACCGAAATGACTGTTGAAAACCCATGGGGATAAATCTGGTCAGCGTCAGGTGCGTAGACGAGGTCGACCCCGATTTCTTCAAGCTTGCCAAGATCACTGTTGAGGTCGCGAGGATACTCATCGAGATCCTCACCTTGCCCAAACTGCTTTGGATTAACAAATATGGAGACGATGACTTTGCTGGCAACGGTGTGCGCCAGCTTGACCAGCGACAAATGACCTTCGTGCAGGGCACCCATTGTCGGGACCAGGGCAATCGTCTGATTATTGTGCCGCCATGTTGATCTCGTTGTTTTCAGATCGGCAAACTTGGATATGGTGTTCAATTTTATGCTCATTAGCTAGTTTTTTTTCTCACTCTATATATAGGGCTTGTTTGACATGTCTATATAGAGTGTGTTTCTTCCCGCCGCCAAATGCGACCTGGACAAGATAAGGATCTGCAGCGACGCACTGACGATTTAGGGACCACGGGCGGCGCGGTAGATGTTTGCCAGCGCGCTGTTTGTTGTTCGGTGTCACGAGGCAGGCGCGCAAAGGAGGGCAGGGACACATTCTCGAAACCCCTTCGTGGCACAAATGACACAACCTTGCCACATTTCCTTAATGAACCGTTAATCAATGTTTACAGCTATGAGCCAATAGTCTAATCCTGAAATGGAACAAACAGGAAGGGCCAAGTTTAGGTCATCAAGGTTTGCCCCATAATCAATTAGGGGGCGGGTTCTTGGATCAAAAGGTTCAGAGTTCGTTTGTGGGGTGAAACCCATCTAAGTTCAGGCTCTACGGGATTGTTAGTATCTCAGCCTGGTTGTGTAACTAAAAAAGTTATGTTGTTGTTTTGTCAGTTCGGGTAATGCAGTCAACGTAGCGTAAAATTAAAGTTAAGTGGAGAAGTAGTATGATTGGGGGACTTTTAAAGTCAACAAGCAGCCTGGCCATCGTAGCCGCTGCAGGTATGTTTATCGGCGGTTTGGCTCTTACACCAGCTATGGCTGCTGATTTGGGCGGTGATTGCTGTGCGGATCTCGAAGAGCGCGTAGCTGACCTTGAAGCGACAACTGCTCGCAAGGGAAATCGCAGAGTTTCACTAACAATTTCAGGTTGGGTCGCTCGTGACATTGGTTGGATCGAAGATGGCTCAGGCCGTGACGAATTCTATGCAGCCGGTCATGGACCCTCCAGATCTCGCGTTTGGTTCACAGGTAGCGCCAAAATGTCTGCAAACTGGACAGCTGGATATCGTCTGCGCCTCCGTGCAGCAGGTGGTCTTACAGGTTCTATTGGAGCAGCTGGCCAAGTTAACACTGCCAGAACCACAAATGTTGATCAAAACTTTGTCTTTTTGAGACATGCTCAACTGGGTACTCTCACAACTGGTTTCACATATGCTCCAACCGATGGAGTTGCTAACATCTCTCTCGCCGGTCGCGGCATCACTGGCGATGCAGCTGGTCGTAATGGCTGGAACGGTGTTGCTGGCATTAATTCCTATGACCTTCAGCAGGGCAGTGCTCAAAACCTGATCTCCTATGTCTCACCAACAATCGCTGGCTTTACCGTCGCCGTTGCATGGGTTGACCAAAATGACATTGCGACAGATGACTCAGGCGTCGATTTGTGGGATATGGCTCTTCGCTACGCTGGAGAATTTGGTCCAATCCGTATCGCTGCAGGTATCGGTTATACAACCACCGATGATTCTACCAATTCAGGCGGCTTTGCTGTAGATGGTTCAAATGTCATGGGTTCAGTCACCTTGATGCATACGCCAACCGGTTTGAACGTCGCATTTGCTGCTGGTACTGAGCTTGACGGTGGTGTTAACACGCTCGCCGCTGACACCAGTGATCGTCAGTTCTGGCATGTAGAAGGTGGCATCAGCCAGAACTTCTTCGGCGTTGGAAATACAAGCCTCTATGGTGAGTATGGTGATTATGACGATGGTAATGCAGTTAGCACAGGTGATACTGTCATGTGGGGTCTGGGTATCGTTCAGAACTTCAACTCAGCATCAACAGAATTGTATGTTGCGTATCGTAACTGGGAAGATGATAATATCGTAGATGGCGATGTTCAGCAGATCCTTGCTGGTATGCGCATCAAGTTCTAATCGAACCTGATACTATATAAGAATAAAGAATGCCCTGCTCGATTGAGCAGGGCATTTTTTTTGTGTGCAAACAGCTTGCCCAGTTTTGTGCAGTCAAGGTGGGTAGCGACGAGCAGCCAAGTGTCTATTGCGTTCATGGCCGGCACAATCATGCTGGCGTTCGGCAACAAGCCACAGTGATTGCGCCATCGGAAGATGAGGGAGCTAATAATCGCAGGCTATAATGGGTTTACGAACTGGCAATATTGCTCGCCCAGGGGAAAACAAGGGGAATCGGACCCAATCATCACCCGACCTGCTCACTGTAAGAATCGGCTAATGCACCGAAAATAAGGAAAAAAGTTAATGCTGTTCATCCTTTTTATACACAGTTCGCCTATTTTGGGTATCAATCATGTACTGCGTATTCAGGAACTGTTTGGAAGAAAAGCCTATGTTTAGGGCGCTGTGAGGGTGGATGTGGCGTTTTTACAACGCAAATATCGTGAATCAGGCAAAATCGTGTCACGGTGGTTGCGTCCCCCCCCAAGCTTCACTAACAATGGGCTTCAACAACAACGAGTCGGTGATGCACTGAAATTCACTTACTCAAAGTTGCTTCTCTAGAGACCAGCTCGGTCTTTTGTACAGACCAAGTATGGTCGATCAGTTAGGATCATTCGATCCTCAAGTATCCAGTACAGTTCCTGTAAATTGTATCCCCTAGTAGTTGATAGCATCGCTTTATGCACCAGATGCTTTTCACTTGGGGATTTGTTGTTGCCCTGGTTTCGCATGTTTGCGGCAAGGGTTTTAGACGACCCTTGTAATGCCCTTTATACGACATAAGGCAATTCAGGGTTTTACAATAAACGAGCAGATCATTTGTAAGGCTTACTGCTCCCTCGGAATCACAACTCGATTGATATGAGTGGAGAAAAAATATGACTATTGGGGGACTCAAGAAGACATCCAGCCCGTTGGCTCTCGTAGCTGCAGCTGGTTTTCTGATGGGCGGAATGGCTCTGACACCAGCAGTAGCTGCCGATCTTGGCGGTGACTGTTGTGCAGACCTCGAAGAGCGCGTTGCAGAACTTGAAGCAACAACAGCTCGCAAAGGAAATCGTAAGGTTTCATTGACAATCTCAGGTTGGGTCGCTCGCGACATCGGCTGGATTGAAGACGAAAATGGCAAAGATGAATTTTATTCAAGTGGCCATGGTGTTTCCGGATCACGCTTCCAGTTTGCTGGCAGCGCGGCTCTAACAAGCACTTGGACCGTTGGCTATGTTCTGCGGGCTCGCGTTACACAAGATCGTAACAGCGGCACGCTTACACAAGCTGGCGCAAGTCATGGTCCTGGTTTTGTTTCACCATTGAAGACTGACAAAAACTTCATCTACTTCAAAAATGCCAGACTCGGTACTTTTGTTATAGGTCATGCTTATGTTCCAACCGATGGCGTTGCCGAGATCTCTCTTGGTGGTCGCGGTGTAACAGGTACTTCTGAGGCAAATCTTTGGAATGCTACGTCATTGAATGGTTTCAATCTTGAGCAAGGTGTTCATGAGACCATCGCTTGGGTATCACCAACACTGCGCGGGTTCACATACTCCGTAGCTTGGGTTGATCTTAATGGCCCAACTGCTTTTGGTGCTCTTAACTATGACACTGATGGCTGGGATATGGCTCTTCGTTATGCCGGAGAATTTGGCCCTATCCGCATTGCGGCTGGCATTGGTTATACCTTCTATGATGATGGAACTAACGGTTCGAATGTCACAGGTTCAGCTTCGTTGATGCATACACCAACAGGCCTTAACATTGCTTTTGCAGCTGGTACCGAAAACGACGGCGGTTTCAACAATGCAGGTAATGCCGCTGACATCTATGACAAGCAATACTGGCATCTCCAGGGTGGTGTAAACCGTGACTTTACTGGCATGGGAAATACCAGCATCTACGCCGAATATGGCGAATATGACTATGATGGTGATAATGGAGTTCTTGCAGCTGGGAACTGGGACACCACAATGTGGGGTCTGGGTGTAGTACAGCACTTCGATAGTGCAGCTACCGAGCTCTATATCGCTTATCGCAGCTGGGATAATGATAATGTTGCTACAAGTAACGTCAATCAGATCATGGCTGGCGCTCGCATCAAGTTCTAATCGAACCTGATCAAGCAAGAATATCAAAGACCGCCTCTCTTTTTAAAGGGAGGCGGTTTTTCTTTTGTCCGGCTCGCTCGCTTGCTTGCCGCACTAGATATTGAGTTCGCTATCAAGGATGAATGCTAGGATTGTAGGGCGTCAATAGCGACAGCGTATTGCGCCGATTGAAAGTTCAAGTGGCGCAATACGCTACGCTATTGACGCCCTACGAAATGCAATGCGGTGGTCTGAGTCCTAGAGGGATCTTGGGAACGGGTGTCAGAAGCACAGCTTCCCCTATAGGTGGCGGTCAATGGGGCTTTTAACAATGTTGTCTATTCACCAGTTGCATTTGTGCGCGCATGATTTACAAACAGTTGGGGGTGGTTGGGTTTTCGCACGGGGTAGATATGTCTAATCAAACGCAAGATATATATATTCGCGACATGGAGGGAGCCTTATTAGCTTCTTTCGTGAAATCCGTGCGTTCTGCGATTGAGGACGAGAATTTCGACAATGTGCGTGTCCTTTCAGAAGGGCTGCACGACAGTGATCTCGCGGATCTGTTGGAGCATCTGTCAGCAAATGAGCGCTTTGCATTTGTTGAAGCTATTGGTTCGCAGCTCAATCCCGCTACGCTGGTGGAGGTTGAGGAAGCCGTTCGCGATGAGCTGGTGGAGCAATTGCCCAATCAGCAGATTGCCGAGGCCGTTGAAGAACTTGATACCGACGATGCCGTTTATCTTTTGGAAGATCTGGAGGCCGGAGAGCGCCAGAAAATCCTCGATCAGGTCCCCCATGACGTCCGCACTGCCGTTGTCCGCGGGTTACTATATCCTGACGATTCAGCCGGACGGCTCATGCGCCAAAAATTTGTGCATGTTCCAACATTCTGGACGGTTGAACAAACCATCGATCATTTGCGCGATACAGCGAACTTGCCGGATCAGTTTTCCGAGATTTTTGTCACGACACCATCGCTACATCTAAAGGGCACGGTTAGCCTTGATGATTTGCTGCGAACTTCGCTTGATACGCCGATTAAGAAATTGATGGATGATGAGCGGCACTTGATCAATGTGGAAATGGACCAGGAAGAGTTGGCGCGTCAATTTGAGCGCTATAATTTACTGGCTGCGCCCGTGGTCGATGATGATCACCGCCTTGTCGGAGTTGTGACGGTGGATGATATTGTAGAGGTTATGGCCGAGGAAGCGCAGGAAGATATATTTTTGCTGGCTGGTGTCGGGGATGAATCCCTTGCTGATACGGTCATGCGCACGGCTCTACGACGCTTCTCGTGGCTGTTTATAAACCTTATAACCGCTCTCATCGCTTCTTATGTTATCAGCCTGTTCGATGCGACCATTGAGCAGATGGTGGCTCTGGCAGTCTTGATGCCGATCGTTGCATCAATGGGGGGGAACGCGGGCACGCAAACCATGACGGTAACGGTTCGCGCCCTTGCAACACGTGATTTGGGAGCGGCAAATGCAGGGCGCGTGATCACGCGTGAAACGCTTGTAGGCTTGTTGAACGGGTTGGTGTTCGCCGTGCTCATGGCGCTGGTGGCCTATTTCTGGTTTGGCAATAGTCGTTTGTCGGGCGTACTTGCCGCCGCCATGATCGTCAATATGTTTGTCGCTGGGATTGCCGGCATTTTGATCCCTCTGCTTCTCGAATATCGCAAAGTGGATCCAGCTCTGGCCTCCAGCGTATTTGTAACGACGGTCACAGATATTGTTGGCTTTTTCGCCTTCCTTGGCCTCGCGGCAATCTATCTAGTATAAAATAGAATTGAATGTCCTTGCGGACAGCACTGGGGACTAGTCCCCAGACCCCACTATATTGTATAAATTGGGTTTGCAAAGGGTTGGCCCTTTGGCGGGTTCGAAAGGGCAGGACCCTTCATTTATTTATGATGTAGGTGTCAACTTGCTCGTCAGGTTTTCAAACTCTCGCTTCAAGTTTTTGTTACGAAAGACTTTATCAAACCCAGGCGCTTCTAGTTTGCGGATCGCTTCAAAACTGGTACTGGCATCCTTGATCAAGGAACGTAGCTGAAAACTGGCTTCGACTGTGAGATAAGTATTGTCGGCAATACGCAGATCCTTGAGAGTGCGCTGGCGTGCTTTGGACATTTGATCACGCTGGGTCAAAAGATAGTTGCGATAAGTCTTGGCGACTTTTTCAGAAAAAGTTTGCGACTTGAGATTGGCCTGCAGTATCTTGCGCTGATCGTTGCGGTTGCGAGCGCGTAACAGTTGGTGGGTTTCGCCCCTGGCTTGCCGGATATCTTTGATAATGGCGCCAAGGCGAGGCAGATAGACAGTATCTATTTTGTTAAGGACCAGCTCTTGTGCGTGCACGAGCAAAGCAAATAAAGACGCGTGCATGGCGAAATAACGCCGGGCGGCGCTCAGGGTTTCACCGTTTTTATCCATTAAAAAGCTGAGACGATCATTAATGGCCCGCGCGGCTTCAAAGGCTGCCACAAGTTTAACGAGATCTCCACCGATCACGCTGCCAAGCAATATATCCAGCTGAGCTTCCTTGATCTTCACGCCACTTTTCTTCAACCCGTTGGAAATTTCCTTTTTTATCTTGAGAATCTGTTTTTTGTTGCCGGCAATTCTGGCTTTGATATCGATGATTTTCTCATCAATTGAGGCAACCGTACCGGTGATGTAGCCGGGGAGGAACGCGTCGGTTGGGGCGTCGAGCTGTTTTTCGCGCAAGAGGGCGATTTGATCTTCCATTTTTTTGATATTGCTGCGGTTGCCGCGTAGCTTTTTTTGTAGTTCGACAATAGGAACCTCAGTTACAATTTCAAGAGCAGCATCCAGCAGCTTGTTGACCTTGATCTGGCGGTCTTCTCTAGTCTCGATCCACGGTGGGGTGATAATAGAGAACTCATGTTTGCTGGGGAGCTTGCGGGCATCCTGACGGATCGTGGCGGCATCTTTTAATATCTCATCAATGGCCGATAGTAAGCGTTTCGAGCGTTCATATTCGAGCTCGCCTGTTCTTGGGTCAGATTGATTGCTGGTAATTGCTTTGTGCTTGGGATTTGGCGCTGCCATGAGCGGCGCGGACAGCGAAAAGAACAATATAGCGACCATCGAGCTATGGATAAAGATCTTGTAATATGAAAGCATTTCGGTCAGGGCTCCGGTTTTTTAGTATAATGTTCAGAGTTTTTGCAATTTTGTTGTTTCAATTATGGCGAATAGGGTAAGGGTGGCTTCAATAATCCATTATATCTCATTTGTAATGTATCATCGGCCAACTGACTTATTTTGGAAGAGGGAAGCCGCCGAATGCGCAAAAGGTCACATCCAAATATTAATGATTGCGAATATTGCGATCTATTGATATAAGTCATTTCGGATCACTTGATCTTCTGATTATATTGGTCCTGGTTGCTGGTTTCCCAATGGATACTGCCTCAATCATCATCAACCCTTTGCGGTTTATGTGGTTCTACTGGCAGACGATCCTGCAGAATTTTCTGTTTGACTAGCTTCCTCTCGCAAGCCGGTGCATTCATTTGCACCACAACTTACAACCCCGCCTTTTATGGCGGGGTTTTTTTTACTTTTCCAGATCATCAAAGAAATAAGAGCGTGCAGAGTTTTGCAGTATTAAACATTACATGTCTGGATTTGTAGAAAAGAAAAATGGAGCAAATAAAAAAGGACAGGGGTTCGCGGTTCCCTGTCCTTTTTATTAGATATCATGCGCGGGTGGGTATTATATTTTATATGCCACTACATGAACAATTCAATACGAACTCTTGAACAAGTCTTAAAAGACCGTTTCAAACACAACCTACTACACTTAAAATACGCGGACTACATAAGTACAACAGTTTTACGTTACGTACTGATGGGTACAAATACCACTCTGTTTACTCAGGCTGTTCGTAATAATGTACGCACAAAACAGCCCTTACAATTACTTACGCGACTTACAATTTTACACAACAATTTGATACTGATACGCGGTACTGGGTTTTCATGGCGTGCACTTCCATGAAATATTCGGCGATGTCAGTGAAATTGCGGAAATCACTTAAAAGCCAAATAATTGCTAAGGATCAAGATTATGTCTACGACTTACTCGATCGAAACACCTCACACAGGGTGAGTAGAGCCTTATCAATAGATCCTATATTAGACGAAAATAAGAATTTCGCCAGAGGCAATTGATAGCCGGGCAGGGATCAAGCCTGAGTATCGCGTTTATCAACAGGAGCCTGTGGATTATTTTCGTCTTTGGGCGGCTGTTTGAAGTTGGGGTTGAGCTCTTGATCATCGTCCATAATGGCGCGCCAGGCTGCGCCATCAAGATCGTCATATTGTCCCGACTTCAACGTCCACATAAAGGCCATAAGACCAATAAATCCAAGTAGAAGTGCTAGTGGTAGAAGCACATATACGAAATCCATTATTGTTCCTTTCGTATCAGTTGAGCGCGAAGCGCATTGAGCGTAACGACGATGGACGAACCAGACATGAACAAGGCGGCAAGCAAAGGGGTCACATAGCCCAGTACGGCCAGTGGAATGGCAACAATATTGTAGAGCGCGGCGAAGTAGAAATTTTGCACGATCAGTTTGCGGGCCTTGCGGGCAATCGTGATGAGTGCGAGCAATGGTCCTAGCTGATTGCCGACGATGACAATATCGGCCGCCCCTTGGGTAATATCAAGTGCGCTGGCTGGGGCAACCGATACACTGGCGGCCTGCAGGGCAGCGGCATCATTGAGCCCATCGCCGATCATCATGACATGGGCACCAGCTGCACGCAGGCTTTCTATATGAGCAATTTTGTCTTTTGGTTTGACCTGCGATCTGAAAGTCTCGATGCCAAGGGTTTGCGCGGCTTTGGCAACGGCACCAGAATTATCTCCCGATAAGATCTCAAGCTTGAAGCCAAGTGAGCGTAAAGAACGAATGGTCTCAACGGCGTCTTCTTTGAGGTCTTGATGAAATTGGAATCGTATTGGTGGCTCGTTGTTACGGCGAAACCATAGCTCGGATCGCTGTTCTTTGGGGTTGGGGGAGGGCTGTTGCTCACTGGTGTCATTCATGCAGAACGCTTGCGATCCAAGTCTCAATTGTTGGCCGCCAAGCTGGCCCATGACGCCGCTACCAGCAATTTCCTTGACGTCAGGAATAAGCGCGGAGCGTTTGGCATGAGGAGCGATGGCTCGGGCCAGAATATGATGACTGGAGCGGGCAAGCCGTGCGGCATCATGCAGATCATTACTGCTAATCTCTTTTAAGTTGAGAATGGCCGGATCTGGTTCAGTTAGGGTGCCGGTTTTGTCAAAGACAATGGTATCGATTAGCGCAAGACGCTCAAGCGCATCTCCCGCATTAACTAGGATACCGCGACGAAACAAAGCTCCTGTCGCCACTACCTGAACCACCGGCACCGCAAGGCCCAGCGCGCAAGGACAAGTAATGATCAAAACGGCAATAGCGGCCAGCAGGGAGGGTTGCCAACCATTTGACAAGAGCAGCCAGCCGATCAGCGTAAGCAGAGCCACAAGATGTACAACGGGGGCATAAAGAGACGCAGCCTTGTCGGCTAGGCGCACATATTTCCCGCGTTTTTGCATGGCCTTGTCCATGAGCGCGCTGATTTCCGCCAGCAGGGTATTGTCTCCCGCAGCATCCGCGATCACTTGCAAGGGAGCGCCAAGATTAAGGGTGCCCGCATAGACCTTGTCACCAACGATTTTTGTGCTTGGTGTGCTTTCCCCAGTGATCAAGCTGGTATCAAGTTCGCTCGATCCTTGTGAAATGACCCCATCAATGCCGATGCGCGCCCCCATAGGTACAAGGATGCGATCGCCAGGTTGAATGAGGGATACGGGACATTCTTGCATTGTGTTGTCATTGGCTATTCTCGTGACCGTTGGCTTTTGCAACGCCATAAGATTTTGTCCAAGGTCTCTTGTACGGTTGCGGGCGCGTAAATCAAGATAACGGCCGATCAACAAAAAGAACAACAACATGACCGCAGAATCAAAATAGGTATCGGGCTGGTGGGAAATGGTCTGGGCGAGAGACATGGCAAGCGCCAGGATGACCGCCAGCGAGATGGGTACATCCATGTTGAGATGACGCCCTTTGAGGGCCGCAAAAGCGCTGAGAAAAAATGGTTGCCCCGCATAGGTGACGGCAGGCAGCGCAATCATGGCCGATATCCAATGGAACAGATCACGTGTGGAGCTTTCGATGCCAGAGCTGTTGCCCGACCAGACCGCAACCGACATCATCATGATATTGGCAGAGGCAAATCCAGCAACGGCCATAGCGCGTAAAAGATGTTTTTCGGCCCGTACCTGCGCCAGGCCAGCTGTGCTTAATTCGTAGGGGCGCCCCTTATAGCCCAGTTGATCAAGCTTGCCGATGACGGCTTCGAGATTAGGAACGCCTTCATGTCCTTCGATGGTCAGCCGATGCGTTGTGTAATTAAGCACAACCTCGCCAATGCCCGGCATATTGCCTATGCCTTGTTCAATGGTCGTCATGCAGGCGGGACAGGTGATGCCATCAACAGCAAGGTCAAGACGGCGTTTGCTCGATTGCTGTTTTTCAGTAGACGGTCTTTGCGCGGCAATATTGCGTTTTTGCGTCGAGGGAATCATTTCAGATAGAGTTCATTTTTTGATCGATAGATAATCTCGCTGCCTTTGACAGCCGTGATAAACAGATACCATTTGCCAAGGGATATTTTATCTATCTGTCCCGCGTAAACGCCCAGACCAGTTTCCTTGAGAGGGAATGTCTTATCGATCCCTTCGTGGGTCGGGCGTTTCAATTCCACCGACATGGCCAAACCACTCAGATGTTCTCCCGCTTTGTCTTTGGGAGTTGCTGTGAGCAACAGTTCGCCATTGGCTCCTGTTTCCTTGACCAATGTCATTGTCCAGCCGCGGGTATTTTGGGCTTCTGAGCTGGATAATTGTTGGTTATATTTGAGACCCTTGCGATAGGCATCATGGGTTTCGAGACCGGTCCAGCTCGATTGTGAGAGATAGATCAGGCGGGCGTTGACAACGAATATTATCCCGAAGAACGCCACGAAGAGGAAGAGAACATGTTTGCCGGTGAGCTCTTTGATCATTGTTGGTTCCTACTTGTACATTATGGGCATTGGGTTGAAACAGCTTGCTAATGCGGGAGGTATCTTTCTGATTTCGTTCTGGAGGGGAAGAGATTATCTCCCCCTCATAGTCAAGATCAAGATCGCCACCAGTTTGCGCAATATCAGCCTATTTTCCTGGTCCTTTGAAAAAATCACTTCTTGAGAGCCGCTCTCCTGTTTCAAGGTCTTTGGCTGTAAACAGCAAAGGTTCTGACTTTGGAATTGCGTTGCTAGCGGGCAAGATGACTTGAACACGAAGTTCGCGTGTCGTATCCGGGCCGATATCGATAATAAAGGAGCCACTATCAGTTTTCTTAAAGACAAACACTCCTTCAGAAACCTTGGAGATGAAAGCGCCTTGTACGCCAGAAACATTTAGCGTGAAGCGCCGTATTTTGCGTTCCATATTGAGCATGCGGATGGTAAAGCCGTTGCGGACCGAGCCATCTCCTTCTTCCACATAAAGTGGATTGCGATCATGCAGGACATTGATGCCGGTAACAGTACGGTTGGCCAGAGACCAGCCCATAATGACGATTGAGGCGAGCATGGCAAAAAAGTAAACTAAGGTACGAGGGCGTACTGGCTTAAAACTGTTTTCCTCGCCTTTCATGCGCCGTTCGATATTAAGATCTGTATCAAAAGCAATTAGGCCCTTGGGGCGTCCGACCTTGGTCATGATATTGTCGCAGGCATCGATACATAGCCCACAATTAATACATGATAGCTGCATCCCAAGACGAATATCTGTACCCGTTGGACACACCCAGACACACTGGTTACATTCGATACAGTCGCCTGTAGCTTGCCCTGCTGCTGCAAGTTTTACAGATTTTTTGACCGAATTTCGCGGTTCGCCGCGATCATAGCGATAGGTGACGTTGAGCGCTTCTGGATCGGTTAATGCTGCTTGAATACGAGGCCAGGGGCACATGTAAATGCACACCTGTTCGCGAGCGATCCCAGCCATGAGATAGGTGATGCCAGCAAAGATACTGATCCAGATCCAGGCACCTAGATGTTCCGGAGCGCCAGGCACTTGCAGTGTCAAAATATGTGTGAAGAAAATGGCAACATCATTTGTAAGGCCACTGACAAGTTCATATGCGTCCGCGAAATAGAGGACAAGCACGCCGCCTGTCCACCAAGCAATGACCATCCAGGCGGAATGTTTGATAAATCTTTTTGTGAATTTACCGAGTGACATAGGTGCTTTATCAAGAGCAATGCGTTCGCGGCGGTCGCCTTCAATCCAGCGTTCAACGGCGACGAACATATCGGTCCAGATGGTTTGCGGACACCACCAGCCGCACCATACGCGCCCTGCAACCGCCGTTGTTAAAAATAACAAAAGGGATGCGACCATTAAAATGCCGGTAAAATAATAGACTTCTTGCGGCCAGATCTCGACCGGACCGAAGTAAAAGCGGCGATTGGGAATGTCGAACAGGATCATCTGATTGGGTGCATCAGCACCGCGATCCCAGCGCAGGAAAGGAGCAATATAATATGCGGCAAGCATATTGATCAAAAAGAACCACTTTATTTTTCGGAACAGGCCCGATACTTTCAGCGGATGAATTTTCTCATGTTCAGCAAACAGACTCTTGGAATCTGTTTGCGAAGCAGTGGTATCGCTCATATTGTGACCCTTCCCTAAAAAGTTCTATACGCGACATATCATTATATATCGCGTATAGATAGGATCTTGCAATCGGGGTATCTGCGTCTTATTGACCACCACCTCGACTATGCACATAGACGGCAACGGCCTTGATTTGGGCGGGGGTCAATCGAGCATCCCAAGAAGGCATCTCGCCCGCGCGACCATGGGTGATGGTGGTAATGATTTTTTCTGCACCACCGCCAAATAGCCAAATTTTGTCCGCCAGATTTGGAGCGCCTGGAATTTCAGCGACCCCTTTACCATCGTCTCCATGACAGGCATTGCACGCCGCTTCTTCCAGATAGATTTGTTTGCCTTTGGCCAAATCTGTACCTGCCAGGGATTGACCAGACAAGGAGAGAACATAGCCGGCTACATTTTTGATCTGTTCGGCATTAAGCGTTTCGTCATCGCCATAGGCGGCCATGGTGTTGGTGCGCTCGTCATCATGCCCAGAGCGGATGCCAACGCGTACCGTTTCCACGATATCTTCCAGTTTGCCACCATAGAGCCAATCCGTGTCAGTGAGATTAGGATAGCCAGAGCCTGGAAAGACACCGTTAGCGCCAGTACCGTGACAGGCAACGCAATTGTCGCCATAGACAGCTTTACCTGCTTTCTCGGCGAATTTGGAAAGAGCCGCGTCACTGCGCAGGTCGGCAAGAGAGGCTTTTTCCAGTTTGGCAAATTGCGGACCCATCGCGACTTGTGCTGCATCGAGGGCTTTGTGAACATCACCACGGCTGGTCCAGTTGGAATAGGTCGGGAGGACCTTTGTTCCCATAAACCAGTGCTGATAGACGAACGAATAGGCTATTGCCCAAACAATTGATAACCAAAGTACCCATAGCCACCAGACAGGAAGCGGCGTGTTAAGTTCTTTGAGATCTCCATCCCAGGCATGACCCGTGGTCTCCGTGCCGGTGATATGATCTATTTCCTTATGTTCCATAATTTATTCCTCATCAAGCGGCGCGCGGGCAGCCTTGTCAAACTTGGCTTTGTTGCGAGGCCAAAGGGCGTAAGCCAATACCACGAAAAACATCGACATGAATAATATCAGACCGATGGTTCCGCTTAAGCTTGCAACATCTTCGTAACTCATAATCAATCACCTGTTAGCGTAGGTTGGCTTTGGCATTGTAGGTTTTGAAATCTACAAGTGTGCCGAGCATCTGCAAATATGCAATCAAAGCGTCGAGTTCGGTCACCGTTTTTGGATCGCCATCAAAGTCACGGACATTGAGGGGCTTGCTACCAAATGATTTGTAGCGAGCTTGTAGCGCTTCGGCGGCGTCACTGTCTGGATCACCAGCCTGAGCTTTCAGGTCTGCTCCTGCATTGGAAATCATATCCTGTGAATAAGGAACTCCCGTCACGCTCAATGCCCACAGATGGTTGGAATATCTGTCAGCAATGACCGGGGTTTTGCCAAGGAACTCATATCCCGGCATGACGGATTCTGGCACAATGGAGCGTGGGTCGTTCATATGGTCGCGATGCCACTTGTCAGAATATTTTTTGCCGACGCGCGCCAAATCAGGGCCCGTTCGTTTCGATCCCCACTGGAAGGGGTGGTCATACATACTCTCTGCAGCCAGAGAATAATGACCATAGCGTTCCACCTCATCACGGAACGGACGGATCATCTGTGAATGGCAAAGATAACATCCTTCGCGCACATAGACATCGCGTCCCGCCAGTTCGAGAGGGGTGTAGGGACGCATCCCGTCAACCTTCTCGATGGTACTACCGATAAAGTACAAAGGAACAATTTCCACCAGCCCCGCAATCGAGACAACCAGTACGATTGCAATTGCGAGGACGATCGAGTTCTTTTCGAATATTTCATGGCTAGCCATAGTAATGTTTTCCTTTACTCAGCTGGTGCCAGAACGGCGTTGGAATAGCTCTCTTCACGAGGAGCAACCCGAATCGTCATGATCACATTGAATACCATAATCAGCGAGCCGATGACGAAGAATAGTCCGCCTATTGCCCGGATCACATAGAAAGGATGCATGGCTTCCACGGTTTCAACGAAACTGTATTCGAGGAAACCAAGGCTGTCATAAGCACGCCACATCAGCCCCTGAAGGATGCCCGATACCCACATTGATGTGATGTAGAGCAAAATACCTACGGTTGAGAGCCAGAAATGCCAGCTGACAAGAGCCATGGAGTAAAGACGTTCCTTGCCCCACAACCAGGGTACAAGGCAATAAATGACGCCAAAGCTCACCATGCCAACCCAGCCCATGGCACCTGAATGCACATGACCAACGGTCCAGTCCGTATAATGGGACAGGGCGTTGACGGCTTTAATGGCCATCATGGGACCCTCAAAGGTACTCATGCCGTAAAAGGCGATAGAGACAACCAGCATGCGCAAAACAGGGTCAGTGCGCAGCTTGTCCCAAGCACCTGACAGGGTCATCAGCCCGTTGATCATGCCACCCCACGAAGGCATCCAGAGGATGATCGAGAAGGTCATGCCAAGAGACTGTGTCCAATCGGGTAGAGCCGTGTAGTGCAGATGATGAGGTCCAGCCCACATGTACAAGAAGATCAAAGACCAGAAATGGATGATCGACAGGCGGTAGGAATAGACCGGGCGTTCGGCGCGCTTTGGTACGAAGTAATACATCATCGCAAGGAATGCAGCGGTCAAGAAGAAGCCAACGGCATTATGGCCATACCACCACTGTGTCATGGCATCCTGGACGCCAGCCTGTAGTGAGTAGGATTTGGATCCCAGGAAGGAGACAGGAACGGCCATATTATTGACCAGATGCAGTACTGCAATGGTGATAATAAATGCCAGATAAAACCAGTTAGCCACATAGATGTGAGAAACGCGGCGTTTCATCAAGGTGCCCATGAACACCAGCAGATAAGTAACCCACACAAGGGTTAGCCAGATATCTACATACCATTCTGGTTCGGCATATTCGCGGCTTTGGGTCACGCCCAATAAATAGCCGGTACCAGCCAGCAAGATGAATAAATTGTAGCCCCAGAATACGAACCAGGGAGCCACATTGCCAGCCAGTCGTGTATGGTTGGTGCGTTGCACCACATAGAAGGAGGAACCCAAAAGAATATTGCCACCAAAGGCAAAAATCACGGCTGAAGTATGCAAGGGGCGCAGACGTCCAAAGTTTGTCCAGGGTAAATCCCAGTTGAGGAATGGAAAGGCCAGCTCCCAGGCGATATAGTCGCCAACGGAAAAGCCAGCGACTCCCCAGAAAAGCGTTGCGATCACAAAGGCTTTTACAACCCCGTAATTATATTTTCCAGGATCGTCTCTGTATGGCCTGCCCATCAAAAGGGCCAACAGGCCGAGTATTGCTGCTGCTGCCATGAGATACATATGAAAACCGAACACAGCGTCGATGGCATTCATGCCCGCATAGCCGGTTAGCAATATCCCAGTAATCAGCACCAACGCGGTAAAGATGCCACCAGTGGTGGTAATGCCGCCTCGGTTCATTATTCTCTCCTCCAAGTTTATCCCCACACGGATAATATCTTCTGCGCAATTTTTTCCGCAGAACGACACTGTATTTCGATGCTCAAACCAATAAAGCTCGCGCGTCAGTAAAACCATGACATAGATCAAATACTAAATCTATTGGTAGCTTTGCCGCAACTGCAAAAAGTTATAAATTGGAGCAATCAATGCGCATCAAGAGCTTTGGTCCATTGATAAAGCGTGCTAAGAGGAGTTTTCAACAAGGGAACGTGGACCTGTGCAAATGGCCGCTGGTTGCGTCACAAGGATCATATCTCCCGAACAAGTACAATCAGGAAGCCCTAAGCATGCGTGTCAGCCGATTTTTTATGCCTATTTTACGTGACCCTCCCAAGGAAGCGGAAATTGTTTCTCACAGATTGATGCTGCGAGCGGGGATGATCAGACAGTCGAGTTCGGGAATTTATTCCTGGTTACCTCTGGGCATGATGGTGTTGAAAAATATCGAGCAAATTGTTCGAGAAGAGCAAGATAGAGCTGGAGCGGTAGAGCTCCTTATGCCGACAATCCAGTCTGCTGACTTGTGGCGCGAATCGGGGCGTTATGATGATTATGGCGCAGAGATGCTGCGCATTACCGATCGTCATGATCGCGATATGCTTTATGGTCCAACCAATGAAGAGCTGATCACGGTCCTGTTTCGTGACGGGGCGCGTTCATACCGTGATGTGCCACGCACTCTTTATCATATTCAGTGGAAATTTCGCGATGAAATCAGACCCCGTTTTGGTGTTATGCGCGGCCGGGAATTTTTAATGAAGGATGCCTATTCGTTTGATCTGACCGCAGACGAAGGCAAAAAAAGCTACAACCGTATGTTTGTCGCCTATTTGCGCACCTATGAACGCCTTGGTCTCAAGGCCATCCCCATGCGCGCCGATACCGGCCCCATTGGCGGTGATCTGTCTCATGAATTTATAATTCTGGCCGATACCGGCGAGAGTGAAGTTTTTTGTCATAAAGACCTGCTTGAGCTTGAGGCCCCGGCTAAAAGTTTTGATCATGACGATGATCTGGAGCCGGTCATTGCCCCCTGGCTTGATAAATATGCTGCGACCGAAGAAATGCACGACAAGGATCAGTTTGAAAAAGACGTCCCCAAAGACAAGCAAATTTCGGCACGCGGTATTGAAGTTGGACATATTTTCTTCTTTGGAGCAAAATATACAGAGCCGATGAAATGTTCGGTGCAAGGACCCGATGGTGCCCTGACGCCATTGCAGTGTGGATCCTATGGCATTGGAGTTTCGCGGCTTGTCGGCGCTATTATTGAAGCGTCCCATGACGATGCAGGCATCATCTGGCCAGAAAGTGTAGCCCCCTTTAAAATTGGGCTGATTAATCTGAAGGCTGGAGACGATGAGACGGACAAGGCCTGCGAATCACTATATGAACAGCTCACCAATGCTGGGCAAACCGTTTTGTATGATGATACAAATGAACGGGCTGGAGCAAAGTTTAAGACCATGGACCTGATTGGCTTGCCCTGGCAGATTATCGTTGGGCCACGAGGTCTCAAAGAGGGCAAGGTCGAGTTGAAGAACCGTGCAACGGGTGAAGCAAAAGAGCTTGGTCTGGATGAAACCGTTAAATATTTTGTCGGCGTATGAGGCTTAACTGACATATTAATCGGCGTGAAGCTAAAGCAACCGGGTAATGATAATGGCAACAATCGCAGACAGTAGTGAGATGGTCGACAAGGGATCTATTGACGGCCCCAGACCGTTCGCTGCTTTTGAATGGATGCTGGCGGGACGCTATTTGCGGGCTCGGCGCAAAGAAGGTTTCATTTCGGTGATTGCCGGATTTTCCTTTTTGGGCATCATGTTGGGTGTTGCAACGCTGATCATTGTGATGTCTGTGATGAACGGCTTTCGGGCCCAGCTGCTAGACAAGATCCTTGGTCTTAACGGACATGTCATCGTCCATAGCATTACCGGTTCTTTTTCTGATTATAAAAACATTGCCGATATCGCCAGAAAGCAGGCTCGTGTCGAGCAGGCAATTCCACTGGTTGAAGGCCAGGCCATGATCTCGACACCAGCCCGATCAGTTGCGGCGCTGGTGCGCGGGATCAGGGGCATTGATGCGCAAAATCTCAAGGCTCTTCGCGATGACCCAAAAGACTTAAAGACAGGCGAGCAAAACAAAAAGATCATTCAAGGGACATTGGATGGCTTTGATACCAATAAGCCGGCTATTGCCATTGGCTCGCGCATGTCAAAAACCCTCAACACTTATGTCGGAGACTATGTCACTTTAATTTCACCGCGCGGGGCTTCAACGCCCTTTGGCACGGCTCCAAGGATCAAGCGCTATCAGGTAACCGCCGTATTTGAGATCGGTATGTCGGAATATGACAGCTCGGTGGTGTTCATGCCTTTGGCCGAAGCCCAAAAGTTCTTTAATCGCCGCAACCGCGTTGATGCTGTGGAGATCGTCATTGATAATGCCGACAAGGTTGGCGAGGTGATCCCCGACTTGAAAAAGTCCATCGGCAAGGCACATAGTTTTTCTGATTGGCGCGAGCGCAATAAAGGGTTCTTTACGGCTCTTGAAGTGGAGCGCTCCATGATGTTCATCATCTTGTCGCTGATCGTGCTGGTGGCCGCTCTTAATATCATATCAGGATTGATCATGCTGGTGAAAGACAAGTCGAGAGATATTGCCGTTTTGCGCACTATGGGGGCGACCAGAGGATCGATCATGCGGGTGTTCTTTATGACCGGAGCCAGTATCGGCATCGTTGGAACATTGGCTGGTTTTGTGCTTGGGGTGCTGTTTGTGGAAAATATCGAAACCATTCGCCAGTTCGTTGGCTGGTTGATCGGTGTGGATATGTTTTCTTCAGAACTCTATTACCTTACAGAAATGCCTGCTAAAATGGATTGGAAGGAAGTGCTTCAGGTCGTCTTTATGGCGCTGGCTTTGTCAATGCTGGCGACGATTTATCCCGCTTGGCGTGCTGCCAAAATGGATCCGGTTGAAGCCCTTCGCTATGAATAGGACCAAGCCAGACATGACGACCAAATATGAGACCGGCGCGGCGCTGAAACAGAGCTTGCTGATGAAGCTGGAAAAGCTGGAGCTTACTTATACACAGGGCCAGCGCAGCATCGAGGTGCTCAAAGGGGCAAGTGCCGATCTTATGACAGGTGAAGCCGTAGCACTGGTTGGACCATCGGGTGCTGGTAAATCAACACTGCTTCACATTATTGGACTGCTTGATCGGCCTCATTTTGGCAAGGTTGTGCTCGAAGGGCGCGATTGTGTGGAGTTAAATGATGGTGAGCGCACCTTGCTGCGCCGTTCAACCATTGGTTTTGTCTATCAGTTTCATCAATTATTGCCCGAGTTTACAGCTATCGAAAATGTTGTCATTCCCCAACTCATTCGCGGAGTATCAAGGAGCGATGCAACGGCGAGAGCCAATGAGCTATTAACATCGCTAGGGCTGGAAGAGCGGGGCATACATCGCCCGGCCGAACTTTCTGGCGGCGAGCAGCAACGTGTTGCCATCGCCCGCGCTGTCGCCAATCGTCCCAAAATACTGCTGGCCGATGAGCCAACGGGAAATCTGGATCCGCAAACGGCTGACCGGGTTTTTGAACAGTTGCTGGGATTGGTGCGTACAACTGGCCTGTGCGCGATCATGGCCACTCACAATATGGATATTGCCCAACGTATGGATCGCATATTGCGCCTTGAAGACGGCAAGCTCATTGAGGTGAGTAAAAAGGCGCTTTAGGGAGAGTTGAACCATGAGCAGCAATCAAGCCAATTTCATACATTTGCGGGTTCATTCTGCCTATTCGCTGGCAGAAGGGGCGTTGCCCATTAAGCAGCTGGTCAAAACGGCCGACAAATACCAAATGCCAGCCCTTGCCATCACAGATCGCAATAATCTGTTTGGCGCGCTTGAATTTTCTCAGACTATGGCGGGGCAGGGATTGCAGCCGGTGATCGGTTGTACGGTGTCCTTTCGCTTTGAGGCAATCGAACCAGATGAGGATGGCACCAGTACGGGCAAAGCGCCGGTGGGAAAAACCGTCCCCCTGTCAGCAAAGCATGGTGATCTCGTCCTGATCGCCAAGAATGAAGCTGGCTATGACAATCTGCTAAAAATTATCAGCAATGCCTATCTTGCTGACAATGGGCTGGACGAGCCGATGGTCACCTGTTCGGTGTTGGAAAAACACATTGAGGGATTGATCATCCTGACTGGTGGACCCGATGGGGTGATTGATCTGGCCCTGCGCGATGGCGCTGGGGAGCGAGCGCGCTTGATGACGGAACGTCTCAAAGCAATGGCACCCGATCATCTCTATGTCGAATTGCAGCGCCATGGGCTGGCCAGCGAAAAGCAGGTTGAGCCATTGCTCACCGAGCTGGCCTATGATCTGTCGCTACCAATCGTTGCCACCAATCAATGCTATTTCCCGACCCGCGATGACTATGAAGCCCATGATGCACTGATTTGTATTGCTGATGGTAGCTATGTGGTTGTGGAAGACCGCCGCCGTCTTACTCCAGAACATTATTTCAAAGACGCAGGCGAAATGGAGACCTTGTTTGCCGATCTGCCCGAAGCGATTGAGAATACCAAGATCATTGCCCGAAGATGCTCCTACCGCCCCTTGTTGCGTGATCCGATCTTGCCGCGCTTTGGCGGCGGCGAGAATGCAACACCCGAGCAGCAGGAAAAAATTGAAGCCGCCGAGTTGGAGCGCCAGGCCCGCGAGGGGCTAAAAAAACGCCTTGAGGTGGACGGTATCGCCAAGGGCTATGAGGAACAAAACTATTGGGATCGTCTCGATTATGAGCTTGGTATCATTACGCGTATGAAATTTCCCGGCTATTTTCTGATCGTTGCCGATTTCATTCGATGGTCCAAGGAAATGGATATTCCGGTAGGCCCGGGACGTGGGTCGGGGGCTGGGTCTGTTGTCGCCTGGGTGCTGTCCATCACCGATCTGGACCCGTTGCGCTTTGGTTTGTTGTTCGAGCGTTTTCTCAACCCCGAACGTGTGTCCATGCCCGACTTTGATATTGATTTTTGTCAAGATCGACGTGATGAGGTGATCAGCTATGTGCAAGATAAATATGGGACCGACAGGGTTGCCCAGATTATTACCTTTGGAAAATTACAAGCGAAAGCTGTTATTCGTGATGTGGGCCGCGTCTTGCAGATGCCTTATGGGCAGGTGGACCGTCTGTCAAAGCTCATTCCCAATACTATAGGGATCTCGCTGGCCGAGGCGATGGCGGAAGAGCCCAAAATTGAGGAAGCGGCGGAAGAAGCACCGGTTGTTCGAAATCTGCTGAATATTGCGCAGCGGCTTGAAGGACTTTACCGACACGCCTCGACCCATGCGGCTGGTGTGGTGATTGGAGATCGTTCACTAGATGAACTGGTGCCGCTGTACCGTGATCCGCGATCAGATATACCGGTTACTCAGTTTAATATGAAATGGGTGGAGCCGGCCGGTCTCGTCAAGTTCGACTTTTTGGGCCTTAAAACCCTCACTGTTATTCAAAAGGCCTTGCAATTTATCAAGCAGGGCGGTGGGCACGTCGACTTTACGGGCGATACGCTGGATGATCCAGCCTCGTATGAACTACTGGCGCGAGGTGATACCATCGGGGTGTTCCAGCTGGAAAGTACGGGCATGCGTGAAAGCCTCAAACAGCTAAAACCCGATCGTTTTGAAGATATTATCGCCATGGTCTCGCTCTATCGCCCGGGTCCCATGGACAATATTCCTACCTATATCGAGCGCAAGTTCGGGCGCGAGGAAATTGTCTATATTGATGACAAGCTGGCTCCCATGCTCAATGAGACTTATGGGGTCATCATCTATCAAGAACAGGTGATGCAGATCGCCCAGGAGCTGGCCGGGTACTCGCTTGGCGAAGCCGATTTGCTGCGTCGCGCCATGGGTAAGAAAATTGCCGCCGAAATGGATCAACAACGGCCAAGCTTTGTGAACGGGGCGTTTGAGCGCGGTGTTTCAAGGAAAGATGGAGAAACGATTTTTGACCTGTTGGCAAAATTTGCCAGCTACGGGTTCAATAAGTCTCATGCCGCCGCCTACGCTTTGCTGGCCTATCAGACGGCTTTTTTGAAAGCCAATTACCCCGTTGAATTCATGGCTGCCATCATGACGCTAGATCAGGGCAATACGGACAAGGTCAAACTGTTTTTTGAAGAAACACGCGCGATGAAGATCGAGATGTTACCGCCATCGATCAATTTCTCAACCGCCGAGTTTATTCCTCAGGCCACAAAATCGGGTGAGATGGGCATTAGATATTCGCTAGCCGCGCTGAAAAATGTCGGGGCGGAGGCTATGGAGCAGCTTTGCCTTGAGCGCGATGAAAATGGAGCCTTCAAGGATTTGGCTGATTTTGCCAATCGTGTTGATCCAAAACTAATCAACAAGCGGACGTTGGAAATGCTCGCGGCTGCTGACGCGTTTGCGCAATTTGGCATCGAGCGCGCTACCGTTCATGGCAATGTTGATTTGATCATGGCCAGTGCCAATCGCGCCGCCAGCGACCAAAATAGCGGCCAGACCTCCTTGTTTGGTGGCGGGGACGAGACCCCGGAATTAAAACTGCGTGATGCCAAGCTCTGGGTGCCAAGGGAAATTCTCAACAAGGAAGCCGATGCGGTTGGTTTTTACCTGTCTGGCCATCCCCTTGATGAATATGTTGAATTGCTCGCCTCATTAAAGGTTGAGAGCTATCTTGATTTCGTGGAGCGGGTCGAAATACAAAAGCAGGCGTTCCGTGACAAGAAGGCTAGCGAACCCGTCGAGCCGCCAGAACCAAGTAATGCCGATCTTTCGCTTGAAGAGCAGGTGCAGCGCAATAAAGCCAAGGAAGCGCAAAAGGCCAAGGATAATCTGATCCCGTTCAGGCGAGGCGAGCGCCGTCCCGATACTGGTATTGCAGGGACGCTGGCCGGCGTGGTGAGCTATTTGCAGGAACGCCGCTCCAAGAAAGGCAACAAGTTCGCATTTGCCGCTTTTTCGGATGCGGGGACGCAATTTGAAATGGTTATGTTTTCGGAAACTCTGGAGGCGACCCGCGAGTTGCTACAACCTGGCACTGTTGTTTTGTTGCGTGTGTCAGCCGATCCAGACAGCGATAATCTTCGTTTGCGGCTGTTGTCGGCAGAACCTATTGATCAGGTGGGAGGGCGAAGCAAAAAAGGCGTGCAATTGATCATCAACAAGCCAGAAGCGCTTACCGAAATCGCACAAAGAGTATCGAGGGGTGGGCATGGCAAGCTGCGATTGATCCTGCGTCTTGATAATATGGGTAAAGATGTGTTCCTGCCCACCATGCAGGGCATCGATACCTCTCCGGCTCAAATCAGCGAGCTTAAAGTGCTGCCCGGGGTCTGCGAATTGATCGAGATATAGCGCTAAAATGCTCTTCTTTTGGTGTCTGCCACTGTTTTTGAGGCAAAAACTGCAGCTCTTCCCATTGAGGGCTTGCAATATCCCCGGCGCGGTCCTATAAACCGCTTCATCACACACGCGAAACAAATGCGAGGTTTTGCTGATCGCCCTTGTGGCGACATCAGAACCTGACCGGTGGCACTGGATCTTTTTCCAGTGTCTTTTGCTTTCGCGGAGGACCAACCGGACAAACAGGAGACGACTTCATGGCTTTGCCAGAATTTTCTATGCGCCAGCTGCTAGAAGCTGGAGTCCATTTTGGACATCAACCCCATCTTTGGAACCCTAAAATGGGTCCCTATATCTTTGGGGCTCGTAATAGCATCCATATTATGGATCTTTCACAGACCGTACCTTTGCTTCATCAGGCCCTTGTCAAGGTTTCTGACGTGGTTGCCGGTGGCGGACGTGTGCTGTTCGTTGGCACCAAGCGCCAAGCTTCAGACGAGATCGCTGATAGTGCCGCACGTTGCGCACAATATTACATCAATCATCGTTGGCTCGGTGGTACTTTGACCAACTGGAAAACGGTTTCCAATTCAATCCGTCGTTTGAAAAAGATTGAAGGCCTGTGGGCTGGCGATGGCTCAGGGCAGACTAAAAAAGAACTTTTGAAAATGACACGAGAGCGCAACAAGCTTGACCGTGCGCTTGGTGGCATCAAGGACATGGGCGGCGTCCCCGATCTGTTGTTCATCATTGATACTAATCGCGAATCTTTGGCACTTGCCGAAGCGCGTACGTTGAAAATCCCAGTGATTGCCATCATCGACAGTAATTGCGATCCAGATGTTGCCGATTATCCTATTCCAGGAAATGATGATGCTGGACGGGCCATTGGCCTTTATTGCGATTTGATTTCACGAGCTGTCATTGATGGCATTGAGCGCTCGCAGGTTTCAACCGGCAAAGATCTTGGTTCCTCTGTTGATCCGACCTTTGAAGAGCCGGCACTTGCTGCCAAGGCTGAGAAACCTGCCAAGGCAAAAGAGGCTCCCAAAGCTGAAAAGGCTCCAGCAGTCAAAGAAGAACCTAAAGCGGAAGCCAAAGCAAAAGAAGAGGCTCCAGCCGAGAAAGCTGACGCCAAAACTGATGATAAGGCCGACAAAAAAGCCAAAGAGCTTGGTAAAACAGATTTCGAGCCTATGAAAGCGCCAGATGGTGATGCTGATGATCTTAAAATGATCTCAGGCGTCGGCCCTGTTCTGGAGACGAAATTGAACGCTATTGGCATCTTTCACTATCGCCAGATTGCTGGGTTCACAAAGGTCGATATTTCTGCGGTTGATGATGTTCTTGATTTCAAGGGCCGCATTGACAGAGATGGCTGGCTTGAGCAGGCAGTAAAACTTGGCGAAGCTGCCGCAAAATAAACCTGACGGGTTTATGCACGACAAAACCTCTCAAGTCCCGATCACGAGAACTCGTTTCTTATGATCGGGCTTTTGAATATACACTTTATAACTGGGGATGATTGGAGAGTTTATCATGGCGACGATAACAGCGGGCTTGATCAAAGAACTGCGCGACAAAACGGGTGCAGGCATGATGGATTGCAAAGCAGCCCTTCAGGAAAATGATGGTGATATCGAAGCAAGTAGTGATTGGCTGCGCACCAAAGGCATTGCCAAAGCAGACAAGAAATCCAGCCGTATTGCTGCTGAAGGCCTTGTTGGTGTCATTTCAGATGGCAATAAAGCTGCATTGGTCGAAGTAAACTCGGAAACGGATTTCGTTGCCCGTAATGATGATTTCCAGGCGATGGTTCGCACGGTCGCAAAGATCGCCAATCAGGTCGATGGTGATTTTGACAAATTGTCGTCAGCAAATTTTGAGGGTTCCGATAAAACTGTTACCGAATTCATCAAAGAAATGGTCGGTACGATTGGCGATAACATGTCGCTGCGCCGCTCTGGTGCGCTGAGCGTCGATAAGGGTGTCGTTGCTTCTTATGTTCATAACGATATAGCTGATGGCCTTGGTAAAATTGGTGTGCTGGTGGCCCTGGAATCAGATGGGGATGCTAGCAAACTTGAAGCAATCGGCAAACAGATCGCCATGCACGTGGCTGCGACCTCACCTTTGTCTTTGAATAAAGATGAGCTTGATGCCGATGTCGTTGCCAAAGAGCGCGCCGTACTTGTCGAGCAGGCCAAAGAATCAGGCAAACCGGATAATATCATCGAAAAAATGGTTGATGGCCGTATGCACAAATTCTTCCAGGAAGTTGTCTTGCTTTCACAAAGCTTTGTGATCAATCCTGATCTGACCGTTGAAAAAGCGCTGAAAGAAGCCGAAGAGAGTGTTGGTGCTCCCATCAAACTGGTCGCATTCGAGCGCTTTGCTCTTGGCGAAGGTATTGAGAAAAAAGAAGAAGACTTCGCCGCAGAAGTCGCCGCAGCAGTCGGCAGCAGCTAGAGATCATATCTGAGAATAGGCCGCTTCATTTATTTGAAGCGGCCTTTTTTCTTGTCTGCTTTCTAAGTTTAATTCATAAAAACATCAATCGAACCTCTTATAGGAGTTCCCATGAGCAAGACCAAAGCGGTGACAAAGTGGAAGCGGGTGCTCTTGAAATTGTCAGGGGAAGCCCTGATGGGTGATCTTGACTATGGGATCGATGTGGCAACCGTTGATCGCTTCGCCACCGATATCGGCAATGCGGTTGCGCAAGGCACTCAGCTAGCTGTCGTCGTTGGCGGAGGTAATATTTATCGCGGCATGGCGGGTGCTGCCGCTGGCATGGATCGAGCCAATGGCGACTATATGGGCATGCTGGCGACCGTGATGAACGCGTTAGCTCTTCACAATGCGCTTGAACGTCAAGATATCAGCGCACGGGTTTTATCCTCGATCCCCATGCCAAGTGTTTGCGAACCTTTTATCCGTCAAAAAGCCATACGGCACCTGTCTAAAGGGCGCGTTGTGATTTTTGCAGCTGGCACCGGTAATCCGTTTTTTACAACCGACACCGCCGCAGCATTGAGAGCAATAGAAATGCAGTGTGATGGTCTGGCCAAGGCGACACAGGTTGACGGAATTTACTCGGACGATCCCAAAAGCAATCCTGATGCAAAGCGCTATGATGCGCTAAGTTATAGTGAAGTGCTGGCGCGCAATCTGCAGGTCATGGATGGCGCAGCGATTGCCCTGGCACGCGACAATGAGCTGCCCGTGATGATTTTTTCATTGGCCGAACAAGGTAATATTTCCCGCGTCCTGCGTGGAGAATTGAAACACACGATTGTTCAATCCAGTGAGGAATAGGGCCACCTCATTATTTTTGTAGTTGTTATGCAATGCTAACAAAGTGTGCACTGTAGGTTGAATGAAATCAGTGAGCAGCTTATACCTGAAATCTGTTTCCTGCGGGAGCCGTCGGGCCGGCTAACAGCTAATTTAAGTTGTAATCGTCGAACTCGTCAAAGCCCGATCTGCGCTATGAATGATAAATCCACTTTAGGAGAGACAAACAATGACCGGAAGCTTTGATCTAAAAGATCTCGAACGTCGTATGCAGGGGGCTTTGAGCGTCCTCAAATCCGAGTTCGGTGGCTTGCGTACTGGTCGAGCCAGTGTCTCGCTTCTTGATCCGATCAAGGTGGATGCTTACGGGACACCTATGCCGATCAGCCAGGTAGCGAATATCTCCGTTCCCGAATCAAGAATGCTGTCGGTACAGGTTTGGGATAAGGGACAGGTGCAGGCCGTTGAAAAAGCTATCCGAGAATCTGACCTTGGTCTCAACCCGATGATTGATGGTCAAATGATCCGTATTCCAATACCTGAACTGAACGAAGAACGCCGCATGGAGCTGACCAAGGTTGCAGCCAAATATACAGAGCAAGCACGCATTGCTGTTCGTAATGTGCGCCGTGACGGTATGGAGCAATTGAAAGGCATGGAAAAAGACGGCGATATTGGTAAAGATCTGCATCATGACCACGGGGAAGAAGTTCAGAAAATCACAGATAACGTGATTAAAGAGATCGATGATTTGCTGCAACATAAAGAACAGGAAATCATGAAGGTCTAGTTTCTTTCCATTCTAATCTATTCGGAACAACGCTTTTGGGTTACAGATAGAACCTCAAACAGGCGCGGACACTGGCACGTGCCAAGCTTTAAATTGCAATTTGACGAAACGGGCGTAGATGACCACTCTGGAAAATAACAAAGACTGGGGGGAACCTGTCAGTGAGGTGCCACGCCATGTCGGTATTATTATGGATGGTAACGGTCGCTGGGCAGCAGCACGTGGTTTAAAGCGCTATGAAGGTCATCGTAAAGGCATTGAAAGCGTTCGAAACGCGGTTCAATATGCGCGCGACGCCGGTATCTCTTACCTTACATTGTTCAGCTTTTCATCCGAGAATTGGTCGCGTCCTCCCCAGGAAGTCCGCGATTTGATGCAGTTGCTGAAAATATTCATCCGCCGCGATCTCGCCAAACTTCATAAAGAAGGAGTCAAGATACGTGTAATTGGCGCAAGAGAGGGGGTTGCCGACGATATTTTAAAACTACTTGATGATGCTCAAGCATTGACCAAGCAAAATACACGGTTGGTCCTGACACTTGCTTTCAATTATGGCTCAAGAGATGAAATTACCAGAGCTGCGGTGCGCCTGGCCCTAAAAGTTGAAAGCGGTGAGTTGAAAGCTAGTGAGATTACGGCACAATTGTTTGAAGATCATCTGGATACGGCGGGAATTCCTAATCCCGATCTGTTGATCAGAACCAGCGGAGAGCTGCGCCTCAGCAATTTTCTACTCTGGCAATGTGCCTATTCCGAATTGGTTTTCCTTGATACCTATTGGCCAGATTTCACCAGCGAGATCTTTGACAAGGCGCTCTGCGAATATCAAAACAGAGAGCGACGGTTTGGCGGCCTCAAGGCGAGGTCCACGGGGTGAGCCAACAACTAGATCAAAATAAAAATTCGAGCAATTGGTCGGATTTAACCCAGCGTCTTGTCTCTGCGATTATTCTGGCTGGCATTGTTTTATTTATAACCTGGTCCGGGCCGTTGCCCTTCGCTCTGCTGCTCGCTTTTGGCGGCGCTATCATGTGTTGGGAGTGGGGTAATCTGGTGCGAACAGGCGAAGTCGATGAATTGATGATCCTGCATATCATCGCGGTTCTTGCTTCAAGCACTTTAGCCTATTTGGGATACTATTCGGTGGCCCTTCTGGTTTTGATTGTCGGACCTGTAGCAAAGTTTTCAATGGCAGGTGATGCCAAGGCCCGAAGCCTTGCTGTTTCACTGCTTGGGGTACCCTATATCGGTCTGCCGATGATTTCTCTCATCTGGTTTCGTAGTGATGCTGAATATGGATGGCATCTTATTGTTTACCTGTTCATCGTGGTCTGGAGCGTTGATATATTTGCGTATTTCGCGGGACGCAGGTTTGGCGGCCCAAAGCTGGCACCGACTATTTCGCCGAAGAAAACCTGGTCAGGTTTTGTTGGCGGTGTTACAGCAGGCACGATTTCCGGAGCGCTATTTGGGTGGTTCCTTGGCCTGCAGACACTGATTTTTATCGTTATTGTGTCCTTTTTGCTGGGCGCTTTTTCGCAAATGGGCGACCTATTTGAATCAGTCATCAAGCGTCAATACAAAGTCAAAGATGCTTCAAACCTGATCCCTGGCCATGGTGGTCTTCTTGATCGGGTCGATGGCCTGTTGTTCGCAGCGGTTTTGGCCGCTGCCATCACACTTATGATGTCCTCTTCTAATCTGCCCAAGATATTAATACTGATGGGCGCGGACTGATGGTGCAACAATCCCTCACGGTGCTTGGAGCAACCGGCTCGATTGGATCGAGCACCCTTGATCTTGTTGCGCGCAATAAAGATAAATATGCCATAGAGGCCCTTACCGCTAATAAAAATGTAGACGAGCTGGCTGATCTGGCTCGCAGATTCAAAGCAAAAATGGCCGTCATTGGTCAAGCATCCCTTTATCTCGATCTCAAAGCAGCGCTTTCAGGCAGCGGGATTAAGGTGGCCGCTGGCGATGAGGGGTTGGTCGAGGCGGCAAGTCGGCCTGTTGATATCACAATGGCAGGTATCATGGGGGCCGCAGGGCTTCGTCCAACGCTTGCTGCGGTCAAGCAGGGCCATCGTGTTGCCCTTGCCAACAAAGAATGTCTGGTCGCGGCCGGATCATTGTTTATGAGCGAGGTGAGCAAATATAACACCCAATTACTTCCGGTTGATTCGGAACATTCAGCCATTTTCCAGGCACTCGACGACAGCCCAAAACAAAATATCGAGAAAATTATCCTTACCGCTTCAGGGGGACCATTTCGGACTTTCTCGCTCGAGCAATTGAATCATGTCACTCCGGCACAAGCGCTCAAACATCCTAATTGGTCGATGGGCCGCAAGATAACGATTGATTCGGCAACCATGATGAATAAGGGCCTCGAGCTGATCGAGGCCTTGTATTTATTCCCGGTTGATCCCGAACAGCTGGATATCGTTATTCATCCACAATCAATTATTCATAGTCTGGTGTCTTATGTTGATGGCTCGGTCATCGCACAGCTTGGAGCTCCAGATATGCGCACACCGATTGCCTATAGCCTTTCCTGGCCCGAACGTATCAAGACCCCAGTTGAGCAGCTTGATCTGGCGAAAATTGCCTCTTTGTCCTTCGAGGCCCCCGATGAGACGCGCTTTCCAGCCATAAGACTTGCCCGCCAGGCCATGCTCCAGGGGGGCAATATGCCGGCAATCATGAATGCTGCCAACGAAATAGCGGTCGAATCATTCCTCGAGGGGAAACTCTCATTTCAGGAGATTCCCACATTTTGTGAGCGTGTGATCGAGGCTGTTCAGGTGCAAATGGGCGATAAAAGCCCTGTAAGTGTTGAAGAAGTGCTTGTAATTGATCATAGCACCCGAATAATGGCACAATCTTCAATTATTATGTAAGTTGATACAAGATCTCATTTCGAAATATCAAACCATCACTCAAGGAAGCCAACTAGATGGATTTCATTTCCCAGCTACCTCATTATGTCTCGCTGATTTTTACCTCCGTACTACCGTTTTTGTTTGTCTTGACCATTGTCGTGTTTTTTCACGAGCTCGGTCATTTTATGGTGGCGCGCTATTATGGCGTTAAAGTCACGGACTTTTCGATTGGTTTTGGTAAAGAAATTTATGGTTTTCACGATAAGTACGGCACGAGATGGCGGTTTGCGTGGTTGCCTCTTGGCGGTTATGTGAAATTTGTCGACGATGACAACGCCGCCAGTGTGCCAGACGCTGACGCAATGTCAAAGCTGTCACCAGATGATCAAAATGGCAGTTTTCATGCCAAACCACTGGCTCACAGGGCCGCGGTTGTCGCAGCTGGACCTATCGCCAACTTCATCTTGGCCATTGTCATATTTGCCGGTATTTACACCATTGTGGGGGAGAGCATCAGCGCTCCTCGCATTGGTGCCGTTATAGCCGATAGCGTCGCAGAAAAAGCGGGTTTTAAAGAAGGTGATTTGATCAAGACCATAGATGGTACGACAATTGATAGCTTTAGTGACATGCAGCGCATTGTCAGTTTGAATGCCAATACGGAGCTATCTTTTGCCATTGACCGCAATGATCGTGAAATGATTTTGCCTTTTACACCGCGCAAACAGAAAATCACGGATCGTTTCGGTAATAAAATCGATATCGCGCTGTTGCAGGTTCAAAGGTTTATTGAACCAAGCATTGGAGCGGTGGTGACGGGGAGCGTTGCTGATAAAGCAGGATTTAAGGACAGTGATCGGATATTGAAGATTGGTGAAACGCCGATCCATAGTTTTAATACAATGCAGCGAATCGTCAGTCAAAGCGCTGGCAAATTGCTGACCTTTACGGTCCTGCGAGATGGCAAAGACGTGGTTTTGAGGGTCACACCTGTTGCAGCAGTCGTAACGGATCGCGCTGGCGACAAGAAAACAATCGGTCGTTTGGGCGTTCATAGTCCGCGAGGCAGCCTGAGGAAGAAATATAATCCTGTTAGTGCGGTCTGGAAAGGCGCCAAGGAAACCTATTTTATAGTTGATCAGACATTGTCCTATCTTGGTAAAATTATCGTTGGTCGCGAATCAGCTGATCAGCTGGGTGGCCCTATCAGAATTGCGCAGATCTCCTCGCAGGCCGCATCTGTAGGCATTTTGCCGCTCATTAACCTAATAGCAGTTCTTTCTGTTAGTATAGGACTTATCAATTTGTTCCCGGTTCCCATGCTTGATGGTGGGCATTTGTTGTTTTATGCGTTCGAAGCCGTCAAAGGAAAACCGTTGAGTGAGAAAACCCGCGAGTATGGTTTTCGAATTGGTCTTGCTCTCGTTCTTATGCTTATGATTTTCGCCACGTTAAACGACCTCATACACATCAAGGTGCTGT
>JAJRPI010000018.1 GCA_024280895.1 Alphaproteobacteria bacterium | reverse complement strand
CTTGCGCGCACCTCGTTCATCCCCTCGCTGATTGCCCAGATTTATGGCAGCCTCACTGACATCAATATCATCACGGTGATGATCGGGTTTGCGGCCATCGCCTTGTTGCTCGCCAAGAATATTTTTCGGGGTGCTCTGGTGCAAGTTGGGGTCCCCGCATCTGCGGCAGATCTGCTCTCCAAGGGATTGCCTTTGGTCGTTGTCGTCGCCGCAACGCTCTTCACATATACCGCCCGCCTTGATCTCTCATATGGCATTAGTACGGTTGGCGCCATTCCCAGCGGCCTGCCACCGCTAACCAGCCCCTTGTTTGATATCAACATCTTAAAACAACTGCTTGGCCCCGCCGTGATCATTGCCATTATCGGCTATGTGGAGAGCCTTGCTGTGGCCAAATCTCTCGCCGCAAAACGCCGCGAAGTGATTGATCCCAATCGCGAACTATTAGGGCTTGGTGCCGCAAATCTTGGAGCGGCATTTACCGGCGGATATCCCGTCACGGGAGGTTTCTCCCGCTCGGTCGTCAATTTTTCTGCTGGCGCTCGCACCCAGGGAGCGGCCATTGTCACCGCGATTTTGATCGCCCTATTTCTACTCTTTCTAGCCCCCGCTCTATACTATCTGCCAAAAGTCATATTGGCCGCCATTATACTGGTCGCCATTAGCAATCTGATTGATTTCAAGTCTTTCTTCTCTGCGTGGCGCTACAATAAAGCTGATGGACTGGCTTTTGGCGTGACCTTTCTTGCCGTGCTTGGCCTTGGTGTGGAGATAGGCATCATGCTTGGCATTGCCACATCAATCGGCATGTATCTATGGCAAACCAGCCACCCCCATTATGCTATTCTTGGACGTATTGAAGGCACCGAACATTTCCGTAATATCAAACGCCATTTTGTCAGCTTTGACGATGACACGCTTATACTTCGCATCGATGAAAACCTGTATTTTGCCAATACGGCCTGGTTGGAAAACAAGTTACTGACTGAGGTTGCTCTGCGAAAATCACTCAAGCATGTCATCCTCAACCTCAACTCGGTCAGCTATATCGACAGCTCGGCTCTGGAAGGTCTTGAAAGTTCGATCATCAATCTGCGTTCCTCTGGCGTAACTTTGCATTTTTCGGAAATCAAAGGCCCCGTGCTTGACCGGCTCGCCCAAACCAATCTCATTGATCATTTAATGCCTGGCCGCATTTTTCTCACAACCCATGATGCCATCGAGGCTCTTTGCACCAATGCAATTGGCGTTGATCAAAAAGTACCAGATGCAAAGGAGAACAGCTCCATCTGGGAAAAAGTCGAGAAAACCGACAGTGAGGAAAAAATAGAGCGCTTCTTGAAGGACAATCCAGGCAGTTTTTATGCTGGCCACGCGCGCCGCAAATTGCTCGAGATCGGCGATGACAAAGCTTTTCAAATGGCCCAAGATGAAAACACGGTCGACGCCTATTATGCCTATCTGCAACAAGGCTCTCCTTCGCACAAAAACAGTGTCGCGGCGCGATCGCAAATACGCCATCTAAAAACCGGCGTACAAATGGATCCATTTGCCAGAAACTTGCTCGTGCTCTACATATTCGCAATTTTTGGCGCGGGCTTGCTCTACTGGTATGCAACCCCGTGACAAGATATGATCCCATTGCCGCCACCAATATTCCATTACAGATTTTTGATCCCACTGAACAAAGTTGAAAATATATTATGAAACCAACAGCCGATAGTCTTCAGGCCCTCACAAATCTCATATCTTCCGTTCAGATGTTCGCGGATATCCCAACGACTTTACTAAAAGAGATTGTTGCCACCGCGACCATTCATCATGGCCAGCCGGGGGAAACAATGCCCCTCACAGACAATGAATATATCGGCCTTCTTGAGGGGGAAATTCAGTTGCGGCGCGATCGCGATAATCATCCCATCGGCGCTTTGAAAAAAAATGCTGAACTCGACCGCGATATCGCTCTTATCTATGCTCTGGATGGCAGTCATCTTTATTTTGACCGGCGCTCGAAAGTGATCTTTCTGGATGGGGCCCGCATTGATCTTGCGCTGTCGCGCACAGCTGTTTTAAACGAGCTGTCTGACCGGCCTCCAGCACTACGAAAACGCCTGTTCTGGCTAACGGAAACCCCCGCATTTACCGCCCTTTCGCCAAGGCAACTCATAGATTGTGCGCAAACGCTCACGCCCCGATTATGTGAAGCTGGTACCACCATTGTCACCCAAGGAGAGCAAGGCAAACATTTTTATATCATGGAGAGCGGCACGGCAGAGGTCTGGCGCAAAGATCCTATGGAGGATGAGCCAGCCCAGCTCGTTGCCACCTTGTCCAAAGGCGATGCTTTTGGGGAGGAAGCTTTGTTACAAAATGGCTTGCGCAACGCCACGGTCCGCATGACACAAACGGGGGGTGTCCTAGAGCTCGAGCATGAGATGTTCAATAAATATCTGCGCGCCAGCTTTCTTGATGAAGTGGAAGCCGAACCAGCGCTTGAGCTGATAAACGGGGGTGCCAAACTGATCCCGCTTGATAATATCCGCGAGCAATTCTCGCAACTGGATCCACAATGCAAGCATGTCGTTTATTGCCGCTCAGGTCGGCGATCAAAAGCCGCCGCCTATCTGTTGGCCCAACAAGGCATATCGGCCGTTTCGATGAAAGGCGGCATCTCTAAATGGCCGTTCGACATTGAAGGGGATAGTGACGGCCATTAGTCAAATAGCCGCCAAAAAACAGCGTTCTTGTCGAACTGTCCCTCTATAACGAACATTTTTCAACGCGAATGCCGCCCTTGTCCAACCGCTCGCGGATTGCTTGGGCCATTTTGATGGCATGCGGATTGTCGCCATGCACGCAAATACTGTCTCCCTTCAGCTCAATGCGCTTGCCGCTGATAGAAGTGATCATGCCGCTTTCCAACACATCAAGCATGCGATCTGCTGCCAGGTGCGGATCCTCGATCATGGCTCCGGTTTCATCGCGCGAGACCAAAGTTGCGTCTTCATTATAAGCTCTGTCCGCATAAATTTCGCGAATGATAGGGCAGCCTTTAAGCTTGGCTGCTTTTTCCAGCTGCGTGCCCGGCATCACCAATATGGCAAGGTTCTTGTCAATGGCGCTGATCGCCTGCACGCATAATTGCGCCAGTTTCAAATCCTCACAAACCATATTGGCAAGCGCCCCATGCAGCTTTATCTGAGAAACCTTGCCCCCTTTGGCGCTGGCAATCGCCTGCAAGGCACCGATCTGATAAATGAGATCGGCCGAGAGCTGCTTGTCTGGAATATCATTGAGGCGACGGCGGCCAAAACCGCGGCGATCATTAAAGCCCGGATGAGCACCAATCACCACGTTGTTTTTCAACGCCAGCTCCGTGACCTCGCTCATTTGCAACGAATCGCCGGCATGAAATCCGCAAGCAATATTGGCACTCGTGACAATATCCAGCATCGCGGCATCATTGCGCATGCGCAAAGAACCAAAGCTTTCACCAAGATCAGCATTGAGGTCAATTGAGGTCATGAGAAACGATCCTTGTCACTTGCATTTTGAACGCTTCCAACAGCACCACTGATCAGATTTTGTGACAATAGTCTATGCGAGTCGTATGGATCGCCAAAGCCTTTGACAAGTTGTTGCGGCAAGGCAGCCAGATCAGCGTGCATTTGACCATAAGCCTCAATGGCCTCCTCTTCAGAGACCGGGTAAAACTGCACACTGGCACCAGCTCGCCTCTGGACAAAATTTGACAGATCCGCTGCTATGATGGTGCCGATGCGCGGATAGCCGCCGGTTGGTTGGCGGTCCGCCAGCAAAACAACGGGGCGACCACCTCCCGTCACCTGAATATCACCAAGCGCAATCGCCCCCGAAATGGCCACCAAGCCTTTATCTGAATGAATGGGCGCAGCATCAGTTGCAAGGCGCGCCCCCATCCGGTCAATCTCATGGGTGATCTCGAATTTGGTATCGACAAAACGCTGCAACTCATCGGCATCAAACAATGAGGCTTGTACCCCCCAGATTATTCTGATTTTCGCGCTTAACTGCCGCTTTTCAAGCACCAAAGACAAGGCACCTATTCGATCCGCGGATTCGCCAATGGGCAGTACATCTCCTTCTTGCAAGAGGCGTCCTTCAAACCCTCCAAACCCTGCACGTATATGCGTTGATCGCGAGCCTAGCACTGGTTTGACATCAATGCCGCCCGCAATCGATAGCGTGCCGTAATTGCCGCTTTTTGCAGAACCTGTTTCCAGCACCTGCCCCGGTTGAAGCGTAAAACTGGTCAAGGGCTCAATGGTTTTCCCCTCGACCTTGGCCAAAAAACTGGCGCCGGTGAGCGCCAGCGTGAGCGGGCTGCCAATCGCTTCATAGCTACCACCAAGCCCCAGCATTTCAAGCACAGCAAGACCGCGTTCATTGCCCACCAGCAATCGCCCCTCCTCTAGCGCACGCGCATCCATCACGCCCCCTTGTGAGACGCCAGAGCGCAGCCAACCAGAACGCCCCAGATCTTGCACAGACACATAAGAACCAGCTTTTAATACTTTCAGCGCCCGCATCATACGGCCTCCTCACGCGCCATTTCCTCAACTCCCTTATGAGCGGTCTGACGCAAATCCTTATATTGCTCTTGATCAATCGCATAAAAGGCGATCTCGTCTCCAGCTCCAATCAAAAAAGGCGGGTCGCGGTCAGGATCAAAGTTGCGAAACGGCGTCGTGCCAATGACGTGCCAGCCGGTTGGATTGGGCGTTGACGATATGACTGTCTGACCGATCGCCACTGAAACAGACCCCGCCAACACTCTTGGTTTGATCTCTGGCAATCTGGGCAGTTTAAACATTTCTGGCAGCATGCCGGTATATAAGAACCCAGGCGCAAATCCGATCATAAAGACCCGCTGAACAAGCGAGTGATGGGCGGTGATAATTTCTTGCTCGGACATAGATGCCTGATCAGCGATCCTCGCCAGATCCGGTCCCGTATCCCCACCATAATAAACAGGAAAATGCCAGCGCCTGGTCTTCATGCCCGCAACAGACGTGGCCGCGTCAAAGGCTGCCACAAGCTCCATAACACTGTCTCGAAACTGACGTGGCGGCACCTGCAAAGGATCAAAACGCAGCGCAACCGATTTGTTCATCGGGGCGCTTTCGAGCAACCCTCTCAAGGGATTGTCTTGCAAGAAGTGATCAAAGGCAATGACGATATCATTGATGTCAGGGGACAGCCTGGCCCCGAACTCGACGATCAGCAAGGCTTCACCCACCATGATTAATCTTGGATGTTCATATGCCTCGAGCGGTTGCATTTTTAAAAAACCATTCAATTCTAACACCGGCCCCTTTGTTTTACTTACGAACATTAAATGGACCGATTGGCGCCTAAGTTACATAACATATAAGCGCATTTATATCATTTTGTCGATATTTTATTGACAAAATGTCGCATCTTTACCAAGATGAGTTGCAATCAACTCAAGCAACAAAAATATTTCTTAACACCTGGGAGATGTATTATGAGAACCCTTTTAAAAATGGCAATTTCCGGCATTGCGCTACTCGGCGCGACCAGCATGGGACACGCAGCATCATGGGATATGCCAACGCCATATCCAGACAAAACATTCCACACCCAAAATATCGCGGCTTTTGCAAAAGATGTCGCGACAGCCAGTAAAGGCAAGCTGACAATCAAGCTGCATACGGCGGGCTCCTTGTTCAAGCACAAGGAAATCAAAGGAGCTGTTCGCGGTGGTCAGGTTCCCATCGGCGAATTTTTCATGGGGCTACTGGCCAATGAAAATCCGGCCTTTGGTATTGATACACAGCCATTTCTTGCCACCAACTATAAAGATGCAGCCAAACTCTGGGCGGCGCAACGGCCAGCGGTTGAGAAACTGCTCGACAAGCAAGGGCTGATGGTCCTGTTTTCCGTGCCGTGGCCTGGACAAAGCCTTTACACCAAGAAAGACATCAATACGGTTGATGATCTCAAGGGGCTGAAATTTCGCACATATAATCCAACTCTTGAGAAATTTGTCAAACATGCCGGAGCGGCGCCAACACAGGTGCAAGTGCCAGATATTCCTCAAGCCTTTGCCACTGGACGGGTCGAAGCAATGATCACGTCTCCTTCAACTGGCGCCAATTCCAAAGCCTGGGATTATGTCACCGTTTATACGGATATTCAGGCATGGGTCCCCAAAAATGTTGTGGTGATGAACAAAAAGGCTTTCCGCCGTCTGGATAAGGATGTGCAAGACGCCGTTCTTGCCTCTGCCAAAAAAGCGGAAACCAGAGGCTGGGAAATGAGCAAGGCGGAAGCGGCGACAAAAACCGCTATTCTTAAAAAGAACGGTATTAAAATCGTCACACCCAGCGCTCCCTTGATGGATGGCCTCAAAGCCATCGGTGCCAAAATGATGGCCGACTGGAAAAAGAAGGCTGGAAAAGAAGGCGAAGCGATCCTTGCAGCCTACGCAAAATAAAAAATAACAACGAACTTGTTGAGGCGGCAAACATTGATTGCCGCCTCAGCACCCCCCACTCCCTTTATCGCAAGAAGATTTCTCATGCGCCGCTTTCTCGATAATTTATATAGATGGAGTGGCTGGCTTGCCGCCACTTTTATTGCCTCGATCTGCCTGCTGGTATTTGCCCAGGTCATTCTCAACCTTGTTGATCGCATCGCCAAAATGACCACCGGCTCAGCGATTGGTCTGGCGATCCCCTCTTACGCAGATTTCACCGGCTTTTTTCTTGCGGCCTCTTCTTTTCTGGCGCTTGCTTATACCTTGCGTGAGGGCGGGCATATCAGGGTCTCATTATTCATCGCAAACGCTGGCCCAAAGACCCGGCATTTTATTGAATTATGGTGCCTGGCACTAGCTCTGGCGGCAAGCGCTTATTTCACCTGGTACGCCGCTCACCTGGTTTACGAATCTCATAAATTCCACGATCTTTCCGCTGGCATGATCGCCGTCCCCATCTGGATCCCGCAAACCGCCATGTTGACAGGGCTGGTCATCTTGACCATTGCGCTCATAGATGAATTTGTCGATGTCCTCAAAGGAAACGACCCAAGCTACACCGACAAGGGGGAAAATCTACTGCAAGGTGACCCCCCTCTCCCCAGCTCTACGGTATCGGGGGAATAGCAATATCCAATGGACCAGATTTATCTCACATTACTCTTGCTAACCGTTTTGTTCTTTCTGCTGGGAACCGGTGTATGGGTCGCCTTTTCCTTAATGATTGTTGGCATGGTTGGCATGGCTTTATTTACCGAGGCCCCCCTTGGGCAAGTTCTTGCAACCACCGTTTGGGGGGCCAGTAACAGTTGGGCTTTAGCCGCCTTGCCCCTGTTTATCTGGATGGGCGAGATTTTGTTTCGATCCCGCTTATCGCAAGATATGTTCACGGGACTTTCGCCCTGGATGAACCGGTTGCCCGGGCGCTTGTTGCATGTCAATATTTTTGGATGCGGGATCTTTGCTGCCGTTTCTGGCTCCTCTGCCGCGACCGCTGCCACCATCGGAAAATTATCCATTCCCGAATTATCCAAGCGCAAATATCCCGAAAGCTTGATCCTTGGAACACTTGCTGGATCGGCAACGCTTGGCCTGCTTATTCCCCCTTCGATTATATTGATCGTTTACGGCGTTGCCACCGAGCAGTCAATCGCCCGCCTGTTTGTAGCTGGCGTCTTGCCCGGCATTTTACTGGTCACCTTGTTCGTTGGGTATGTGATTGTCTGGTCATTGCTCAATGCCGACAAATTGCCACCAGCCGACCCGTCCTTGCCTCTACGAGAAAAGCTGCGCAGGTCGCGCCGCTTGATACCTGTTATGCTGCTTATCGCCGGGGTCATCGGCTCGATCTATGCGGGCATCGCCTCACCAACAGATGCGGCAGCCGTTGGCGTTGTGCTAGCGCTTATTTTGTCCTGGTCATCATCCTCGCTGACCCGCCAGACCTTTATGGATGGCTTGATGGGGGCCACAAAAACCTCGGCGATGATTGCTTTCATTCTGGCTGGTGCCGCCTTTCTCACAGTCTCAATGGGCTTTACCGGCATCCCGCGCATGCTGGCAGGATGGATTGGCGCTCTGCATCTCTCCCCCTATGCCCTGCTGGCGGCGCTCACCGTATTTTTTGTCATACTGGGTTGTTTTCTCGACGGAATTTCTGTCGTCGTTCTGACGACTTCGGTGATCCTACCGATGGTTGAACAGGCCGGTATTGATCCCTTGTGGTTTGGCATCTATGTGGTGATTGTCGTGGAGATGTCACAAATCACGCCCCCTGTTGGCTTCAACCTGTTTGTCATACAGTCCCTCACTGGCCGCAATATTTTGCAAGTCGCCAAGGCCGCACTGCCGTTCTTTATGCTACTTTTACTGGCCCTTGCATTAATTGTTGTCTTTCCTCAAATCGTCACATATCTCCCCAATCTGATGGGGGCTTAATAGGTGAAAAATGAATAGCAAAATTAAAATCGACGAAATCGGCCCGATCATTTCTTCGTCGCACCTGGTGTCAGAAAAAGCGGTCGAGCTGTCCGAGTTCGAATTTGGCCTGATCATTGCCAACAATGCTTTCGAACGCTGGATGACCCGCTGCATGGCGGCAGCTGGTCTCCCCGATTTAAATGCTCTGGATGTTCTAGTGCTGCATTCAAGCAATCATCGCGATCGGGCTAAAAAACTCGCCGACATCTGCTTTGTGCTGAATGTCGAGGACACCCACACGGTCAATTATGCTTTGAAAAAACTTGAGAAAATCGGTCTGGTGGATAGCACAAAAAAGGGCAAGGAAAAGTTTTTCAAAACAAGCACCAAAGGCAAAGAGGCCTGTATGCGCTACCGGGAAATTCGCGAAAAATGTCTGGTCAATTCCCTGCAGGCCATCGGCTATGTACCGTCCGAAATTACCATGGCCGCCCGGCTTTTGCGCACCTTGTCAGGCTTGTATGATCAAGCAGCGCGCGCCGCGACGTCCCTGTAGAAGAAACCTAACCGACTATTCTTCAAGCGGCAGTGAACCATAATAGAGCGCCAGCTGTTCGATTTCCTTATCGCTCAGTTTCTCGGCGATAAAGCGCATCACACCAAAATCATCATTGGAGCGGTCAGATTCCTTGTAAGCAGTCATGGTATCAATGAAATGCTCGCGCTTTTGCCCCGCGATCAACGGCACCAGTAAACCGCGCCCCGTGCCATTCTTGTTGTGACAGATATCGCAAGCAAGAAGTTGCCGGCTTTTATCTCCAGTCACTGCCAATACAGGGACCGTTTTGCTGGCCTTGATGCCCATCATAGGCTCTGATTTTTGATCTGCATAAAAAGCGGCAATATCAGCAATGTTCTGATCGCTGATTTTACCACAGCGCTTGCGCATATCTTTATCTCTGCGGCGCCCATATTTATAGTCGAACATCTGCTTGAAAGCATATGCCCGCGTCAGACCCGCAATGTTGGGCGTATCGTTTTCATCTGAAATACCTGTTTTTCCGTGGCATTTTTTACATTTATGCTGCTTGGCAATCGCCGCGCCCTTTTGCGCATTACCATTATTGATAAGCTCCATTATTTTTGCCGTCCAAGGCATCGTGGCCGGTTGCTCGCCAATCACTGTCGATTGTTTTTCCGATGCCGATATGTCGCCTGTTTCCACAATATTAAAGCCCGCAATCGCCAATATAACGGCAAGTAACGTCGCTTTTTTCAAAACACTGGAGGGAATTTTCATGGCAATCTCTTTTCTCGAATATTATTTTGATCATTGATGGCTAGTGGGCATCATCGCTGGCGGCCACAACAAGCTTGCGGTCTTTGACCTCATAGGTCTGCTCGATCACCTTCATCTCCACAGAGGGGATTTTTATTTTACCATCGCCCAATAGAAGATCGGCAAACTTTTGCGAGAACGAGCGGTAATGTAATTTCGCATTAATAGTCACTGACTTGGCGTCAGCTGGAACATTGAACGAGTATTTGCCATATCTATAGCCCTTTGGCGGGATGGTATTGACCTCCGTGAACCGTGCTATCTCCCAGGGCATCGCAGTCGCCTTACCGTTTTTATCAACAGCGTGAGCGTTAAAAATAACTGTGTCTTCTGGCAAGCTACTATCTTTTTGCAAGGTACCCGAACGCATCAGCTCCCGGCCCTGATCATCTTTGACCACGACTTCCAGCCAGATCTGACGCACCTCCGTCAAGGAAGTGGGCAAATGATGTCCAGCCCGCTCATTGGTGACTTTAACTTTCAACTTATAGAGCGGCCCCTTTTTGGGAATCAGCTTGAGCTTTAACGAGGCCACCGTTTGCAAACGTCTGATGGCTTGCTGATAATTGCGGGATTTCTTGCCTTGAATGGCCGCTGTCACCACTGCATTACCGCCGACAAAGGCGTGATCATGGACCACTTTGCGGTAAGGTCCCATGACCCCGGCAAAGCCACTAATAGTGGTTTTTGACAGGTCCTTTGGTCTTTTCAGCTCGTCGGCAACCCTGATTGCCGTTTCCACCGGCACCATGTGGCAGTCCATACACTGAATACCATTTTGGGCGTAAATCGAATATTTCCACTCATCATAGGTGCGCTCGACGGGGAAATTATTACCGGGATGAAAGATATTATGGCAGTTGCCGCAAAATTTTGAACTGGCATGATGCTCCGAATATTCCGTCTCGTGAAAAGGAGATTTGGCATTTTTCAATGAAGAGCGTTTGACTTTGCCAGGATCGAGAATGATGGATGTGTTGCCATGTTCCAGTACAGCTGTTTTTTGTATATTGGATCCCGAAATCGTATGGCAGATATCGCAAGAAATGCCCTGTTCAGAAATTGGATCTGCGGTAAAGCCGCCATGCTTGCCCATTGTGGGATCAAACTTGATGGTGCCGGACGCCGTCCCTGATGGCGAATGGCAGCCGCCGCAATGGTTACGCATTTTGCCTTCTGTTGCCTTTTCCGCCAATGCCCACAAAGCTTGAAAGATCGGGTCCTTAAACGCGTTGGAGTGCATCGACCCGTTCCAGCCACGATATTGACGCGGATGACACTGACCACAGATTTTAGGATCAGTCCAATCGTCCGGGGTCAGCTTGCGATGCCCCTTGACCGTAATATAAGAAGGTAGAAAAGACTGTTCTTTCTCGCCAGCCTTAGCGGTTTTTGCCGTTGTACTCGCCACCTTTGCGGCTTGGTCCACGACCTTTGTCGTCTGATCTTTGGCGGATATACTGCCCGGCGAAAAAATCAGAACGGCAGTACATAAAAAGCCCCAGAATAATTGAGAGGCCAAACGCGTGATCATAAGTATTCCCTTCCCTTAAAAACGATCGGAAAGGTAGTATGAAGTTATACCAAAATGACGAATTGTTTTTATTTTTTTCTCGACAGACCATCAGCAGATAAACAGAGTAATCTCTTATTGTCTTGTGTATCAGCGGATTAAATTTGATGTAACTTTCACCCTTCCCGCACACCATATTATATAAACATTCCAAAAAGTAAAATATTTATTTCATATAAAACGATTATATCCAATTTTTCTTGCCGCCGGTTTCGAAACAAGTAACAGTATGATATTAAATCTTATTGAGTAAATTCTTATACGTACCAATTTCGTGACTGCGAGGACTTAAATGCTGAAATACAAATTCTTGACCACCTTCTTTCTGTTTACTCTGGCCTTGATGCTTGCGCCAATGCACCAACAAGCGCAAGCTGATGACGGGCCTTTTGTCACCAAAACCGTAGAGGGCGAGTTCAGCGAAATTTATGCTGGGTTAAAAGATGTCATTATCGGCAAAGGCATTAATATTGCTCATACACTGGGCGCTTCAGAAATGCTCAATCGGACTGCCCCAGCGTTCAATATCAAGAAAAATGTTTTTATCAATGCTGAAACCGTTGAATTTTGCAGCGCCAACATCTCGCACAAGCTGGCGGCTGCAAACCCCCACAACATCATTTTATGCCCATTTACGATTAGCGTTTACGTCCTCACAGATGACCCGAAAAATGTGCATCTAACCTACCGTATCCCCGTGGCCAACAAGGGGTCTGAAAAAATTGTCGCCGAGATCGTGCAGCTCGTCAAAGAGATCGTCGCTGAGGCAACGGACTGGTAGACCGCGCTATCTGACTTGTGTTTCCAGCCATTGCGCCAATTGGTGCTCGGCTTCTTTCACGTTCCCCTCATTGATCAATCCGCGCTGCAGACCAATATTGGGGCGCCCTCTGCTTGGTACTAATTGAACTTGCCTGGAATTAAAAAACAGACTAGGTGACGGATCATTTGCTTTTCCTGCCTATTTAACCGCTACCATAAGTCTGAAGTGCGCTCCCTTTTTAGTCTCTTGCAAACGAATGGAACCATGATGGTTCTCGAGCAGTGACTTGACGATGCCAAGGCCGATACCGGTGCCACCGCTGTGTCTTCGGGTCGTAAAGAACGGATCGAATATTTTTCTGGCATTGGCTTTTGAGATACCATTGCCATCATCAGAAAAGAAGATTTCGACCTGCTCCCCAACCGGCTGAATATCGATCATGATCTGGCTGGCCTCATGCTTTTGCGCATTGTCTATGAGGTTCATGAAAATCATCTCGACAACTTCTTGCGACATCGCCACCGTCAGGGGCGCGCTTTTGGCAATATTGATCTTCAAGGTTTTTGATTGGTGTTTTTTTGATAAAGCATCAAGGACGCTTACCAATTCGCTTGTTTGCGCACTTGGCATAAAACCATCCGCCTGCGCCAGCTCCAACAATCTAGAAACGAGAGTTTTTAATCGATCACTATCATCTTGTATATTGGTCAAAAAACGCGCGCGCTCCTTCGGCGTCATCTCCTCAAAATGTTCCCCCAAAGTTCTGCCGCCCCGCGAATAGACGTCAGCGGAGTCTTTAACTCGTGGGACACATGGGTGGCGAAATTCTTGATATAGTTAGAGCGCTCGTGCAAAGAGCGCGCAGTGTCTGAAAAACTCCGCGTCAATAATGCCATTTCTCTGGTGCCCGGCAGATCAATCGGCTCTAGCGCTTCCTTGTCGCCTGCGGAAATTTTCTTGGTACGCTCGATCAAGCGATAGATCGGGCGCACGATAGTCCAGGAGGTAATGAGCACGATGAACAAGGTCATCGCCAACATGCTAAGCCCCGCCAGTATCACCTTGGTCTTTTCGGCATACATATGCTTGAGAATGCTTTTTGGCGTGCGCGATAGATAAATAGCGCCCCATAAATACCCATTGGAAATAATGGGATAGACCGTGAAGATGCGAATACCGGTGCCGCGAGAGATGGAGGCAATCGATGGTGGTGGCTCGTCTGAAATACGCTGGCGAATAACGCTGGTATATTTTCCGTTGAGAGCCCCGACCACTTCGATCACATGCGCAAAAGCCAATCCTTTTTCATTGGCCCCGGCGATCACCGTACCGTTAAAATCAAGCACCCGTATGCCCGCCAGCGTCGTTCTTTGAGCTTCAAGCAACATCTCGTCGAGCGCCAAACCAGCCGCAATCGCAATCGTGTCTGATGGCGTTATGGGCAAGCGGCCATCGGGGCGTTTGGGATAAATCGTTCCCGTTGCCAGATCAAGTTTTGGATTGAGCGGCGTATAAAAATCGACAGAAGCTTTAGGCGGCGGGTTTTCAAGTGCAAGGCCATAATCCTCGCGCTGCTTGCTATCCAGCCGGTCACGTATTTCGCGCTTGTACATCTCGCCAATAAACACCGATTGTGAAATTAGCTCGGCCTCCGTTTCCGCGATCAGCTGGTTCTCGTAAATGCGAAAAAAGAAAATACTGCCAAGCGGTAAAATCAGCACGGTGAGATTGACAATGAGCAGGATCACCCACAGGCTCAAGGGCAGAATACCAAGCCGCGTTAAAACGCCTTTCAACCCGCTATACCAGTCTGGAATCATATCATCTCGCGCCTATTTTCACCTGCATGAACCAAGACGATAACCAATTCCGTGCACGGTCTCGATTAGATTTTTACAGCCTAAAACCGCAAATTTATTGCGGATATGACGGACATGACTATCGATGGTGCGATCCGAGACATGGATATTGAGGTCATAAATTTTATCGATGATATTATTGCGATCAAAGGCCCGCAATGGCTGGTCCAGAAAAGCCTTGAGAATGGAAAATTCGGTAGCGGTCAATTGCACATCAAACGTTTCAAAACGTACCCGGTGCTGGCGCGGCTCCAACACAACGCCGCCATGAGACAAAGGCTCCTCGCCCTGCTTTTGGGGCGCGATAAGCGTGGTCCGTTTCAAAATCGCCTTTATACGGGCCACCAGCTCGCGCACGCTGAACGGCTTGGTGACATAATCGTCGCCGCCGATCTCCAGGCCAAGGATACGGTCGATTTCTTCATCACGTGAAGACAAGAACAGAACGGGCACTTCCGACGTTTTACGAAGCTCGCGGCAGACCTCAAGACCGTCAAGCTCTGGCATAGAGATATCCAGCACAATAAGATCAAAACGATGGGTTTCAAACTGCTTGAGCGCCTCTTGCCCATCCACTGCGGTCATGGTTTTCATGCCCGCTTTGTCGAGCGCGAAACTGATCACCTCCAGAATATGGGGATCATCATCAACGATCAATATGGTGCGCGTCATATGTAGGGCCTGTCATCATTTAGGGTTATGGTGCCGGCGGCGTGCATTTGTTTGCTGGCTAGCTTTTCGCAACGCTGTAGTGCTGGTACTATAAGTTGCGAAAAGTGCAAACCAGCGAGCAAATGCACTTCGTCCGACACGGATTTGATCAGATTGGCTCCCTTTTGCCGTGCTCGTCGTTGAATATACACGTATGTCCTGCCTCCTCACAAAACAAAATCGAACCAATCTGATCAAACCAGCGCCACAACCCTAGTTGATGACAGGCCCTAGATCTCAACCGGTTTTGCATTCATCAAATTCCAGAACCCTTTTAGCAAACTCTCGACCAGCCAACCAGCCATGATGCCCAGACTATAGGATATAAAGCTAACAAACATTATGACCGCCATAAAAACCGGCATATCTGTGCTGCTGATCGCAAGGGAGGTGAGATCAAACTTACCCAGTTCAGCCCCAAGTGCTGCCACGCCTCCAAGCAGAGCGATATTACCTGATGGCTTTCTAGCAAAAAAGAACCCCATCAGCAGATAGATCATCATGCCCCAGGAAATATAGGCCGCAAACATTTTGACCGCTGGTGGATAATGGCTTGTTGCCGATATCGTAAACGCGCCCCATAAGAGGGCCGCCATCAGCAACAGATTAAGCAATCGGCTATGATGTTTTTGTGATTTGGTTTTAGACATATTAGTTCCTTTCATTGAAAGGCCCTCTCCCCCAAAAGGGAGAGAGCCGTTGTCGTTTTATACATTTGACCTTCTGTTCCATGCCATGGCCGAGGCCATCATCAAAACCAGCAGGATCATGGCGCCAATGGTTCCTGGTTCTGGAGCGCTGGAGCCCGCAAATCCAAAATTTTGACCACTACTGACAATGCCGTTCAGCGCAACGATACGCGTATGCTTTGGATTGGTCATAATGCGTGCTTTATGCTGAACCGGAAGCCTGCCAGGAGTCGGCTGCGCGGCTGGTTTCTTTTTATAGGCATGTTCGCTAACGCCCTTGACCTGATTGAGCGGCACCTGCGCATCAATGGTTGTTTCAGGCTGCTCATTGCTGATTTTTTCAGACACAGCGACAAAGCTGGTCCATTGGCTCATCAGCGAATAATCGAGCCCGAGCTTTGTCACCTGGCCGGTTATTGCAAGATCGCTTTGGCCACCGGTGCGCATTTGCTGCGGCGTTGTCAGCTCCCTCATATGATCCGCAATTCTGGTGCGGGCCCATATCAAGGGCAAGGCGCTGTTTTGACCATCGAGATTTTGCGGGATCGTCAAGGTCAACGGCATGCTTGCTTTGCGGCCATTGCTGATGCCTTTGAGAGTAACCGTATGAGTACTGCCAGCCTCCAGCGGTTGCGAAGATTTTGCCATCAGGCGCAGACTGTCGCCCTTGAACAGATCGGGGATCTGCGTGGGGGTGATATCGGCCGCTTTGAGGGTGCCCCAATCAACTTCAATATCAGTAAGCAGTGGCGCTTCAAGGCGCGCTGCCAGTTCAACTGCCACCTCATTGACATCTTCGGTTGGATCGATGAAGCGAGCAAAACCGCGGCCCTTGCGGGCCATTTCTGCCAGCAGATAGCGATTGACCGACGTGCCGACCCCAAAAGCATAGATGCGGGCTTTGCCGATTTTTTGCGCGATCAGATTGAGCACCCGCGCTTCATTGCCGATATAGCCATCCGACAAGAAAGTGACGATGCGTAACGTATTGGCAGGTCGCTTTGTGGCAAAGGCGCGTTCTATGGCGGCCGGGATACGGGTCCCTCCCCCTGCCATCAAGCTGTTGACATATTTGATGCCCGCTAGCTTGTTAAGCATGGTTGCCTGCACCGGGCTATTTGAAAACTCGCCCGTATCGCTGGAAAAACGGATGACCCTGAAATAGTCCCTTGAGCGCAAAGAGTTGATGGCGTGGCGCATAAAGGTTTTGCTAGCCTCCATGGGCAGTCCCGACATGGAGCCAGAGGTATCGAGCACAAACACCATTTCGCGCGGTATGATGTCTTTTTCAAGCGGCACTTTTGGTGGTTCGACCAGCAGTGAGAAAAAATCACCGCGCTGATCCTTATGCGCCAGCAGACCCGCAGCAACCCGTCGTCCCGCCAATTCGTAACGCAACACGAAATCGCGATTATCAATGGTGCGCTTGGTGGCCAATGTGAGTTTTTTCTGCCGATCACCTCCCTCGATCAACAATAGATGGGTGGCACTGCGAACCTGCGTCAAGGGGACGCCAGCTTTCAGGTCGATATGAATTGATACGCGCTCCTTATCGATTGTATCTGGGATATGAAGACCGCTGACTTGCGGATATTCGGGTGCCTTGCCAAATGACCACTCGCCGCTTTTAACAGGTGGCATTGGTTGTTCTTCGCGCACCAGCTTGGCCGTTGGTTTTGGCGTTGGAGTGAAACGCGGCCCGACAACCAGTGGCACCACCAACTCATAAGCGCCATCGATGCGCGGCACCGCCATGGCATATTTTAGCGTCACTTTGACCGGTTTTCCGGGCATCAGATTGGCCAGTTCCTGGGTAAACATATTGGGGCGATGCTGGTTCAGTAACGCGGCCGTTTTGCCCGCTCGCTTGGCTTTTTCGTAGATCGCCCGTGCTTTTTGTTTTTTCTTGATCACCGCCGTGATGCGCTCATCGCCAATTTCCATTTGCATGAAATGCACCGCCGCATCCTTGTTGAGGGGAAACAGATAAGACGCATTGAGCGGCATATTGGTCGGATTAAGAAAGGTCTGAACAATCGTCACTTGCGCTAAATCCCCTTCAATGGAGGCGGATATATCGCTCTTCAAGGTCGGGAAATAAACTGATTTTCCATCGATCACCGCTCGAATAGTACCGCCGATCTCATCACGCGGTCGCTCTTTGGCAAAAAATGCCATGGCGTCTGCAATCGCAAACAGGCTGATGACAAAGGTCAATATGAGCGTGCCCAGAGGTGTTAATTTTCGTCGTTCGTACATTTGAATAATCTCCTGTTGGTTTATGGAAGGGAGGCGGTTTTTATGGGCGTGCTGGCAAGGTCGAACGCTGCGATAACCGCGGCATCAAATTGCTGGCGCGCGCGCGGGGTAATCTGCGCGGGAGTAATGCGCTGTATGGCGGTCCATGTGCTGCGCGGATTTTGCATCCAGCGCCAGACGGCTTCAGAAATATTGGTGGTAATGAAGCCATCATCGGAGACAAAGCTCACATTGATCAAATAGGCTTGCCCTTGTTGCGTCGTGGCGCGATAAATGGCGGATGGCACGGGGTTATGACGAACGCCCAGATATTGCACGCTCATACCAAGGCCGCGCAGGCATTCGTCGGGGGCATGCAGATGGCGTAAGGGGGCCGAGGTGCGCACCACCAGCAATTGATGGGGACCATATGAAGCCTTTTGCGCGGAGCCACCATATTTGAGGAAATAGGCTTTTTCTTTGTCCAGCAGGGGGACGGGGCGCGCATTCATCCCCGCCAGTTGCATCGGCAGTTCAATATTAATGGAGCGCCGTGCCACATCAATGGCCTTGCGTGGCAGGTTGACGATCACCAAAGCCAGCATCAAAAAAGCCAGAGCGGGAAGCGCTTGGATGGCCCGCATTTTAGGCGCTGGTTTATGCTCTAACCACCAGCCATCCCGGCGCAAACGATCAGGAATGAAATGGCGGCAGCGCTCATCTATGCTGGCAGCAGCACGGTTTCGCGTCACCCCATTCGCCCAGATCAACAATGGCAGCATCCCCAGCGCCAGCGCGATGAGGCCAATAATATCGTGCCAGGGTTGCGCCATCACATCCACGCCGAAAAAGGTTTGCGGGCGGGCAATACCGATGGCCAAAACACTGATACGCATCATATTGGCAAGCAGCCCCGCCGCCAGCGTCAATAGTCCACCAATCAGCATTTGTTTGATGGTTGGCCGCACCAGAGACGACACCAGCGCAAAGCATAAAAGCAGCAGTAATATGGAGCGCGCGCCAGAACAAGGAAGATCGACGAGCACATCAATCCCGTCTAGCACAATGCGTACGCCATAACATTTCAACTGATCGAACAAGCCGCCAAGTATCAAACAAGCGCCATCAGCCGAAATAGATTGCAGCGCATAACCTATGGTGCGTTGCGCAATGCGCTCGAGCGGCAGGGAGAACGCAAAGGCAATCGCCAGCCAGCCCGGGGAAAGTTTGCGCACTCGGGACCCAAGGCCAAACAATAAGCCCAGCGCATACACATCAAGCACCAGAGCCAGCGCGCCTATGGTGTTGATGGCCAGCACCTGCCCAAGCAAACGCACAAGGGCTGTAACCCCGAGCAAAGAAAAAGCGGTTCGTTGTTGGCGAGCGTTTTTTGGCAGCGTTTTTGCGCTCGTGACACTCCAGATGAACAATCCGGCCACCGCTATAAATATAAAAAAGCCCTTGCTGTCATAAGAGGGCTCGCGCCAGGTATTGACCAACCACTTGATCGGTTCATATCCAAGGGTCGCCGCTGCCAGCGCAAAGACCATCATCACAGCAAGGTGTTGAGAAGAACGAGCGTTAAGCGTCCGCATTTTTGCGACCAGCGAGCGAGGGAATATATCGAGAAACTCTGAATTGGTTTTTATCATCATGGAACACAAGGTGACAAAGCCTCATGCAAGGCGCATGGCGCGTAAAAGGAGCTTTGGATGAATTATTGTGGAGATTATGTGCAGAGCACCGGACAATTGTCGCAAATCTTCAAGACACATCAAATGCAGAGGGTTACAAACTATATATACAAACCATCTTTTGGAGGCGTCACATCATGCAACTGGCCTACACTATTCTTTATGTTCAAAATGTCGAACAGACGCTGACCTTTTACGAAACTGCCTTTGATCTCAAACGTAAAATGCTGCACGAGAGCGGCGATTATGGCGAACTGGACACGGGCGCAACAACCCTGTCTTTTTCGTCCCTTGAGCTGATGAAGAATATGGGCAAAAATCCGCGTAGCCAACGCGCTGGCAATCCCAGTTTTGAGATCGCTTTTACCACTACTGATGTGGAACGAGCCCTCAAAAAGGCCCTGGCAGCAGGGGCCGAGCTGGTGCAAGGCCCACAGGACATGCCGTGGGGTCAGACCACCGCCTATGTCAATGATGCAAACGGCTTTCTCGTAGAGATCTGCACGCCGATAGGCGACGCATAACCGGCATTTTCCAGTTGTTGCTTGTGTAATGACGAGGTTTTCAACTTGGCAGGTGTGATCCCCAGCCAATGCCGAAAATCGCGGCTCATATGAGCCTGATCCGCATAGCCCATAGAGATGGAGAGCTCGGCAAATGATCCAACTGTCTCCAGCGCCCGCGCGGCTTTTTTGACCCGAGCCAGTTGCAGCCAGAAAACAGGAGGCCTGCCAGTCTCTTGCTTTAAGAGGCGTTGCAGGCTGCGCGGGCTGACCCCAAGTAATGCTGCTGCATGAGGACTATTGTTCGCCTCAAAAGCAAGACATTCCAATGCCTCGGCAACCGATTGGGAACGGTGCGTAAAAGCCTGTATCCGGTCACAGATTTCTTCTTGCAAAAATTCTTTTTCGCTCAAGCTTGCCAGCAATTTTTCTTCATCAATCCTCGTCCCCGGCAATAAGCGAAATCCGCAATAGCGATCCCCAGTTTCCATCTGGACCTCATTGGTCATGTCATCAAGGTCGGAAATGAAATAGTTTGGTCGCTCGCCCTTGGGATATCTGAAAATCAGATCGCGGCAACCATCAGGGATGATCGGCACGTGCATGCCCTTGGTTGCATGGCTATGCCAGATTTCCAAAACAGTATCGCTCATCGGATTATTCTCACAAAAATCAAGTGCCACAAAAGGTGGCGCGAACCACTTCATGGGGTTTTGGCGGCCGGCCATAGTGGGCCGCATCTGGCTGATCGTCGAACGGCTTAGCGAGGATCGATTGCAATTTTTCGAACGGTTCGAAATTCCCCTTGAGCGCCGCCTGGATCATTTCTTCGATAAGGTGATTGCGCGGGATAAAGCCCGGGTTTTTGGCCCGCATGGCTGTTTTTCTTACGGCATCCTTGCTGTTTTCAAGCACCAGACGCTTGCGCCATTGTGTCAGCCAGTCATCAAGAGACGCTGGTAGATCAAACAGATCAAGCATCGCTTCATCCTCACCGTTGGCGCTCATCGACAGTTTGCTCAAGCTGCGAAACGACAAGGTAAAGTCGGCATTATTCTGGGCCATCAGATCGAGCAGCTCTTCGATCAGTGACCGATCCGCCTCATGCTCTTCTTGAAGCCCAAGCTTTTGCCTCATGCCTTTGAGCCATGCCTCGTCATAAATTTTTGTATAATCTTCGATCGCCGCTTTGGCACTACTGATTGCGCTGTCTTCATCATCGCCAAGCAGGAGCAAAAGCGATTGCGCTAATTGAGCCAGATTCCATTGGGCGATGCGCGGCTGATTGCTATAGGCATAGCGCCCCATATGATCGATGGAGCTATAGACCATATCGGATTCGAAAATATCCATGAAGGCGCAAGGTCCATAATCGATAGTTTCGCCGGTGATTGAGCAATTATCGGTGTTCATAACGCCGTGTATAAAGCCCACTTGCATCCAGCTGGCCACCAGTTCAGCCTGTGCCTTGACCACGCAATCCAGCAGAGCACGATAAGGATTTTGTGCACGGGCGGCCTGCGGGTAATGACGGTTGATCATATAGTCAGCCAGGATCTGCACGCCATCTGTGTCGCTTTTTGCTGCGAAATATTCAAAAGTGCCAACACGCACATGGCTTTTGGCAATGCGTGTGAGTACGGCTCCAGGATCCATATTTTCGCGCCTGACCTGCTCGCCTGTGGTGACGGCGGCCAATGCCCTTGTGGTTTTGATGCCAAGGGCGCTCATGGCTTCAGAGACGATATATTCGCGTAAAACGGGCCCTAGCGCAGAGCGGCCATCGCCAGAACGCGAAAAAGGCGTGCGCCCTGAACCCTTTAATTGCAAATCAAAACGCTCACCGTCCCCGCTCAAAATTTCCCCCAGCAAGATAGCCCGCCCATCTCCCAATTGCGCTGACCAACCGCCAAATTGATGCCCCGCATAAACCATGGCGATAGGATCGGAACCAGCTGGTACCTTGTTACCCGCAAAAATTTCCACGGCTTCTGTGGATGATAGTTTTTGCGGATCGAGACCAAGCGCCCGAGCCAACTCAACATTCACGCCAATCAGCTTGGGCGCGCGCACCGGTGTTGGATCAAGCCGAGCCAAAAATCGCTCCGGCAAGCGCCCATAACTATTGTCAAAGGAAAAATTTCCCAACGGATTTTCAACGATATTCATGCGATATTCCCTGCGTCAGCTTTGTCCGGATTAGCTTATAGATATTCTAAACTAAATAACAGGGTCGTTGGCAAAAGTCATCTCGCTCTTGAGGGGCCAAACCATTTGGCATACAGCTTGGCATAATCTCCGGTTTCAACGATACTGAGAATCGAACGGTTTATGGTTTTGCGCAAGGGGCTGGCGTTGGGAAGAACAATCCCGTAATCCTCTTTGTGAAAGATCGGACCAGCGACCCGAACCTTACCCTGTCCCTTATTGGCCGCATAATATAGTAACACTGGCGCGTCATGAACCACCGCCTTGACCTCGCCTTTCTTGAGCATCGAAATCGCCTGTTCGATGCGATCGACCGGCACCGCATTGGCACTGTTACCACGCCGGGTCACATAGATATGGCTGGTACTCTTTTTGACCACGCCAACCTTCTGGCCCGGCAGGTCGTCAGGGCCATTAATGCTGCCCCGCAACTCGTTGATGGTCACCGAGGACGTCACCGCAGCTGTAAAATATGCAAACATGAAATAGCCGATAAGCATCCACAACATTGCAAACAGTTTTCCCAGGATCGCCCTTGGCGCCTTGTCGCCATAGCCAACTGTGGTGATGGTCACCATTGCCCACCAAAAACTATCCCATATTCCCTCGACATAATTCTTGGAAAATTCGGGATTGTTTCGGCGCTCCAAAAACCAGATGGTATGGGAGACTAACAGCAACACCACAATCAGATAAAATGCCGCCCAGGCAAAGGCCGACGAGAAAAGCATCACCCGCAAAACCGCGACCGCCTGCACCAGCGTATTCGTCGTCTCGTTATTGGTCAGGATCGCCAGTCCCGAGCGAAAATAGGGATGAGAAAAGTCGATATACTGTTCGCGCTCGGCCGTGATCGTAACCGCCGCGATGGCCACATCCGCTTGCCCGCTTTTCATTCCTGCCAGCAGGTCTGCCAGAGTTGGCACCAGAACCATTTCATAGTCCCACCCCTGACGCTGGGCAATGAGCTGCCACAGATCAATGCTGAATCCGGAAAAAGACCCATCCTTGGAGACGACGAACGGCTCAATAGGTTTGGTGAGAATGCGCAAGGGGCGTGTGGGAATACCACTTGCCGAAAGCTTTAATTGCTGAAGCTTAGTCTGGGCCTGGGTCTTGATCTCGGCCTGGTTAGTGGTCTGGGCCTGGACTGGCTCAAACAGCACGCCAGGCAGAGCCAAAAAAACAGCAACCAAACATCCCACGACCCATTCGACTCCAGGGGAAGCATAAAAATTTCGAAAACAACGAGCCATATTATTACAACTGATCTGCGCAAAAATCAGGATCGGTCCGCAAGGCACTCCGCGAAAACGGTCTCAACCTCATCATTTTAAAGTAAAAAAAACAACTCCCCCAAAGAACCCGACATGCGGATCTTTCGGGGGAGCTGATCTAGAACAACCAACTATCATTTACTATGAGTAGCTTGCACAGCTTCCGCCATTTCAGCTTCTACGGCAGAGTGAATATGGGTTGCTTCGTCTGTGTCCAGCATACCGGCGTCCATATCGTTATAGACCGAGATATCGATCTTGCCTTCGCTCTTGGCCACGACCGTAGAGACCACGGCATCACCAGAGACGTTGACAGCTGTTCTGATCATATCCATCAAACGGTCAACACCAAGCACAAGACCAATGCCTTCAACTGGCAGACCCACCTGTGTGAATACCATTGACAGCATGATCAGTCCAACCCCTGGTACACCAGCGGTGCCAATCGAGGCCAGTACAGACATCAAAATCACGGTCAGGTAACCGGCGATCCCCAGATCAACATTATAGACATTGGCAATAAACACGGTGGCAACACCCTGCATAATGGCCGTGCCGTCCATATTGATGGTCGCCCCAAAAGGTACCGTGAAGGAGGCCACAGAGTTATTAACCCCAAAGCGTTCTGATACGGTTCTCATGGTGACCGGAATAGTGGCGTTAGAACTGGCCGTACTAAAGGCAAAGACCTGCACATTGCGGATCTTCTTGAGGAATATGCTCGGACTTAATCCCGAGAATATCTTCAGCACTAACATCAATGTGATGAATAGATGCACCATCAGCGATCCGACAAGGACCAAGACATAGCCCGCCAGTGAAGCCAGCAGATCGAGACCAAGATTGGCCACCGCCTTGGCAATCAGCGCAAACACTGCATATGGGGCAACCGCCATTATGATATTCACCATTTTCATCATGACTTCATTGGCGATTTCAGCGCCTTCAACAAAGGTTTTGGCCTTGCTACCAACGAGCAACAGGCTCACTCCTACCAGAATGGCAAAGAAGATGATCGGCAGCATATCGCCATTGGCCATCGCATTGATGGGGTTTTTGGGAATGATGTCGATGAATACTTGCGTTAGTGGCGGCGCATCCTTGCCGGTGAACGCAGCGTTAGTGACCTGATTCATGCCCTTGCCAATACCCAGCGTGGCCGCAATGGCAATCGCCGTAGCAATCGCGATCGCTGTTGTCATCATGTAGAGCGCAAAAGCCTTGCCTCCCACACGTCCCAGCATGCGAATATCACCAATCCCGCAAACACCGCAGATCAGCGAGAAGAATACCAGCGGAACAACCAGCATTTTCAAAGCGTTGATAAACATTTTCCCAACGACATGGAACAGGCCGTTGACGATATACTCATTGATAAAACCCCCCGCGGCGTTCAATCCACCCAGATTGATCACCAACCCGACGGTTATGCCGAGCGCCATGCCCAACAACACCTTGACTGTCAGGCTCATTTTCTCTTTTTCTTTCATTAATTCCTTCTCCCAAGTTACTGAAACCTCTCATTAGGTTCTTCTTTTATGAGATAATCAGCCTAAGTCTCACATAACAAAGCGTCAACTATACTCCCCTCCTTCATTAATAAAACATCTGATCTCTAAGGAAATCAGTGGTATTGGCAACTATTCATATAAATCAATGCGATATTAATCATGATATCTGAATGTTTTAATGTTTTAATTACTATGTCAGGCCGACTGTTTTCGCCTTCGCGACAATCTTCGCCAGCTTACAAAGTCAGCGAAAAATGCCCCGATTTCATCTTCACATTTATTCACTTTGAGGTGTAGTGTGGCGTACAGCTCTGTAAAACCATAGCGTACTAACCTATAGATCTATTTGATCGAACCTTAAAGACTGCGAGAAAATGTTGAACTAAATACCATCAAATCATCCATTGAGGGACCAAAACATGAAAGCTTCTGACCTTTTCGTAAAAGCGCTTGAACGGGAAAATGTTGAATATATCTTCGCGGTCCCCGGCGAAGAAAATCTGGACCTTTTGGAGAGTTTGCGTCAGTCCGAACAGATCAGGCTTATATTGACAAGGCACGAACAAGGGGCCGCTTTCATGGCCGCGATCTATGGTCGCTTAACGGGGCGCGCCGGTGTCTGCATGGCGACATTAGGGCCAGGGGCCACCAATCTTGTCACCCCGGCAGCCTATGCCCATCTGGGTGCTTTTCCCATGGTGATGATTACCGGCCAGAAACCCATTCTCAAATCCAAACAGGGCCAGTTCCAGATCATTGATGTGGTACGTCTGTTCGAACCGATTTGTAAAATGTCGAAACAAATCGTTCATGGCAATACTATCCCATCGCTGGTGCGTGAAGCCTTTCGCATTTCGCAAGAAGAGCGCCCCGGAGCCGTTTTACTGGAGCTGCCAGAAGACATCGCCGCCGAAGAAACAGATACCCAGCCCTATATCCCCATTGAGCGCAGCTATGCGGGGGCGCGCTCCCACGCGATTAACTCTGCAGCGCGGTTTATCAAACGTGCCAAATATCCACTGGTACTGATTGGCGCTGGCGCCAATCGCAAAGATGTGCGCCATACCCTACGTGATTTTGTCGAGACAACGGGCATACCCTTTCTCACCACACAAATGGGCAAGGGAGTGATTGATGAGCGCTCGGAAAAATGCCTTGGAACAGCGGCTTTATCGGATGGCGACTATATTCATTGCGCCGTTGATCGCGCTGATCTGATCATCAATATCGGCCATGACGTCGTGGAAAAACCACCGTTTTTCATGGAGCCTGGCGGCACCAAGGTCATCCATGTCAATTATAAGTCGGCCAAGGTTGATGAAGTTTATTTCCCGCAATGCGAAGTGGTCGGGGATCTTGCCAGTTCGATGGAGCGATTGCGCGAAGCCGTTGGACCCGTCGATGCTGATTTTGCATATTTTCACAAGGTGCGCGACGAGGTGAACAAGCATTTGCTTGAAGGCGCTGATGATCCGCGCTTCCCGATCATTCCCCAAAGAGTAGTTGCCGACATCCGCACCGTGATGGGAGAAGATGGCATCATTGCCCTTGATAATGGCATGTACAAGCTGTGGTTCGCGCGTAATTACAAAGCCTATCATTCCAATACCGTGCTGCTCGACAATGCGCTGGCAACGATGGGGGCAGGTCTGCCATCGGCCATGATGGTCAGCATGCTCAAACCCAATAATCGCGTCATGGCGATTTGCGGTGATGGCGGCTTTATGATGAACTCACAGGAAATCGAAACCGCTATTCGTCTTCGTCTCAACCTTGTTGTGACTATTTTGAACGATGGCTCTTATGGCATGATCCGCTGGAAACAGACCATCGCGGGGTTCGCTGACTTTGGCCTCGAGTTCGGCAATCCCGACTTTGTCAAATATGCGGATAGTTACGGTGCAACTGGCCATCGGATCACCAGTACTGATATGCTGGTGCCCACACTAAACGCGGCATTTGAAGCGGGAGGTGTGCACATCATAGATATACCGGTCGACTATTCCGAGAACAAAAAAGTGCTGATAGACGAGCTCAAGCAGCGAGCCTGTTTGATTTAATTATCGACTCCCATCCTATCGCATCATCCTGGTAAAGATCGGGATGATGCCCTCTCCAAAAGCCAAAGAGGTCTGCATAAAATGGATAAGCTAACCGTCGTCAACCCCTATGATCTCAGCCCCATTGGCGAGGTCGCCCTTGAGTCATGGGCAAGCATTGATGCCTATCTTCATGAGGCCAGTGCCTTGCATAAAAACAAAAGCAATTGGCTACCGGCATGGAGGCGTATCGAGATCCTCGACAAGCTGGCGGGTTTGATGAAAGCGCAAGAGAGCGAGCTGGCCTTTCTCATTGCCAATGAGGGTGGCAAGCCCTTGGTGGATGCCCGCATTGAAGTGGCGCGGGCTATCGATGGGGTGAAACTGTGCATCAAAGCGCTGGGCGAAAACAAGGGGCAGCAAATCCCCATGGATTTGACACAGGCGGGCGCTGGCCGCCTTGCCTTCACCACCCGCGAACCCATCGGCCCAGTGGTCGCGGTCTCGGCCTTTAATCATCCGCTCAATCTGATCGTCCATCAGGTCGGCCCCGCCATTGCCTGCGGTTGTCCCGTGCTCGTCAAGCCCGCTGGTGACACGCCTTTGTCGTGCCTGAAATTTGTCAAAATGGCCTATGACGCTGGTCTTCCCCCTGAATGGTGCCGCTTTGTGCCATGCGATAACGATGTCGCCACGCAAATGGTCACCGACCCGCGTGTGGCGTTTTTTTCCTTCATCGGTTCTGGACGGGTTGGCTGGATGCTACGCTCCAAGCTTGCACCGGGCACCAGATGCGCCCTCGAACATGGCGGCGTTGCCCCGGTGATTGTCGATGATAGCGCCGATCTTGCCAGTATGATCCCGGCCCTCGTCAAGGGAGGCTTTTATCATTCGGGGCAAGTGTGCGTTTCGGTACAAAAAGTATTTGCACCCAGCAATATGGTTGGCGAGGTTGCCAACCAGATCGCCGAACAGGCCGCGAACCTTACCGTTGGCAATGCCATTGAGGAGCAAACCGATTGCGGCCCGTTGATCCGCCCGGCAGAAGTGGAGCGCGTGGCTAAATGGGTCAGCGAGGCCCAGCAAAGCGGCGCGCAAACTATTACTGGGGGTACACAGCTTAGCGAGACCACCTATGCGCCCACCGTGCTGCTAAACCCAGCGCAAAACACCACGATCTCGCAGCAGGAAATTTTTGGCCCCGTGGTCTGCGTCTATGGATATGAACAGATGGATGAGGCCATCAAGCAGGCCAACGCCCTGCCCTTCGCGTTCCAGGCTTCGGTGTTTACGCAAAATCTGGGGATAGCCACAAAATGTATTCATGAGCTGGAAGCCGCCGCCGTAATGGTCAATGACCACACCGCGTTTCGCGTCGACTGGATGCCGTTCGCTGGACACCAAACCTCGGGCTACGGCGTTGGCGGCATCGAATATACCATGCACGACATGACGCAGGAAAAACTGGCTGTCATCAAGCTATAGTCCGATGATAAAACAAATGCTCCAACCAGCCTGGCCCCGCTTGGTCTTGACAGTGGCCTTGTATCTGGAAATTTTTGAGTTGACATGCTTGCACAAAGCAAGAGCACCCAGACCACCATATTTGGGTCTGGGTGTTTTAATTTGCCAAAGGCCCGTTCAGCTTTGCAACATAGCTGGCGATATTTTCGGCCAGATCTTCATATTCGTGGCAGTCCTTACCACAGCGCTTGCCGATCTCGCTAAGCTGCAATTTAGCGCCGGGTAGATCATTCTTTATCAAAAGTGCTTCGCCCAGATATTCGCGTGTCAGAACATAGTCAGGATCAAGGTCGAAGGCTTTTTGATAGTCGATGGCAGTAAAAAGACCACCAGCAAACCACTTATGGCCAAGCCAATCGTCCTTAAAAATTTTATGTATTTTATCATTGCAAGCCTCTCTCCCTATCAATTCAAGTCACAATCTGGAGAGACATGCGCGAATGCTCCCGCCACCTCCCATATCACTAACGATGAAATGCACGCCTTTATTCCATAGCAGTCAATAATCTTATTTTTTATGAAAATGGAATAATCTACCCCCTGCCCTCGTTCACAATATGAGACAGAAAATTGTCTCGACGATTTGACATAGCAAGGAGCAAAAAATGAATTTCAAAACAAAAATAAATTCTATCATTATAGTGGCAACACTCGGTGTGGGGGGAGTGGCGATAGCCGACACAAAAACCAAACCTGGAGATCCCATTCATGCCCGCCAGGAAATGATGGAGACCGTGGGGTTTGCCACCAAGACAGCTGGAGCTATGGTCAAGGGAAAAGCTCCTTGGGATGCAAGGAAAGCAGAGCTTGCCATGCGAACGATCAACGCCGTCGCCTATGGCTTTGGCCACAAATTTTCCGACAATTCAAAAACTGGGGGTGATACGGAAGCGAAGGTAGAAATCTGGAGTGAGATGAAGAATTTCAAGCATCTCATTCATGAGATGGAAGAACATAGTGAAAAAGCCGCCAAGGCTGCCGGGAACGGCCTTGATGCGTTCAAAGTGGAATTTGTAGCAACGGTCAAATATTGCAAGCAATGCCACAAGAAATATCGTAATATAAAGAAAAAGTAGCGGTTTGCAGAGATTGCGCGTCGATACTTTTCGGCGCGCAGTTCTGTTCGTCTTGAAATAAGAGTTTTTTGATCGCATGAATAAAAAACAGGCCATTGCTACCGAAATTCCCAGCTTGCGGCGTTATGCACTGGCCCTGACTGGTAATCAGGTTGACGCCGACGAGCTCGTCCAGGACTGTCTTGAACGGGCACTTAACAATATCGACAAGTGGCGCGAAGGTGACAATCCACGCAAATGGCTGTTTACGATTTTGCACAATCTGTTTATCGACGGCAAGCGTGGTCTGGCCAGGCGGCCTATGGAAGTGGTACTTGAAAAAGCCGATGAGGCCAATGCAAACCCTGATGACGCAACAAGGAAGAACACCAACAATATTGCCCTGAAAAAAGCGCTGGCATCTTTGTCACCAGAACATCGGGAAGTGATCCTGCTGGTGGGCCTTGAAGGCTTTAGCTATCGCGAAGCCTCCGATGCACTGGATATACGCATCGGTACGCTGATGTCACGTTTGTCGCGAGGCCGCGAACGCCTGAAGGCCCTAATGGGGGAAGAGCAGATTAAAGTAAAACCAACCATGATACGGAGGATCAAATGCCAAATATTTCCTTTTCGAGAAATGATATTCACCTCTATATGGATGGTGAAATGCCGCCAGAGGATAGGCTTTCATTCGAAGACTGGCTGCAAGAACACCCTGATATAGCCGACGAGGTCAGGTCTTATCGCGAGCTTAATGAAACCCTACACGGAGCTTTCGATCATGTGCTGGATGAAGCAGTTCCCTTTGATCATGAGCTCTCAATAGCCGCACATATCACTAAAAATTCTTTTTGGGGCTGGCAACAAATGGCTGCTGGGATCGCCCTTGTGCTGTTTGGCAGCGCCTTGGGCTGGTTTAGTCATGACAGGTTTGATGGCATTGCCGCAAATGATCCTCATTTTCTTTCGCAAGCGCTGCAAGCTCACACGGTTTATGCCCCAGAAGTGCGCCATCCAGTTGAGGTCTCTTCCGCCAACAAGACACATCTTCTCAAATGGCTGTCAAAACGCCTTGGCAACAAGGTAAAGGCTCCTCTATTGACATCGACAGGCTTTCATCTCGTTGGTGGTCGGTTGCTACCAGGCACAAAGGGCATCCCGGCAGCCCAGTTCATGTATGAGGATCAAACCGGCAAGCGCCTGACATTCTATCTGTCTCCCGCTTCAAAAAAGAAAGACAGCAGTTTTCATTTTTATACCGCAGAAAAACTGTCCATCTATCGATGGACAGACAAGCCTTTTCAATATGCCATGGTAGGGAACCTCACACGCAAAGAACTTAAGGAAATATGCAAGGTTGCCTATGACTCTCTGGAGAGCTGAATGCTTAGCATATATGGCTAGTTTCGGCCTTTGGAATTCCTACGAATGCACATTGTAAACGAACCTGACTTACCGTATCCTCTAGTCGAATATGATTGGAGGTCATACTGTGGATTCTGTGGATACAGCGGCACTCATGCTGGCGCGATTGCAGTTTGCCTGGACGATCGGCGTTCATATTCTTTTTCCCTCATTTACAATCGGCTTGGCTAGCTATTTGGCCGTGCTCGAAGGGCTGTGGCTAAAAACTGGAAAACAGGTTTATATCCGGCTCTTTAAATACTGGATAAAAATATTTGCCGTTGTTTTTGCTATGGGCGTGGTGTCAGGCATCGTCATGTCCTATGAATTTGGCACCAATTGGAGTGTGTTTTCCGACAAAACGGGGCCCATATTGGGACCACTCCTCGCCTATGAGGTATTGTCAGCATTTTTCCTGGAAGCTGGTTTTCTGGGGATTATGCTGTTTGGGCTGACCAAAGTTGGTAAAAAACTGCATTTCATGGCGACCTTGATGGTTGCAATTGGCACATTCTTTTCAGCATTTTGGATCTTGTCGGCCAATAGCTGGATGCAAACTCCAGCTGGCTATAGCATCAATGATGCAGGGCAATTCGTACCCGAAGACTGGCTGAAAATTGTTTTCAATCCATCCTTTCCATACCGGCTTGCTCACATGGTAACAGCGGCTTATCTGACCACAGCCTTTGTGGTTGGCGGCGTTGGCGCCTGGCATTTATTACGCGACAAAACATGCGTGGGTGCAAAGGTCATGTTTTCAATGGCGATGTGGATGGCAGCTATCGTGGCCCCCGCGCAAATATTTATTGGCGACATACATGGCCTCAATACCCTGAAGTATCAGCCGGCAAAAGTCGCCGCTATGGAGGGGCATTTTGAAACCCAGAAAGGCGCGCCGCTGATCTTGTTCGGTATTCCTGATATGGAAGCCGAGGAAACCAAATATGCCATTGAAATCCCCAAGCTTGGATCGCTTATTCTCACCCATCATCTGGACGGTGAAATCATTGGGCTTAAAGCCTTTCCCAAGGAAGACAGGCCTAATGCGCTGATTGTGTTCTGGGCGTTTCGGATCATGGTTGGCCTTGGGACGCTTATGGCAATGATCGGCCTGTTTAGTCTATGGCTGCGATGGCGCAAGACGCTTTATAGCGCGCAACTATTTCATAAGATTGCGGTGTGGATGGCCCCATCAGGCTTTATCGCCGTCATCGCGGGCTGGACCGTCACAGAAGTCGGGAGGCAGCCCTTTACTGTCTATGGACTTCTTCGCACCAGCCAGTCGATCTCGCCAGTTGATGCGCCAGCCATTGCCACATCTCTTGCTGTTTTTGTCCTCGTTTATTTTGTCGTCTTTGGCTTTGGTATTTATTATATATTGAAGATGATGAAAGCCGCGCCGACACCTGGACAAAGCCCCATGGCAAGCGAGCACCCCATTGGTCTTGATAGCGTCATATCTACGCAAGCAAGCAAGGAGGAACATTAATGCTGGACCTTCCTACAATTTGGGCCGGGCTTCTCGCCCTCGTCATACTGATCTATGTCATCCTCGACGGATTTGATTTAGGTATCGGAATTTTATACCCCTTGTTTCATAAAGGTGAAGAACGCGATACGGTCATGAATACCGTGGCGCCGGTTTGGGACGGTAATGAGACATGGCTGGTGCTTGGTGGCGGCGGGCTTTTGGCGGCATTTCCCTTGGCCTATGCGATCATTATGCCAGCTCTTTACGCACCTATTCTGGCGATGTTGATCGGGCTAATCTTCAGGGGCGTCTCTTTCGAATTTCGTTGGCGTGATCCAGCTCATGAGAAGATTTGGGACGCGTATTTTTTTGGCGGCTCTCTCCTCGCGACCTTTTCTCAAGGTATTGTGCTGGGGGCATTCGTTCAGGGGATGGAGGTGGAAGGCCGTGCCTATAGCGGCGGTTGGTTTGACTGGCTAAGTCCCTTTAGCCTGTTTACGGGCCTATCTCTTGTTTTTGGATATGCTTTTTTAGGCGCGTTGTGGCTCATAATGAAAACCGAAGGTGGCTTACGCGATCGGCTGTATAAAATGTCTTTACCGCTTATGCTGATGGTGTTTTTCCTGACAGGTGTCGTAAGTTTGTGGACGCCATTTTTATCACCAGAGATATATGCGCGCTGGTTTGAAATGCCGACTTTATTATATTTGTCGCCTGTGCCCATTATTGCAGCGCTGTTGGCATGGCGGATTTATGTGAATTTAAAACGGCGTAATGATTACCGTCCATTCCCCATAGCCCTTGGCCTTTTCGTGCTCTCATATATGGGGCTTGGCATTAGCATTTTCCCTTATGTGGTACCGCGTGCCATAACGGTAGCGCAGGCCGCAGCCCCCGATTCCAGCCTTGGCTTTATGCTGATCGGCGCGGTGATATTTTTGCCGCTCATCTTCATATATACTGGATATTCTTATTGGATATTCAGAGGCAAAATCAAACCGGGCGAAGGCTATCATTAATGGGTGATCATAATGGCATCACTTTATAAAAAATGGCTGTGGTTTATCGGCCTGTGGCTTGCAGGCTTCCTAAGCCTCACCATTGTTGGTTATGGGATTAAACTGGTGATTGGTTTGTAATATTCGCAAGAACACCAAATATATCTCTTAATATCTGGGTTGCAGGATCAATCTAAATTGCAGTGACAGCTTGCTAAATGCACGAAACTATCGCCCTCAAACCTCATCAACCTGCGCCCCACCATGTTCGGTGCTGTTGCCGTTGACTTGCTTCAATGGGGCGCGCCGCCAAACCTTTGGCGATATTGTGAGGGTGTCACCTTCATCTTGTGATGAAATACCCGTCGCAAATTCTGGCCATCCTGAAATCCGCTTTTCAAGGCGATTTGATCGATCGACAATGGGCTGGTTTCAAGCAGAGTCCGCGCCAGATCAAGCCGAATGGTTTCAACATATTTGGCCGGACTGACCCCCGCTTCTTTCAAGAAGCGGCGCGACAGGTTGCGCTTTGTCATACCCGCAAGATTAGCCAAATTGGAGACCCGCCAATCGCCGGTTGGATCCTCCAGCACCGCATCACTGGCACGGCGCAAATTTGGCGACAATCCATGTTGCAAGGTGAGCAATTTCGAATATTGCCCCTGCCCACCGGAGCGGCGTAAATAAACGACTAGTTCCTGCGCCACTCTTAGCGCCAGATCTGATCCATGATCCGCCTCGATCAGTGACAAGGCCAGATCAATCCCCGCTGTGATGCCAGCCGAGGTATAAAACAGACCATCCCGCACAAAGATGGCGTCTGGCTGCCAATTGACCTTTGGATATAGCTGCAGCATTTGCGCTTCTCGCGCCCAGTGGCTGGTCGCCTCACGCCCATCAAGCAGCCCTGTGGCCGCCAGCAAGAGCGCCCCCGAGCAAACCGATACGATACGCGAACGGGTTTTTGTGGCACGTTTCAGTTGCGCAATAAAATCGGTGTTTCGCAACAAAAGATCAACACCCGGTCCCCCTGGAATGATCAAATCACCGCCCCTTGGGGCCTTGGCCAGAGTGCCTGAGGCCAACATGACAAGCCCAGCGTCGGTTGCGATTGCCTCCCCCTCGATGCCGACCAGATGAACCTCATAATAGGGGCTTGCCAGCAATTTATTGGCCGTCGCATAGACCTGGATTGGCCCTGCAATATCCAGCAGCAGAACATCTTGGAAGCCCAGCATAATGACGGGATATTTATCCTTCATGCTACATGTCCTGATTTAATCGTTTTATGTCATTTAGGACATATACTTATTTAGTTACTGTTTCCTCGTCAACACCAAGAACGAGGAATAGAAAAATGATCAATATCGGCATACTGGTTTTTGACCGAGTCGAGGAACTGGATTTTATTGGCCCCTATGAAATGTTTGCCGCCGCGCAGGACCGCGCAAGTGATGTCCTCGACGTTAAAACCTATGGATTTGAAAAACTGGAATTTGTCGGCAATAAACGCATGCAATTCACCGCCCACGCATTTTGCCGTGACGCGCCACAACTGGATGTGCTGATCGTCCCGGGAGGCAATGGCAGTGTGAAAGCTGCCAAACACAAAGGCTTGGTCAATTGGGTCAAACTACAAGCCGCAGACTGCCAATGGACCAGCTCGATTTGTACAGGGGCGCGCATTTTGCAGGCCGCTGGATTGATCGATGGCAAACGCATTACAACGTTTCATGGCGCAATCGAAGATTTTAGAAAAGCCGGTCGCGCCCGCGAAGTGCTCGATGATGTGCGCTATGTACAAGACGGGTCGCTCGTAACTTCGGCGGGGGTTTCCGCTGGCATTGATATGTCGCTATGGCTGCTTGGGCAAATCACCAGCCCGACCTTTGCCCGTGAAATTCAGGCCTATACCGAATATTTTCCAGCCCCGCCTTATAGCGCTGACGTCAGCGCATGAACTAGCCTTTGATACACACGACCTGACGCAGGGTATGAACCACGTCAACGAGATCACGTTGGGCGTTCATGACCGCATCGATATCCTTATAGGCCCCCGGCGTTTCATCGATCACCCCTTTGTCCTTGCGGCATTCAACACCCATAGTCGCCTCACGGTGATCCTTCAGCGTGAAGGACCGTTTGGCCTGTGTCCGTGACATCAGACGCCCCGCCCCATGAGAGCAGGAGGTAAAGCTATCCGCGTTGCCCTTGCCGCGCACGATAAAGCTCTTGGCGCCCATGGAGCCAGGTATAATACCAAGCTCGCCTGTACGCGCCCGCACCGCCCCCTTGCGGGTGACCAGCACATCAGCGCCAAAATGTGTTTCGCGCGAAACATAATTATGATGGCAGTTGACCGCGACTTTCTCGGTCTTGAATTTTTTGAACTGCTTGCGCATCACCATCAACACTCGCTCCATCATGATTTCGCGGTTGATACGCGCATAGTCCTGCGCCCATTGCACCGCTTGCACATAATCAATGAAGTCCTGCTCGCCCTCTTCCAGCCATGCCAGATTGCGATCCGGTAGATTGCGGCCCGTTTCACGGCCAGACAGTTTTTCACGGGCCCGCTCGATAAAATAGCGACCAATAGCGTTGCCGATACCGCGTGATCCAGAATGCAACATCACCCAGACGCGGTCCTCTTCATCAAGGCAAACCTCGATAAAATGATTGCCACCACCAAGCGTGCCAAGATGGTTTGCGTAATGTGCATTGTGTATTTTGGGATGTTTGCCCTGCACCACCTTGAGACCGGCCGCCAAACCGCTATTTTCAAATCTGGTGCTGACAATATCCGGTAGCCCGTCGCGCCATCCCCCCTTCGCCCCGACCCCGCCATGCGGTACCACCGCCTCGATCCGCGAGCGCAGAGGGCCCAGATTGTCGGGCAGTTGACGAGCGGTCATCGAGGTACGCATGGCCATCATCCCGCAGCCGATATCGACGCCAACGGCGGCCGGGACAATCGCCCCTTTGGTCGCGATCACCGAGCCAACCGTTGCGCCCATTCCAAAATGCACATCGGGCATCGCCGCAACATGGGAATGAATAAAAGGAAGGCGCGCAATATTTTCAAGCTGGCGGCGTGCGCCATCATCCAGCGTCACCCCTTTGACCCAGGCTTTGATGTGAGCGCGACCGCTCTCGATAATTTCATAACTCTGTTCGTTGGGCATGAGTTCGTTCCAATAAAAGTTGGTCCCCTTAAATATGGGCAATAAAAAACCCTCTGTGAAGTCAAAGCTTCCAGAGGGTCGATCAATGTACATGCGCAGCTATCTCTCTAGCGCACTCAACAACATTCCTTCCGGTGCTTGCCTTTTGGGGCTTGAAAATATTCATCCAGCATCGGCCGCCAACCCGCGTTTATTGCGTCGCGACTATTGCTAAATAAAATTTGAGATTGATTGATCATTGCTATCTTGTTTCGTTCTTGCTGTTGAGGAGACCGTCCCTACGCCCCGGGCGACATGTTGTCAAGCACCATGCACGCACGAATGAGCAAATCAAGCTCCTTACCTCCCTATTTCATTGTTTCTCTCATTCCTAAAGCCGCTTCGAAGGCATCTTCTTCTATTTTTTTCGACTAACAGAGCGCTCGAACACCACCGCTGCTCTGGCTCCCTCCTTGCATTTGACAAAAAACTTTTAATGGTTAATTGCACGCATATTCGCGCAAACCACCGCTCACATATGGCCTGAACTGGGAATCCCCGGCGCTCTTTATCACAAATAATACCCCCCTGCGTCATTAAGACACTCCTTGCCTTAGCCCTGCCTTGATTCAACCGCATATCTGAGAGAAATCTGTTGGTCAAAATCGTATGTATGTAGATTATTGAGTTCTTTTTTGGGAGAAGAAAAAGGTCTGGCATACTGGGGGGCCAATACAAAAATACAACAGGGGACATCGTAGACTAATGAAGAAATGGTCAAAAACCATCTGGCAAATTCTGGGGATCGCAGTCATTGGCATAGGCATCTCCACGACCGCCACATTGGCCGGCAAGGTCAATATCACCAAAGATCTTCCCTTTGTCGATATAAGGGTCAAAGGCAAGGATTACCGGATTGAGCGTATTCAAAATACCTCGAACAAACTAACCAACAGCTTTTCCAAGACATCAAGACCCTGCCCACCTTTTTGCATCCATCCCATGAGCGTTGCTGCGGGTGTGCAAACAGTTGGCGAAATCGAATTGCTAAATTTTCTCAAAGACAAGGTCGAGAATGGCAAAGGCGTTCTGGTTGATGCGCGCATCCCCGCCTTTTACAAGAAGGGTACTATTCCTGGATCGGTCAATATCCCTTTCACCTTGTTGTCAAAGGGACAAAATGCCTATCTGGATCGGATCCTGACCATTCTTGGGGCCACTAAAAACAATGGCAATAGCTGGAATTTCAGTCGGGCCCGCCATCTTTTGTTATATTGCAACGGCCCTTGGTGTGATCAATCTCCGCGCGCTATCCGCGGACTGCTGGCGGCAGGGTTTCCAGCCACCAAACTTTATTATTACCGAGGGGGCATGCAAAATTGGCAAGCCTTTGGACTGACAACGATCAAGCCATAGCTATTTTTTTTGCCGTGCAGGTTTCCATCGCCACAATATGGCTCTTGGAAAAGTTCATACTAACTCAATATTTTTAAATTACTTTTAGTGACTTCTTGTTTGTAGTGCGTTTCGCGCCGGGGTTAACGGGGCTTGTAGAGGAGTAGGGTATGGAAAACCAACAAAAGTATCAGCCACTTTTGGAAAAGATATTAGAAAATCTCGAGGCCGAACGAGGCGACAGGGAACCAGGTCCCCATTCTGCGAAATATGGACTTGAGGTCCCAACGTTGCAATCGGAAGCAGCGCTAAGCCCCCGATTCGTTCAAGAAGTCCCCTCCGATGAAAACTTAAGCGCGCCCCAGCGGGCCATTGGCATGCGCCAAGAAAACGAAATTGCCGGACAGGATTTCGCCCAATTCCCCACCGAACCGGCTCCAGAAACTGTTGCAAATATTTTTGACCAGCCTTTGCCTGACCAGTTTCCCAACAGTTACCATGAGGAAACTCAGCCAGAGGGTGACCTACCCCGCGCAAACGTCCCCATAGAACCAAACCCTCAGTTTTTACAACCGGTTGAGACCCAAGATCAAATCCCCGCCCTGTTTCATCGCGAAGAGGCTGACAATAACGGGCACAAAATACCGATCACCAAGGCGCTTTACGGTCTAACCGGCGCCATACTCATTGGTGCCAGCAGCGTGCTCTATTTGATGCCCACACCACATTTGGAGGATCAGGCCGCAAACAAACTGGCAGTTGCGCAAACAGCAGTACGCCTCTTTCCTGACGACAAGACCAGCAATTTCACGGACAACAATCGCTTTAGCCTCTCTGGAGGCGTCACCGCTGAAAGTTGGGAAAAAGGGCCGCAGGGAAATCCGCTCGATAATACTGGCAAGCTCCCCCTTGCAAACCAACAAATCAACAATCCCCCTAAAATGTTCGCGTCCATTAATGGGCCCATCGAACAGCTCGTCAACAATGTGGTGAAAGACCTCTCGGCAATTGGCGCGCCAAAGCCCGAACAATTTGGCACGCGAGTCGTCAATTTCGATCAGACAACAGATCCTGCGCAAACTTTAAACCAGCTCGAAAATTCACTTGAAAATATTGTCAATACCGCCACAAGTAAATTGAGCGCGCCTGCCAAACGGATCGTCATGGCACAAGCCAACACCACCTCCCCTAATAATAGGGCACCAGCTACGAAGGCTGCCCCAGACAAGATGCGTGCCTTGACCGACCAGGTCGTCGAAGCCCTGTCGGGTCTAAACGGAGCTGAAAGCACCAATGGCGCCTCACTCAATCAATCTGTGGACCGGCTCCGAGCCACTTTATCCGATCTGGTGCAAGAAGCTGAAAATCAGGGCAAAGACGCCCAAAGCGTCAAGCATCTCCTTGAAGAAGCGATTGGTAAAAACCAAAAGAACCTGCCTGCAGCGCTTAAAAACAAGGATGGCAGTCTGGATATATCGACGCTCATTGCCAGTGTCGTAAAACGCTCAGATGGCAAGACCCAAACGCCAAGCGCTGATTCTGACTATCTGGCTCTTATTGAAAATGAAGGCGCAAGAACAGCTCTCACATCCCGCATCATCAAGCAAGAAGGCAAAGCCAGCTATTTGATTGTCAAAGCGGGGGATACGCTAAGTTCCATTGCTTATGCAACATATGGTGATGCGTTTGCCTATCCAAGAATATTCAATGCAAACAAAGCCACCATCAAGAACGCCAATAATCTGGCAATCGGCATGCGCCTGACCATTCCCAAATAGAGAGTTAGGCCAAGGTAGAGGATAGGGCCAAGAACGAGGCATCTGTGTTATACGCGAAAAATCAGGCGTGCCCGGCTTCAGCCGCCAAGAAACATGGGTCAATGCCAAGCAGCGCCAGAGCTTGATCATATTTGTCACCAAGGCCGTTCTGAAAAACCAGATCGGCATCAATCGCGCAATTCAACCAGCCATTTGACGCCAGTTCATCTTCGAGTTGACCCGGTGCCCAACCCGCATAGCCCAGCGCCAGAAACGAGTGCTCCGGGCCCTCATTATTAGCAATGGCGCGTAAAATATCGATCGTTGCGGTCAAACAAACACCAGGCTGGATCGGCAAGGTCGCGTCTGACACATTATAGTCAGCGGAATGAAGCACAAACCCGCGACTGCTTTCAACCGGCCCCCCTACATGAACCGGCTTGATAGCCAACTCATCGGCAAGCGGCGCCAACTCTTCATCCCCAAGAAGCTCAAGCTGCTCCATAAGATCGCCAAAGCTGATTTCGCCAGATGGCTGATTAACGATGATCCCCATGGCCCCTTCTTTGGAATGAGCGCACAGCAAGATGACAGCACGCGCAAAACGAGAATCTTTCATGCTGGGCATAGCAATCAGGAACTGGCCATTGAGATAGCTGGGGCCGTACAAATCCCGCGCTTTTAACTTGTCTTTATCCATGCTCATTAAGGTAGCTAGTGGATGCAAACTTGTGAAGCCTTTTTTTTACAAGGACGCCCCCTATATAATGTAGACGAGATCACGGAATATTGTCTGGATTTCGTGATCAGTTATCTTGTATATTGCAAGAGCATAATGGCCAACAACACGTAGTACGGGAATATTGATGACGCAAAAACCAATCATGCTTAACGTTTTCTTATGCGGCTTGGCTTCGCTTGTGCTCATTTTTTCCCCTCTCCCAGCAATGGCTCAAAATGGGTTTTCCAGTAGCATCCCAAGCGCGGCGGGATCCCCCTTTCAAAACACCTTGCAAAGCTCCCCCCAAGCAGACAGCAGCTGGAATAAAGCCTATAAATCAAGAGTTCGCATTATTTCTGGTGCGACCGATTTTTCAGCAAAGAATGGCTCCTATGCCGGCATCCAGATACAAATGTCAAAGGGTTGGAAAACCTATTGGCGCTCTCCTGGAGATAGTGGTGTACCACCAAGTTTTGATTGGAGTGGATCAGACAATCTCAAACATATCAGCATCGAGTGGCCGGTTCCCAAGAAATACAAGGACCAATATTCGACAAGCATCGGCTATAAAAGTGAGGTAATTTTGCCTCTAAAAATCACAGCTACCGATGCCAGCAAGCCTGTGAAAATGAAGTTACGTCTTGGATACGGCATTTGCTCCGATATATGTGTGCCAGTCGAAAAACGTCTTAAACTGACCATCCCACCACGCCAGGCCACACAAAATTTACTGCTATCGCACTATCGCAAAATGGTGCCAAAACCCGTTGCGTCCACAGGCAAGGTTTTGAACGGATTTTCCTTTCGCAAAGTATCGATCAACTTAAAGGGAAAGAAGCCAAATATTGTCGTCGAAACCAGTGTGCCACTGGACACAAAAAAGGCCGAGCTATACGTAGAAGCCTCGAACGGATTTTACCTGCCACTGACAATCAATGAGCGACCTTCAGCTGGAAATCAGCGTCGTTTTATTATTGACCTGACCAAAAGCGACCCACCCAAAGATTTAGTCGGTCGCACGTTGGCGTTCACCCTTGTTGGTGACAAAACGGGCATCGTATACACGCACAAAATAAACTGAAATTGCCACTGGTTCCATGTCGTGAAAAAAGCTATATCTTGACTCACAAGATTGGTATTTACTCACGAGGCAATAATTATGACTATTTCAGTTGGTGACAAACTTCCAGCAGCGACCTTTATGATCATGGGAGCCGATGGTCCGGCACCTCGTGAAAGCAGTGATATTTTTGACGGACGTACCGTCGCCATATTTTCTGTTCCTGGAGCCTATACTCCCACCTGTTCCATGACCCATCTGCCAGGCTTCATCAAACATGCCGATGCCCTCAAGGCCAAAGGTGTCGATGAAGTGATCTGCACCGCTGTCAACGATATTTTCGTGATGGATGCCTGGGGCAAGGCGAGCGGCATTGGCGATAATATCACCATGCTGGCCGATGGCAGCGCCGCCTTCGCCAAAGCAACTGGTCTTGATCTGGATCTGACCGAAGGTGGCCTTGGCATGCGCTCGCTACGCTACGCCATGCTGGTTGTCGATGGCACTGTCAAAACGCTCAATATTGAAGATGACTTTCATAATGCAGAACAAAGCAGCGCCGAAGCACTTCTGAAAACTCTCTAGTTTTAGCTCACGGCTGTTCGCGCTAACGCGCGGCCTCCGCTGGGGCGGGCCAAAGCCCGGCGCCCAGTCGGACTTGCCGAAGGGTACTTCGGGTTTCTTATTAAAAAGTCAATCTTATATGGAAACACCAATCCGATGGTCCCATCGGCAAGCGTGACCACGCGCCGGGCGTTGCCCGCCCCAGCGAAGGCCCGGCGTTAGCCGGAATAGCCGTGAGCTCAATAAATACAAGCTCTATAAACGAGAGAGAATTTGCGCGATCAAGACGCTGTCGGCGGGACGCAATTCATGATTGCCGCGCGAGGCGAAGGTGCGCGCCCTGCCCCGCAATGCTGGTACAAAATTCATATTCTGACGCCAGCCAACGGTCATCGAATCGCCACTGGCCACATTGCCGTCTTTGGTGCGAATGACCGAAATATAATGGGCCGTGGGATGAGCTGCACGATTAAGCCAACCCAAAAGATTATGCGGCCCCTCGCGGCCAAGGTCATGATAGAGCGCCCGCGAACGATTGATCGTGCCAGCTCCCATGAACGGTGCGAACCAGGACAGCGGACTATTGGAAACCGAGCGCCCAAGATCAGCCATGCCTGACCCCAGATGGGGAGACGCGATCGTCAATAGAGCATAAATTTTCAAAGCTGGATATCGCACCATAGTCAAACGCGACGCGACGCCTCCCGCCGAATGGCCAACAAGAATGACCTTCTCACCAACATGACGCCTTTGGACCAGAACCACATAGCGAGCAATCAGATCTGCTTGCACGACAAGGGGGGCTTCTGTAGGCAGATCAATCGTGTAGGAACGCTTCTTGCCTTGTACTTTTTGGCGCGGAATAAATGTACCGCGCGGCCCGACAGATAAATGCCCGGCATCGCGCCAACCAGCCCGGCTTAATCCATAAGGTATATTGTTACCGCGCCAGCTTTGCGCGGAACCCAGATAGCCAGGAACCAGTAATAATGTATCAGCAAGCACCGCCCCAGGGGTCAGCGTCGCCAATGCACACATCAAGACCAAAAATCTGATCATCCCAACAACTCCCTCATACAAAAGACCGGACCGCACAATAAAAACCCCTGTACAAGCCTATTTCTCCTTTTCTATTGTCTTATATTAGCTAAATTTGATCAAACTTTTTCAACTAACAGCGTCAATTTGGCCTTACCAAAAGAGCGCCTTTTTCATTTCAATCCACCAGCTCCATTATTCCGCCTCATATTTATGGGGTTGGCAATAGTCATTTTCATCGTCTAAACTGACACAAAAAGCCATGTCCTCAAGGGGGCACAAGAAACAATCAATTAAAACAAAATGGAGGCGAGTGGCGCCTTCTTGTGCAAGCGATACAAAGGGAACTATAATGGACAAAGACCCAAAATCACGGTCCTGGTTTGTCAAACTCATACTGATGAGCCCACTCTTCATACTTGGGATATTGTTCTCATTAGGTTTCAGCCACGGTCTCAAATATACCAATGAGATGAGTTTTTGCACCTCGTGCCACACCATGAAAATCAATCTTGAGGAATATAAAAAGACGCCGCATTATAAAAGTGCATCTGGCGTGCGTGCTACCTGCTCGGATTGCCATGTTCCAAAGCCTTTTATTCCCAAAATGATTGCCAAAGTCATGGCTGCCAAGGATGTCTGGCATGAGATCATCGGCACCATCGACACCAAGGAAAAATATGAGAAGCATCGTTGGGATATGGCGAGCCGTGTCTGGGCAAAAATGAAGGCCAGTGACTCGCGCGAATGTCGCTCTTGCCATTCCTGGGACGCCATGGATCTCAACGAACAAGACAAACAGGCCAGAAAGAAACATCCCCGCGCCATGCAAAAAGGCAAGACCTGTATTGATTGCCACAAGGGAATTGCCCACGAAGAACCCGATGAGCCAGAAGAAAAAGATGTCAAACAACAGACATCGGCACTCGATTCTCAATCGAACAATCCGCCAATGAGCAAATTACAATAGTGCACCGAGCAAGGGCGAAACAACTTGTTTACCGGCCATATTATATGCGTGCATGCGCCCAATAGAAAAGTTCTAGATTGGATTTGAAGGCTTCAAAACCAACCTCGCCGACCAGAACCTTTTATAAAGTTGTGATTAATCAGTGCATTGCCAGATTTTGACCAAGAAAAGTCAATCACACTTCTAATCGCAAGCCCCTCGCTCGAACGACTTCCGCACTGGACAAAACGGGCAAGATAAAATAGCATCCAAAAAGGATCAACATATCAGCTCATGATATGAAGTCCCAACTGCGGTCTATACGCCGCACAATAACAAGAAGAAACTGCCGGAAAATGGTCTTTGGTCGGGAACTGTAAACACCTGAACAACAGATATAAAAAACATGCCGGATCAAGCAGTCAACTGAGTTAGCTAGAGGAAATTGGGAGTGAACCATAATAATTTGACGCTATAGTTTTGCACATATTCTCCTGAAACGCAGGCGAATATTTGGATGTGCACTGATCATTGTCATTGCGCCTCTGTTCGGTCACATAGCTAACGCACTGTCTAGCGGTTATTTCAATTATTACACTTCATTTGAACTTTAACAGAACTTTCAATAATCCCGAGACAATAACGGGGTGACACCGGCGGGTTTTTTGAAATAGATATTCGCTAAAACAAAAGCACTTCGTTAATAAGAAGTTTGTGAGAGAAGAAAAGAAAGGAAACCAGAACATGGTCATAAAAACCATAACTCGTATACTACTGGTTGCTGGTCTGGCATTTGGAATGTCAAGCGCTGCGATGGCTGCCAAACATGCGAAAAAGAAAATGGCTCCAAAGACATTGATGGGCGCCAGTGGAATGGCATTGGCTAACACATGTGCAGGATGTCACGGTACCGATGGTGCCAGTGGTGGACCTGGAACGCCAACAATTGCAGGTTTGTCATCAGAATATTTCGTCGAACTGATGAAAGGCTTCAAATCGGGTGAAATCCCCTCAACCATCATGGGCCGCATTGCCAAAGGCTATACAGGCGATGAGGTCAAAAAGATGGCTACTTATTTCGGTGGCAAACCATTTGTCCCTGCAAAACAGAGCTATGACAAGGCAAAAGCTGCCAAAGGCGCAAAGTTGCACGAAAAAAACTGCGAAAAATGTCATGAAGATGGTGGTACCGATGTAGATGATGACACAGGCCGCCTGGCTGGTCAGTGGACACATTATCTAAAATCAACCATGGCTGATTTCATTGCTGGTAAACGCCCAATGACCAGAAAGATGAAGAAGAAGGTCATGAAACTCCACACTAAGGGTGGTGATGCTGCCTTTGACGAGCTGATGGCTTATTACGCCTCTCAGCAGTAAGCAGCACCTTTGAAATAGGAGAACTATAAAAATGAGTAAGAAAATGAACCGCAGAAGCTTCATCCGCTCAGCGGGTGCTGCAACGGCAGCAGCTGGCACTATTGCCATGCCAAGCATCGTGCTAGGCGCAGCTCACGGCAAGAAAAATGTTGTGATTGTCGGCGGCGGAACTGGTGGCGCAACAGCTGCCAAATATCTGAAACGTGCCGATCCCAGCATTAATGTAACCCTTATTGAGCCCAATAAGACTTACTACACTTGCTATTTGTCCAACGTCTATGTGATTGGCGGCGGCAAAGGGATCGACAGCATCGGTCACGGCTATGGCGGCCTTGCCAAACATGGTGTGAAAGTCGTTCACGACTATGTCACCGGCATTGATGCCAAAGCCAAGAAGATCACCACCAAAGGTGGCGCAAGCATCGCTTATGATCGTTGCATCGTCTCCCCTGGTATCGACTTCAAATGGGAATCAACACCTGGATATGACGAAGCTGCTTCTGGCACCATCGCTCATGCCTGGAATGCTGGCGCCCAAACTGCCATGCTTCGCAAGCAGCTTGAAGAAATGAAGGATGGTGGAACCTTCCTGATGGCTCCTCCTCCCAATCCGTTCAAATGTCCTCCAGGACCATATGAGCGGGCTGCACAGGTTGCAGGCTACTTCAAAAAGCACAAACCAAAATCAAAAGTTCTTATCCTTGATCCAAAAGGCAAGTTCTCCAAATTTGGTCTGTTCAAACAGGCATGGGGCAAGCTCTATGGCTTTAAAGAAGGTTCCGATGACGGCATGATCGTCTGGCGCGGCACTCCAAAAGGCTCCGACGATAATAAAATCGTTAAAGTCGATGTGGCCGGCAAATCAATCGAAACCGGTTTTGGTACTGAAAATGGTGACGTTCTCAACATCATCCCTGCTCAAAAAGCTGGTAAAATTGCTTTTGCAGCTGGTCTCACCAAAGGCGACTGGTGCCCGGTTAATCTGCGCACCTTCGAGAGCACCATCCACAAAGACATTTATGTCATTGGTGATAGTGCGGCTGCCAAAGGTCTGCCAAAATCTGGTTATGCTGCCAACTCCGAAGCAAAAGTTGCGGCTGCTGCCGTTGCTGCTTCTCTGGCCGGCAAAGACGCACCGGTACCAGCTTATGTCAATACCTGTTATTCCATTGCAGGACCTGGCTATGGCTTCTCTGTTGCTGCTGTTTACCGTCTCAAGGAAGATGGTTCAAAAGTACAGAAAGTTTCTGGTGGTCTGACCCCAAGCAAAGCATCACCAAGTGTGCTTGCCAGTGAAGAAACCTATGCTCACAGCTGGTACAAGAATATCACCAATGATATCTTTGGCTAGAAGCTAAGGGACCTTCCTAGCGAATGTCCCGGTTTAGAATAATAAAGAAGCGAGGCTCAACTGGGCCTCGCTTTTTTTGTGGGTGAAATCCTACTGTGCGCGCCACGTTGATCATATGGTCCGTCTGGCGATCTCATCTCATTATTTTGGCGCTCTCTTGATGATCAAGATAATTTCACACTGATACTGAAAACCATTTAATCTAATATCGATAAAAAACGTCATAACGACTGAAAATTATCTAGAATAGCTAAAATCGCTCTCATCTGGATATCTCTCATGGTCAGAAAAAAAGCTCTTATTGTTTTTGTTATTCTCATCGTCACCCTCATGGTTGTTCGCCTGGTCAAGGCACAAGAGATGATTGTCAAGATTGGCGTCCTCGCTTTTCGCGGTCACGATATATGCCTGAAGAGCTGGCAGCCAACAGCCCGCTATCTCTCAAACCAAATCAAAGGTTATAAATTTGAAATCACGCCCTATTCTCACAAGGAACTGAACAACGCCGTTGCCCTTAGTCAAATTGATTTCATTTTGACCAATACCGGTCATTATGTGACCTTGGAGACGCCCTACGGCATCAGTCGGATCGCCACCAAACGCGCTCCCTCCAATATTGCCAAAACGAATGTTTTCGGCGCGGTCATTTTTACACGCAGTGACCGCCACGACCTCACTAACCTCTCCGACCTTCGCGGCAAACGCTTTATGGGCGTCAAGCGCATGGGGTTTGGCGGCTTTCAGATGGCATGGCGTAAATTGAAAGAGAGAAACATTGATCCGTTCAATGATTTTTCTGAACTGACATTTAGCAATTTTCCTCAAGATGGCGTGGCTTATGCCGTGCGCGATGGGCTGGTTGACGCTGGTACATTTCGCACTGGCACACTTGAAAACATGGCGGCAGAAGGAAAAATCAAACTTTCCGACTTTAAAACCCTGGAGCCGGCAAAACACGAAGGGTTCCATCTCCAGGTCACAACGAAACTTTACCCCGAATGGCCTTTTGCAAAACTCAAAACAACAAAAGAAGAACTTTCTCAAAAAGTGGCCATTGCACTACTAAGCATGCCAGCAGACGGCATCGCAGCCAAAGCTGGAAACTATTCCGGCTGGACCGTTCCCCTCGACTATCAGCCCGTTCACGACTTGTTTAAAGAACTGCGTATCGCCCCATATGCTGAACGCGGCAAGATCACTGTTTCAAGGATAGTCAACCAATATGGTCACTGGCTTGCTCTTACCTTGATGGGGCTGATCATGATGATTGTCTGGTCCACGCGGGCAGAGGTTCTGGTCAAAAAACGAACACGTGAATTATCACTAACGAATAAGGAGCTGGCGAACCAGATTACTGAACGCCAGCGCGCCGAAGAAATAGCACGCTATCGGCAAGCCGAGCTGTCACGCGTCGCAGAGATGAACTCAATGGGAGAACTCGCATCTGGTATCGCACACGAACTCAATCACCCACTGGCAACAATTATGAATTACGCAACGGGTTGTATCCGCAGGTTGCGTGACGGCAATAACGACAAAAATGAAATACTGGAAATTCTCGAACGCGTATCAAGTGAGGCAAACCGGGCATCAAAAATCATCAGCGGGTTGCGCGATACAATGCGCGAGAACAAGCGTGAACGAAAAAAACTGGACGTCAATGATATTGTGCGTGATGTTGTTGATCTCCTCGAATTCAATTTGAGAAACAACCATACAACGCTGGCGATTGAGTTATGTGAAGGCTTGCCATCTGTGCTGGTCGATCCAATTCAATTAGAACAGGTGTTGCTCAATCTCGTTGGCAATGGCATTGAAGCGATGCGTAATACCATTGATGAAAAACGGCACATCATCATCGAGACGTCCATGCACAATGAAACTGGGATACTTGTCTCCATAAATGACAACGGACCGGGCATTACAAGTGAAATACAAAACAAGATATTTCACCCCTTTGTGTCAACCAAAGAGGAAGGCATGGGCTTGGGCCTGTCGATAAGCTGCTTCATTATCAAAAGCCACGGGGGCCAGTTATGGATCGAGTCGAGTAGTCCGCAAGGAACAAAGTTTTGCTTCAGCCTGCCAACAGGAGAGTAAATGATCAATAAAGCAACCAAACAGAGTGTTTTTGTCATCGACGACGATATTGAATTTGCCAAAAGTGTGCGTTTTCTCCTGAACTCGGTCAATCTATCGATTGAACTGTTTCATAGTGCAGAAAATTTTCTAACCGAAATAAATACCAGCGATAATGGCTGCGTGCTCGTCGATGTCCGTATGCCAGGGCTGAGCGGATTGGAATTGCAATCTATTCTTGCCAAAGAATATCCAGATTTACCAGTCATTATCATGACAGCTCATGGAGATATTGATATGGCTGTCCGCGCCATGAAAGATGGTGTGCTGGATTTCATCCAAAAGCCCTTCAACGATCAAAGGCTCATCGACCTGATTAATAAGGCCATGAAATTAAATGCAAAAACTACTAAAAAACGCCAATACAAAACCAATCAACAAGAGCGACTAGACAAGCTAACGCCTCGCGAATATGAAGTTCTCGATCTCATCGTCGCTGGCAACACAAACAAAGACATCGGCTTGCAACTTGGCATAGCCGACAAAACCGTTGAAGTTCACCGTGCAAATATCATGGATAAAACAATGGCGACTTCCCTTCAGGACTTGATGAAACTGGTCCTCAGTCTCACGCCAAATAGGTAAATACCCGTACCCACCTATGGGAAACACACAATTTTTTATCTCTCTTGAATCTCGTAATCTTTTCTCCTAGGAAATCATAGGAGAAGTAAGCATGATGAAAATATCAACATTAGCCGCATCTTTGTTTATGGCGTTCGCCCTGTTGGGGACGCAAAGTGTTTTAGCTCAGCAAGGCTATGGCAAACAAAAAGTCGTCTATCATATCAACTATGATAATCCAAAAGCGCAAGCTGGTGCCCTGCGCAACATACAAAATCATATTAATGCTGTGGGCAAAGACAATCTCGACCTAAAAGTGGTTATGCACGGCAAGGGACTTTCATTAGTGCTCGAACCAGATGCCCTTAAAAATACAAAACTAAAATATGGTAATGCGACGGATGTCATTACAGCAAAGATCGATGGCCTAAAACAACAAGGCGTTAAATTCAATGTCTGCGCCAATACCTTGCGCGGCAAAAAAATAAACTATGAAGAAGATCTGTATGATGTCAGCAAAGCAGATATCGTTCCAAGCGGTGTTGCTGAACTGGCAAAGCTTCAGGCTGAAGGATACGCCTATATCAGACCTTGATGGCGGTTACCTCAATCTAATTACATATGAAAGTTAGTGGTTCCTTTCTCTCTCTCTCTCACTAAAAGACTTACGAGGAAAAGAAATTATACAAAACCAATAATGCACTGACCATCATATGTGACCTAAGGGCGCTCATTCATTTGAGCGCCCTTTTTTTCCGAACAATCAAGTCACGTAATTTCTGCCAACAAATATTAGCTTCAAAAAAATAACCTGGCCGTCCAAGCAGCGGGGCCCCATTATGCCGAACCCATTGAAAGCAGACAATTACTTTTCCAGAACAAGAATCTGCGAGGCTCCATTCGGGCCTCGCTTTTTCATTGGATGGGTGAAATATGCATGATAAATCATGTTGTTTGTGAATACCTCCCCTATTGCGAATTTCGGGAGCCTTGCACCAGCTTTTGCCCATCGCGCAGACTTAAGCAGCCACCATTGGAGGCTGGCAATATCAACCAGGCCCCCGCGCCATAGAGCTGCGAGAGCGTACCTTTTGACGAGGTTTCAATCTGAATATAACCACGCCCGCTACCAACAAACAGGACATCTGTTGCAGCAAGCGCTTCAATTCCTGTGCGCTGGGGACCAATGAGGATATATTGGCCGGGTTCATCAAGCAGACGCGGCACCATCGCAAGGGTAACGAACCAGACGGCAAGTATGAATGCCAGACCGGCCATAAAGCGGCCCACTCCAGGTTTATTTGCCGCTCGCTCAATAGTCATAGACATGCTCGACTTGCACACCTTGCGCGCGGGATTTTTCCAACAAATCCGCCAGCGAACCAACTTTTACATTGACCATCAACCGCCTCCAGCCGGGCTTGAACGCCACCGCCACAGACATAAGCTCGCTCATGCCTGGATGCTGGAAAGTGCTCTGGCGTGGCACCAGCAGTGCAACCATGATATCATCATTGCCAGCAATCTCACGAAACACGATACCAGCTCTGGCCAATTCCCCCATGATGACCGTAAATTTCGCATAGCGCGGCGTCTCGATCACGACCTCTCCCTGGCTTAACCTTTTGATGATTTTTACGCCCGGAACAATGGCCGGATCGGCCCCCACGACAATACTTTGTATGGAAAGCGGCGCTGGAACCGCACCAGCCAGCGCCCCGATGACCTGCGCATAGATGGCTTTACCACCATATTCAAGGGTAAGAGCAACCCGTCGTTCTACGCGCCGAATGAAATGGCTCATACCAAACGGTGTCGTGGACCAGAACTGCCCCAGACGGCGGCCAAACGGAAATTCATACCACGGTGTTTGATGCAAAAAAGCGGCATATTCATCGGCAACTTTTTGCGCGAACTGATCTTCAGGGGTTTTGTCTTTGCCGCGTAACCAGGCGGTAAAACGCCCGATTGTTTTTTCATATACTCCCTTGACGACCATCTCAGCACTAAAACTCACACCAATGATATGCAACATGGCTCGGTATTCGCCAGATACCTTGCTGCGCGCCGAGGCGTAGCCAACAATATTGCAAAGGTTGCGCCAATAGCCACCAACGCTGGCAAGATAGGAAAAATCGCTCGGGCTGCCAGCCTTCGATACAAAGGCCAGGTCCTGATAGGCATGAACAATCGACCATTCTGGATAAGTCAAATAGGAATTGACCTCCTCGCGCTGAGCACTCCTGGGCAATCTTGATTGAAACCCGTCCGTAACATTCTTGTTGGCATAACAGGCCGTTTCAACCCAGATAACCGGAGCCAGTGCCAGCAATGTAAGCACCAAAAAAGCCACGCCAATGCGCCTGAGCCAACGGGCAAACTTACCACGCTGCGAGCTCATGACATGGCCACCTGATCATTTGAGCGACCAAACGCAAACCCGGCAATCACCGCCACGCCACCAAGCGCTATATGAGGCGCATTGGCCATCAGCTTGAAGCTCATTGGTAAATTCTGCACGCCATAAGTGATAATACCAAGATCGAGATACCCCGACCCGGTCGCCATTCCCAATAAACCGTCGGCCAGATATAATATCCCAAAAGCCTGCAAAAAAAACCTTGAAGACGATCGCGATATTAACGCGGCTACCACGGCCCAGGAAGCCGAAGTCAAATGCAGTAAATCATCGTAAATATCAAGGGCAAAAATACCAAAAGCCCTGCCCTCGGCATCTGTGATGCCAGGCACATAATTGAGAGCTGCGGCCCCGGCAAGCAGCAGGGCGTAGATGAGCGCAAATGTCCGCATATTTTTCTCCTGATTATAAATGGCTCCAGCATCATGCCCGTGTCACGCTGGCGATCATTCAGCCTAAAGATCTGAAAAATAATGATCCCACATATTGTTGCGGAACAACAGACCTGGATCAAAATGGCGCTTGCGTGCTGCAAATTCACGAACCCTTGGATAGATCTCTTGCAACTGTTTGTTCGTGGCATGTAAACGATAAGGCAAATAATAGCTGCCGCCGGCCTGATAGGCGGCATCGATCAAGGCCCTTGTGACCCGGCGCATTTCAAGCTCACCTTTTTGGGTACGTTTTTGAGAAAAAGACATCACAAGAGCGATCCTTGGTTCGGGAGCATAGGCAAGTACACTCTGCTTGTCAGCCCCTACATAACGCAAGGTGACATTGAGAAACTCCAGATCGGATGGGGGTATTATTTTTTGACACGCGGTGATGAATTGCGACAAGCGATGAGGAGGAACGAAATATTCGTGCAATATATCGGTGCGCGACGCATCATCACCGGCGAGATTGACCACCGGTTCGGCCATCAGCGTATTGCGGGTTGCAATGCCCGAATACAGCATCGGCCCAACGCTGGTTTCCATTGTCCAGCGCAATCTCTTGGCCCGTTCCGAGCCAATTTGCGCGCGATAAACCTTGCGCGAAAAATAAGACATGAGGCTCCAGTCATCCACCTTGGGCAAGCCCTCATCCGGCGTTGGCTGGGCACGATAGCTTACGGCCAACGCGCTCTCGAAAAAACGGTCCCGCGTCACATCAAGGCGCCCATAGGCCATCGTGACCTTTGGATCGAGCACCTCACTCACGAAATGCTTTGCAAACATGCCAGATGACAGCTTCGCGAGGGTGGGCTTCATCAGGCGGTTTTTAACGACCTTCAATTCAAGATCAAGCAAGATGCCAAATAGTCCATAGCCCCCCATTGCGAGCGAAAACAGATCAGCGTTCTCGCTAGGGCTACAAGTCAGAATGGTTCCATCATACATCATCATGCGCACCGCATTCACCGTGCTGCCAAACGGTCCATAGGGCACCGGCCAGCCATGCGCATTGACGCAAAATGTGCTGGCGATACCAAAGTCCGAATTGGATTGCATGACAGCGGGGGAAAAACCTTTTGGATCAAGTGCTGCGATCAGCTGGTGCCAGCGCATACCAGCACTCACCCGAACCGTGCCTGCCTTTTCATCCAGCTCCATATTGGCCCGCCCAAGGGTAATGGCGGTGCCATCATCAGCCAGCGATTGCCCTCCCATGGAATGGCGCGCCGCGCTTGCAACAACGGGCCGTTTTTCAGCCGCCGCCGTTTTCAGCTCCTGGCGCAGTAGCGCAATCAGTTGCTGGTCGCTTTGTCGATTGACGATGATATGTTTACGGATCTTTGTTGAACTAAGACCGCTGGCATCATTGAGCGTTTTACCAGCTTTCGCGAATGCCAGCGAAGGCACGGCCGCGACCAATGCCGCCATGGCACCAGCCTTGACCCCAGCCTTGACAAAGGCACGACGGGTGATGTTGTCCAAAGAATATCCTTCCACGGAAAATGTTGATCTGCTGAAAAAACATATATCTGGATTGATGAGTTAAATCATGGGCTATTTGATGACAGAATAATCTGCGCAAACACCTTCAATACACAAAAAAAATGAAGCAGTGGACATTCACCTGGATGCAAAGCCCAAGGAGCTTCGACTTATTTCTCCAGAACAATGATCTGTTGTGGTTTTGGCGGGCGCATTTTTAGATGTTTTCGCGCCAGTTTTTCAATGCGCTGCGGACGGGTCAGATAAGCCCATTCGGCGCGTAGCTCAAGGATGGCACGTTGTTCCTTATCGATTTGGCGCTCAAGCTTCTTGGCTTCGCGCTTCAATTGCCAAGTCTCGACCTTGGTGACATAAATGCCAGCGAACAGTGCGAGAGCCAATAGAGGCAAAGCCAGTTTTATTGCTGTGTTCACAATCAACTATTCCCTTAGCCTCTTATTGACGATATTTTCTTCATCGAAATACTCTGCAAGAAAAATTGCCAGACTTACACGGAAAACACCTCTTTAAAATTTGCAAAGCCTTTTATTTCAATGGGGTTGCCGCTTGGGTCAAGAAAGAACATCGTACTTTGCTCTCCCGCTTCACCTGCAAACCGCACTTGCGGCGCAAGCACAAACTTAATCCCAGCGTGCTCTAACCGCGCCGCCAGATCCTGCCAACGAGGCATTTCAAGAACAACACCAAGATGCGGCATTGGCACCATATGTTCCCCGACTTTGCCTGTTGCTCTGGTTTCAAACGGCTCCCCAAGATGCAGAGAAATTTGATGCCCAAAAAAGTCGAAATCTACCCAGCTATCCGTACTTCTTCCCTCACGACAACCAAGCACTTCCCCGTAAAAATTACGCGCATCCGCAAGATTTGTCACATTAAAAGCCAAATGGAATATACTGGTCATCGTCACCTCCGCGCGCCCGTGTAAACATGGATGATACGAAATAAAAACAATCGCACAGGCACATAGGGCCTGCAATAGATATCCAGCTCTCTCTTGAAAGGGGGATACAAAAGCCAGTCCCTAGTCGCGCCCTTTGCGAAAAACACCGCACGGCGCGCGCATTTCGGGCGCTGATCTAAAGCTCTGGATCAGGTGTCCGAGGAATTTTCACTTCGTCCAGACTGAAAGCAAAGGCTGGCGCATCCAGCCTGACAGCGGCACGCAAGCGGCTGGAGCGGGCACGCGGGTTTTGTTGTTGCTCCTCGCGCGTTGGTGTTATCGTGCGCTTGTTCAACAGTGCCAGCGATGGCCTGAAACCATCATCTTCGACACTCTCTGGGAGATGCCGCGAAGGGCGCGATTTGGGAATAGCCCGATTGGCGAAAAATTGCTTGACGATGCGATCTTCCAGCGAGTGAAAGCTGACAATAACAGAACGCCCGCCAGGCAACAAGATCTGCTCAATTGCCGCCAGCCCTCGCGCCAACTCTTCGAGTTCGCGATTAACATATATGCGCAAAGCCTGAAAGGTACGGGTAGCTGGATGTTTGGCAGCGCCCGGGCGGCGGCCAATGACACTTGTGACAAGATCCGCCAATTGCAATGTCGTGGTAAAGGGCTTGTTCTCGCGCTCAGAGATAATCGCTCGCGCGATCACCCGCGCCCGCCGCTCTTCGCCAAGCGCTGCAATAATGCGCGCAATATCAGCTTCGCTATATTGATTGACCACATCAGCAGCTGACAGGCCCCGACAAGACATGCGCATATCAAGCGGCCCATCTTGGGCGAAGGAAAAACCGCGCGCTGGATCATCGATCTGCATGGATGACACCCCTACATCCAGTACGACGCCATCGACATGGTTCAAACCATGCGCCTTGATGAGTTCTTGCAAATCACCAAAGCGGCCAGGGATAAAGGAAAAACGGTCGCCATATTCTTTATTGAATGAAGCTGCCGTGGTTGCCGCCTGAGGATCACGGTCAATGGCGATGAGCTGGCAATCAGCGGTATCTAGAATGGCGCGCGAATATCCACCAGCCCCAAAGGTGCCATCCACATAAACCTCGCCATTTTTTGGGGCAAGTGCCTCCAGTACAGAAGAAAGGAGGACAGGAATATGTCCAGCAGGTCCGCTATTTGCACCTAGATCACTTGGATCTTTTGGTTCACTCGGCCTCGAGCGTTCCTTTTTGGTGCCCCGACCAGACATTACTCCTGCCCTCCTTCGGCTTCGCCGCCCCTGTTGGAGCGGCGCCCCACGCCGAGAAGTTTGCGAAGCTCGCGGACTTTTTCGCGTGCTTGCAACCGGTAAGCCTCAAATTTTGCAGGCTCCCAGATTTGAAATTTTCCACCAAGACCAACAAACACAACCTTGTCGGTAATACCCGCATGCTCACGCAAGGCGAGCGGCAGATTAATCCGGCCATCAGTGTCGATCTTCAACATCATGCTGTCTCCATATAGCGCTGTTGCAAGTTGATCTTTTTCATCGCCAAAAGGAGCCAGGTCCTCAAGCAACTCACCGATCTTGTTCACAAGGCGAGTGCCACCAGCATCAAGAGCGGGCGCATCTAGCGAGGGATAACAGTAAACACCCTCCCCCTCTTCTTTCGCCAATATAGCACGAAAGCTAGCCGGAACCGACACGCGTCCCTTGGCGTCAATCTTATTTGTAAAAGAGGAAACAAACTGCCCCATACCTACTAGCTCATGCCTTTTTGGTCGCTAACAAGGAGCGCCAATAATCAGATCTACAATCAAAAAAGCCCCCCAAGGCCCCTCAAAAACACAGGGCGCGCCGGACTTTAAAAGTCACTTCTCGCGCCGCAAAACCCCAATTGATCCATATGGATCAATCTCACAGGAACAGGGGGGAAGCTGGTTTACAGGCATCCTTGTGGCCTCACAAAAGATGCGTCCTGACACAGACATTAATGCAAACCAGCTTCCCCAACCGCCCCATCTAAAAGTCCCCACCTTAGATGGGTAAAAATGGAATATCATGGGACTATATGGTCGTCAATGGTTTATTAACTATATTTGTCGGGATCTCGTTCACTTTTTTGCCATTGCAGAGAAATATTTCCCATGTCAAATGCAGCTGTCAGATGCAGCTCCCCATTGCAGCGGCGTTCGCTCGATGCTTCATTGAGGGATTTAAATATTTGTGGATAAAATTATTCAGCTCGACACTTCATTGGTGAAGCGGAGCCAGTGCCAAACCAGTCCTGACTTTGTTGCGTAAAGGACGAACAGACAGTCGGAACCCGACAAAAATTCACATTTATCTGAATTGACAACAAGTGCCGTTTATATGACAATTGAAATATTAAAATTTAAATATAAAATTAAAACTATTACAATGAGACCATGTAGATTGGAGTAATTATAATGCGCATACTGTCATTAGCATTAGTTCTATCGTTTTTCATCCCTCTCAACATATCCCCTGCCGAGGCAAAATCCCGCAATTGGCGCGATTGTGAAAGCGACAGTGCCAAGCGCGCAATGAGAGGCTGTTCTCGCATCATCCGGCGCGGTCGCGACTCGCACTATAATCTCTCGGTTGCTTATAATAATCGCGGCAATGTTTACTTCAATAAGGGAAACTACGAAAAAGCCATCGCAGATTATGACAAGGCCATCGGGCACAACAAGAAGCACCCGGACGCCTATTCGAACCGCGGCACTTCTTATTCCAAACTGGGACAAGAGCGCGATGCCATTGCTGACTATAATCGGGCGATAAAGCAGTTTCCCAAAAACGGCATGAATTATTTCCGACGAGCCGACAGCCACAGTGCCATTCGTGAACATGATCGAGCCATCGCCGATTACGACAGAGCCATCGATCTTATTTCAATTCATCAACGGGCAACTCTGGGCGGGGAAAACCGCGCCTGCCTGCCTTGTGTCTATAATAATCGTGCCAACAATTTTATCGCCATGGGGCGCTTTGTGCGGGCAATTGCCGATTTTGACCAGGCCATCAGCCTCGACCCACAGCAACATGCCAATTTTTACGGTAACCGGGGCGACGCATATGCAAAACTGGATCGCCTGGATCTGGCAAAAAAAGATTATCTCTATGCCCTACAACTGCTCCGTCCCAAATTGCAGACCAGTCCAACTGCAAATGACCGAGCGAGTATAGCCTATTTGTGGAAACAGTTGGGGCAGCCCAAAAAAGGCCTGTTACACGCCCTGATCGCGCTCGAACAAACCCCCGAGGATTTCAACACATGGGATACGCTGGGCGGTATTTACGAGGCGATGGGAAAAACAGAAAAGGCAATTGAGGCTTTTCGCAAGGCCATAAAACTTGATCCCATACATAAAACCGGCGTCAAACATCTCAAAGAAGCTGAAACAAGAGGACTGTATTGATGGCAAGTCGCAAGCACCCCTCGTTCGGCGGGACAACGCCTGCCCTCTCCATCTGTTCGCTGAGAAGAAACATGCCCTATATTCTGGCATTCTTATTGGCAATCTTCACCGCTCCGCTCATGGCCACATCGGCCAAGGCCGACGCGATGGATGATTGCAACCAAAATGGAAATATAGCGCGCTCTATCAAAGGCTGCACGCGCGTACTAAAGCGCTACCGATTGAACAGGAGAAACCGGGCGATTGTCTACTATAATCGAGGTAATGCCTATCGCCGCAAGCAGCAATGGAAACGCGCGATCGCTGACTATACTCGCTCACTCCGGCTTAATTCAAAAGAAGCTAATAGCTATTACAATCGCGGGGTATCCTACGGCAACAACGGTCAGGCTGACAGGGCCATCGCCGATTATAGCCGGGCGATAAGACTCAAGCCAAGCTTTGTTTCAGCCTATATCAATCGCGCAAACCACTATATCGACAAAGGCCAATTCAAACGGGCCATTGCAGATACGACGAAAGCCCTGCGCTATAAGCCGAACTCTCCCTCCGCCTATAATAATCGCGGGATTGCTTATAACAATATCGGCCAGCATGACCGGGCCATTGCCGATTATACCAAGGCTCTCGAATACAGACCCAATCATGCCAACACCTTTAATAATCGCGGCGTCGTTTATAGAGACAAAGGGCAATATGACCAGGCAATCGCCGAGTATAACGAGGCCATCCGGCTTGATCCTGAATATGCCAACCCCTATTTCAATCGCGCCATAGCGAACAAGCACAACGGCAAAATTATCCGAGCCATTGTCGACTTTGACAGGGCCATCAAACTTGACCCCAAAGGCTATACAATCTTCTATATCAGCCGAGGCAATGCCTATGCGAAGGCAGACCGCGACGACCTTGCACACGATGACTATCGCTATGCCCTGAAACTGCTCCGTTCCAAAATGGCAAAAAAGCCAACAATCAAACACCGGAAACTTATGGCAAAGGTCCAGCTAAAGCTCAAACAACCGGAAAAGGGGCTCGTACATGCCCTTATTGTTGTCGAGACAAAGCCGGAGGATTTTTCCGCCTGGGATACGCTTGGCGAGATACACGAGGCCATGGGGCACAAGGACAGCGCCATCAAGGCCTATCAAAAAGCCCTGTCGCTCGATCCCAATCATAAGAGGAGCCGCAAGGACCTTGTCAGGCTAGGTGTCAAACCAACCCTTGTTTCCACCGTCAATAAACCCAGTAATTTTTCCACTCATAGCAAAACGACCAAGCAGGCAAGCAGGCGCACTAAAAAGAAAGATATCTATTCCAGATGTTCGAACGATGGTAACCCCGACATGCGCATTACTGCCTGTTCGCGCTTGCTGAAGCGGCGCCGAATGAGCCATTATAATCGCTCTGTCACATATAATGCTCGCGGCACTGCCTTTAGCGATAAGGGAGACGAAAAGCGAGCGATTAAAGACTATAGTCAGGCCATCCGCCTGACACCAAAAGATACCGCGGCTTACGTCAATCGCGGAAATTCATATAACGCTCTAGGACAAAACAAGCGCGCCCTCAAAGATTTCAACCGGGCCATCCGCCTCAACCCCAAACATGTCGACGCCTATATTGGCCGTGGCTCAGTCTATGGTGATCTGGAACAATTTGATCGGTCTCTTGTCAGCTATAATAAAGCAATTCGGCTTGACCCCCAAAATGCCAATGCCTTTCTCAACCGGGGCAAAACTTTTTTTGGTAAGGATCAGTATGACAGAGCCATCGGGGATTTCACAAAAGCTCTTCGGCTGGACCCAGAACTGGACAAGGCCTATTTTAACCGTGCTGGGGCCTATTTTAACAAAGAAGAATTCGACAAGGCGATCGCCGATTTCAGCGAAAGGCTGAAGCGAACTCCCGACGATGCTCTGGCGTACAAGATGCGAGCCTATTCCTATGCCAACAAGAACCAGTATAACAAGACCATCTCCGACTTGACGCAGGTGCTCGAATTAAGCCCCGAAGATGTCGAAGCTTATGTTTCCCGTGGACAAGCCTATTCAGAAATTGGCAAAACCGGCAAGGCTCTCGCGGATTTCAACAAAGCGCTAAAGCGCTCACCCAAAAATGCCGAAGCTTATTATGATCGTGGTATCGTCTATGCGGAGATTGGAGAATATGATCGCGCCATCGCCGACTACAATCGGGCCATCAGCATTAATGCAAAAGACCCGGACGATTATATCGCGCGCGGTAACGCCTATCGCCACAAAGGGCAATATAACAACGCCATTGCTGATTACAGTAAAGCCATACGCCTTGACCCAAAAAGTTCAAAAAACTCAAAAACATATTATTACCGTGCTGTTTCCTATCAAAAAAACGGAAACAAATCTCGAGCGTCAAAAGATCTCAAGCGGGCCCGCGCGCTTGGGGCAAATCTTGAAAAAATGGCGGCGACAGAAAAAGCGAACGGCCCCGATCAACCACAAAAGCCACTAGATCTCAAATCGCTAAAAACCAAAAAAATGATAGGCCTCACCCTCGCCTATTTGAATGATGCGTTGCGGGCCAGATACAAGCTCAAAGACAAGGTGAGCGGCCTTGTTATTCTCGCCATTGATCCAAAGCGCGCGGCGGCGGCCAGCAAGAAGGTGGCAACCGGAGATGTTATTATCGCTGTAAATGGTCACCAGATAGGAAGTATGGCGGATTTGGCTTCTACCATTGACAAGATGCGCAAAGCCGGACGTCACGCCTTTTTGGTTCAAGTTGAAAGCTCCAAAGGGGACACACGCTATGTTGCCCTGCGCCTTAACTGACAGCTGGCTTTTTCAACAGTGAGATTTTCGAAGTTGTACAACAGCTCAAATATCAGTCGCCTGCCAATTCATGCTTACTGGCCCTCTTACAAAAATCTTGTTGTTTCACACCTCGCTTTGACAGGCTGCAGGGTCAATGGTTCATTGGAAAAATATGCCAGATGCAGCTGGCATGGTCTCCGCGCGACGGGGGATCAATTTTTCTAGTTCAGTTTTTTCAATGATTCGCATGGAGGAAACTTTGAAAGGCCCCTATCAGGAAGTGACAGGACGAATGCAGACTATTAATAAACACCTCTGCGCACTGCAGTAAGCCACTGGAATATCGCACCTTTATTTATTCATGAACAAGCAATCATAGCTTTCATGTTTTTTTAACTTTATGTGCGCAAATATTACCTTAAGCATCTCCCAAGAAGATGTAATCATTAAAACTTGAGTCGATAACAAATATTGACCTTTTTGATCCTATTTTTTCGTTTTGCTTTCTCATTCTTAAAAAATATTCCGACAAAAAAATAATCTACGCAAAAAAGCGTGGACAAGAATCAATGAGAACACGGTTCAGGGAAACAGTTTATGAAAACGCCGACCATCCGCCTTCTGGGCATTTCCGTCATTGCGGCAACGCTTGCGACAGGGGTCATCTATGTCGCCAGCGCTTTTGTGATTCGCACGGAAATTCAGGACAGCCGCACCATCTGGAATAATTATCAGCGCGTCAGTGCCAATCGCGCTCAATCTTTGTCTTCACTCATAAATAATCTTGGTTATGGGGGAATGATCGATCACTATAAAGAATTCATCCTGACAGGCGAAGAAGAATTTGCCCAAAAAGCAACACTCAGCGCCGGAGCTGCTCTGGCCGCAATCGAAGCATACAAATCATCCCCGCATACAACAAAAGAGCAAGCCGCACTCAGCGCCATTCGCAACACGACCATGAAATATATGAAAGCGATCCCGATTGCGACCGAAGCGATTATGGAAGGCGAAGTCACGTCCGGGATTGATAAAATGGTCAAGATCAACGATGCCCCCGCACTCCATGCCATCAATGTTCTTCGCGCAGCCATCCATAATAAGAATAAAACCGATGAAGGAACCAAGACAGAGCAATATGGCAATATGCTCTCGGCTCTTGGCTATGGCGGCCTCATTCACCAATTTAAAAATTATCTCATCCGCCGAGATACGCCCAGACTCGCCAAAATCAAAAAATCCATTGCTGAATATCGTCGGACCGCGCAAGCCTATCGCCGCCTTGGCATCAATGAGCAAGAGCGACAAGGTCTTGATACAATTGATAGAATGGTCAAAAAATATGAGGAAAACCTACTCATCGCCAAGGGCCTCATCGCAAGCGGCATGCTACCGGTTGATATATTACACCGCATAAAACTGGATCCCAAATATCTAGAGCAAGGGCTCAGAAAACTGAAGAGAGCCATTGAACTGAACATCGCAGGTAAGAAGAGAGAACTGACCGGCAACCTCAAAACTGCATCAACACTCTCCCTGTCAGCCCTATGGCTTGCACTCATCGCAACCGGCCTGCTAGTCCTGCTAAACTCCACAATTATTTTTGCGCGCATTGTCAGGCCGATCGGCAGAATCAAAAATATCATGTACAAACTGGCTCGTGGCAATAAAGATGTCGAAATACTCTATACCAATAGACAAGATGAGATTGGCAGCATGGCCCGTGCGATCGAAGTCTTCCAGAAAAATGCTATCGAGGTCACCCGCCTGGAAACCGATAAGCTTCAACTGGAAGAAATGGCGATCGAAAGACGCAAAAAAACAATGCTGGAGCTTGCCAACAATTTCGAGGAATCTGTTGGAGGCGTCGTCCAGTCTACTCGCGCTGCCGTTAAGTCTCTGGAAGAAACCGCGACGACCATGCACGATAATGCCAGCAGCAGTATCGATCAGACAGATAATGTCAATTCAGCAGCGGAAGAATCCGCCGCCAGCGTCACCGTTGTGGCCATGGCATCGCAAGAACTTCAGGCCTCGATCGAGGGCATCAATAGCGAGGTGGAGCAATCCAACAAAGTCGCCAGCGCAGCCCTTGCTGAATCTGAAAAATCCAAACAAACCATGCAAGACCTGATCGAACGCACAGATAAGATCAGTCATATTGTCGGGATGATCAATGATATTGCAGGCCAGACCAATCTGCTGGCTTTGAACGCCACTATTGAAGCCTCTCGAGCCGGAGAATCCGGTCGTGGATTCGCAGTGGTTGCCTCCGAGGTCAAAACCCTTGCAGAACAAACCTCAAAAGCAACAGAAGAAATCGCCACACAGATCAACGCACTGCAAAAAATCAGCGCAAAAGCTGCAGACAATATGAACGAGATCGACGAGGTGATCGTACAGATGAATGAATTTTCGGCATCAGTGGCCGGAGCCATTACCAAGCAAAGCGCTGCGACGAGTGAAATCGCCCTCAATATCGAGATGGCAGCTTCTGGTACTAATGAAGTGACGCAAGGCATCTCCATGGTGCGAATAGCGGCCACAGAAACTGGCGAGACAGCCGGCAAGCTCAATTCATATGCCAAAGATCTCGCGCATCAAAGCCAGCTTCTCGATGACAAGGTGGCCCATTTCGTTGGCACCATCCGAACATCATGGTAAGGGATGCAAGCCCCTTTAAAAAGAGAGGGGATCAAAACAAAGTTCAATAATCAGAATAAAAACTGATCGGCCTTTGCCCTCTATTTGAGCTTGCTGCTTTTTTTGGATTTAGGAAATAAAAATCCATCATTTTTTTTACGTACAACAGGCGCGATCTGTTCATTCGTGAATTCAAGCCCAAGGCTCGCAGCTGCTTTTGGCCAGGCAAGAGTAGCACGGGCAATATACGCTTTGCGGTCTCGCTTCCAGGCAAGCAGCGAGACACCATCATAAAACAGATAGAGCCTTTGCTTATAGATATCAAACAAAGCGGGACTTCCAAGAACGCTTTGATTATTGGCTAGCTGATAGGGGTCGGCCCCCCCAAAGCGCGGGGCATAGACATGCGGGTCTGCCAAGAAAGCGGCTTTATTGCCGGTATTGCGCAAATTCCAGCTCACCCCGCCCCATACAGCCTCAATACCGATATTTGGCCGCACAGCCTGATCTTTGACAAAATACTCAACGGGATCATAGCCAGCAATCGCGTAGCCGTTGACATCATCCATCCAGACCATCGGCAAGGAAGAGCTGGCCAGCGCGACCCCGGTAAAACACAAGAAAGCAAAGCCAAGCATCCCTGCAACTTTCCTGGTTTTTATCGAGAAAAAAAATACTGCCATAAAGAGCCTTTAGAGTTGAACGAAAAAAACCGCGGATCCAAACAACACAAACAAAAGCAATGCCAGCGTCACACCGTCTCGATCAACTGTCAAGATCTGACCTTATGAGCTATCGGCCATGGTGCTGGTGCCAAGCCCCAGCACAGCCCCTTGCGGATCCTCGATCATATAAAAGCGTCCAACCGATTCAACATCCATTGGTCCCATTACGACTTTTCCACCATGGGCAATCACCTTCTCCACGACCTTGTCCACATCATCAACGCCGACATAGTACATCCAGTGGGGCGGAATATTTTCCATCTCAGGCCCCTCCAGCTTCATGGCCCCACCAACCTGCAGATCACCGACAGTCCAAAGCGTATAACTGGGCTCCCCCGGGATCGCCGGAAGCGTAGGGTTACCAAACTGCACATCTTGCGAGGACCAGCCAATGACATTCGTATAAAATTCCTTGGCCGCTTCGACATCTGTTGTCATCAGCTCGTTCCAGTTAAAAGTCCCGTGTTGTTTTTCCATAATAGTCTCCTTTTTGTATATCTCACGGCTAATCGCGCTAACGCGCGGCCTCCGATGGGGCGGGCAATGCCCGGCGGCCAGTCGGCCCTGCCGATGACTACATCGGTTGTTCTTGTCCTCACGGCTAATCGCGCTAACGCGCGGCCTGCATTTTAGTTGCCCTAACGCTTCGCTGCTTGAGGGCCGTGGGCGGGCATCGATCTCAGACAGCGCAGCGGTAGATCGTTAAAAAAAGTCCGGCGGGCAGTCGCCCTTGCCGATGACCACATCGGTTGTTTTTTTCCTAGCACCGCCCTCCCTTTGAAAAAGGAATTCCGACCATCGGGAGGCAAGCGTGACTACGCGCCGCGCTGTAGCGCGCCCCGTCGGAGGCCCGCCGTCAGGCGGAATAGCCGCGAGACCAAACTAAGCCGCATATTCTGTCAGGACCTGATCGCGCAATCTGCCATTGATTTCGGCGAGCCGATCAAAGCTGAACGTGAAAGTACCAACGCCGGCCGTTGCCGAGCGGATATCGACAATCAACCGCTGCAACTCGCTTTGCGGCATGTGCGCCTTGACGAGATCCCATCCAAGCCAACCCGGTCTTGCGTCAAATCCAAGGATCTGCCCGCGATGGCTTGAGACAATGCCGTTAATACGAGCGGTCGCTTCTGACGGAACAAAAATCTCCACCGCCATGACGGGCTCCAGCAGGATGGGATTGCATTGCGGCATACCCTCTTTCATCGCCACTACTCCAGCCATGCGAAATGCCTGTTCGGAGCTATCCACGGCATGATAAGAGCCGTCCTTAAGCTCAACCGATAAATCCACAACCGGAAATCCCAAGGGGCCAGCGCCAAGATAATCTTCAATGCCATGTTCCACCGCCGGGATATACTGACGCGGCACCACCCCGCCAGCGATTGAATTAAAAAAGGTGAAACCGGTCCCACGCGGCATGGGTTTGATCTCAACAACCACATCCCCGAACTGCCCGTGCCCACCGGACTGTTTCTTGTGACGCCCGCGCACTTCAACCTGACTGCGAATGGTTTCCTTATAGGGGATATTTGGTGTGCGGCTTTCAATACCGATGCCAAATTTGCGTGTTAAGCGTTCAGCCGCGACCCGCAAATGGATCTCTCCTTGCCCCCACAACACCATCTCGCCAAGCGCTTGATCCTGGCGCAGTGATAAAGATTGATCCTCTTCGATGAGCTTACTGATTGCTGCAGTCAGCTTGACTTCATCGCGGCGCGCCTTCGCCGTGATCGCCAGACCATAAACCGGTGACGGTGCCTCAATCACATCGATCTGCTTCACCTTGCCTTGATCTGTGGACAAGCTTTCACCTGATTCCACCGCATCAAGACGCCCAAAGGCCAACGTGTCCCCTGCTTTGGCGGTGCCTGAGAATTTCTTAGGTTCCTGGCCCCGGACGCTGAACAGGCCCGACAAGCGCTGATTAGTGCCCTTACTGCCGGTCAATTGATCGCCATCATCAAACTCACCCGCGAACACCCGCACCAGCGATATTTTACCGCCATGCTCTGTATGAAAGGTCTTCATCACATGCGCCAGCGTGCGCGCTTCAATACCAAGACGCTCTCTTGTCGCGCTCACATCAGGTACCTCATGGCGCAAGGCTTTAAGCAAGCGATTGACGCCATGGCCTTTTTCCGCCGAACCAATAAGTACAGGGCAGATCGTGCCAGAGCGCAGATCATCCGACAGATCATCGAAAATCCTGTCTTGGGGCGGCTCAATATCTTCGAGCAATTGCTCCATTAGCTCATCGTCATAATCCGCCAGTGTTTCCAGCATTTCAAAGCGAGCTTCTTCTTCGCGCCCGGTCAGATTTTCTGGCAAATCGATGATCTTGCTGGTTTGGTGCTCGCGGTAAAGATAGGCACGCTCCAGGGCCAGATCGACAAACCCGGTGACAATATTATTTTCCCAAATGGGGATCTGCCGCAGCACGAGTGGCAGGTCGCTAGCCGGTTGCAACATGGGAATAATATCGCGCACATGCAGCTCTGCCTTGTCGATTTTATTGAGAAACAGGAAATGCGGGATATTGCGATCTTCCAGCTGTTTCAAAATAAGCTGCAGGGCGGCGGTTTTCTTTTGGTCGGGCTCACACACGACAATCGCCGCATCTACCCCGGGCAAAACAGTATTGGCGTCTTCGCTAAACTCGATGGAGCCTGGACAATCAATAAACGTAAAACTGTCACCAAGATAATCGACCTGCGCCACATTCAGCTCGACACTCATATCATGGGCGCGCGCTTCGGGAGAAGCGTCCCCAACCGTATTGCCTTCGGCAACCGTTCCCTGGCGATTGATCGCGCCGGTATGTTGCAAAATGCTTTCAAGCAGGCTGGTCTTGCCAGACAGATATGGGCCGACCAGGGCGATACAGCGCGAAGAGCTGCCAGCTTGACTATTTTTCCCCATCATATTTCCTCCTTTGTAGGGTCCTCACACGGCAGGAATTCGAACACAAAAAAGCCCCCTGTCACGCAAAGTGAGGGGGCGGGGTCGAACCAGTATGTAAAAGACGTCTCATAAAATTGACCTTTCAGCATCATCTGAAAAAAGGGCCGCAACAAACGCTCCAACTAGCAGTTGTCTTGGTCAGATGAATGAGGATCACCGCAGAATTATCATGATCAGGATCAAAGCCAAAGATCGTGCCAATTCCATACCACTATGGTGGCGATCCACAGGGCAATTTGCAAGCCTTCGAGGCATAAAAAGATGATAAAATCAAAATATTTGCGCTGAAATAAGGGAAACCCCGTAGTGAGAGAATGCTCAATACGGGGTTTTGTTCATTTCGGTTATTTCAGATCAAAGATCAGGCGTTATATTGCACGGTCGGCAAGTTTTTGCGCAACCAGCCCTGGGCCGAAAAATTGCCCATCATGCCTTCAGATATATCGGCGACAGCGCTAAAGCCCTGTTCACGCAAAAAGCTGGAGATTTTAGCGGTGCGCTGTCCGGTCGCGCAAATCAACGCTATCGGCTTGCTCATATCGCCGCCAACGGCATCATTAAGCTCTTGCATGAAGGTGGGGTTTTGCGGTGTGATCGTCAAAGCACCTTGCGCTACACCAGAACGCATCCATTCCATAGGGGTGCGCACGTCAATAATCATCAAATCACCCGCCTGGCTCATCTCAAGAGCTTTTTCAGCGCTCAAAATCTCTGGCATTGGTGTATTACCTGTTTGATCAGCAGTCATTGTCATTATACCTTCTCCCGTAGATACCCCATGAATAGGGCCTCAGATACCCCAGTGGCAAGGTCAAAAATGTCGCGTGCCGGGATATTATATTCAATTTAATGAATATTTAACAGTTCTAACCAGTAAAATCAAGTCCCCACCAGAGGCCCGGTTTTACTTACTATGAACGAATGCACACCTTGTCGTACCCCAAAGGATAGGCTAGAAGGCAGATCAACCAACAATCGAGACGCTTACCACATGAGCAAAAAGAACAAGATCAGAAGGCCAAAGGCGCGTCTTCCCAAAGGCATGAGAGATGGCGAAGCGCGCGAGATCCGCGCCATGAACGCCATGCTGGAAAAAATCCGCGCGGTCTATGAACTCTATGGCTTCGAGCCACTGGAGACACCAGCCTTCGAATATAGCGATGCGCTGGGCAAATTCCTGCCCGATCAGGATCGCCCCAATGCCGGCGTGTTCTCGTTTGAAGACGAGGACAAGCAATGGTTGTCCCTGCGCTATGATCTGACCGCCCCCCTCGCCCGCTATGTGGCGCTGAATTATGACCGCTTGCCAAAACCTTATCGCCGTTATGCGACCGGCTCTGTATGGCGCAATGAAAAACCAGGGCCGGGCCGCTTTCGCCAGTTCACCCAGTTTGACGCCGATACGGTTGGTGCGCCAGTTGGGGCAGCGGACGCCGAGATGTGCATGCTCATGGCCGACGTCATGGAAGCCGTTGGCATCAAGCGCGGCGACTATATTATTCGCGTCAATAATCGTAAAATATTTGATGGCATCATGATCGCCATTGGCCTTGGTGACGAGGAAAACACATCGCGCCGCCTCACCGTTTTGCGCGCTATTGACAAGCTCGATAAATTTGGACCTGAAGGTGTTGAACTCTTGCTTGGCAAAGGGCGCAAAGACGAGAGCGGCGATTACACCAAAGGCGCCGAACTTGATCCAGAACAGATCAGCACTTTAATGGCATATATCGGCACCGCAGAGCAAAGCTTTGACGCAGATGTCGAAAAGCAGCTCGACAAACTATCGCAGGGCAATGGCGCTGAAGGGCTTAGCGAACTGGCAGATATTCAATCCCTGCTGTTAGCTGCGGGCTATGGCCCCGATCGCATCCGCATTGACCCTTCCGTCATACGTGGCCTTGAATATTACACCGGTCCCGTGTTCGAGGCCGAGGTGACCTTTGATGTTAAAAACGACAAGGGACAGGTCATTCAATTTGGGTCTGTTGGCGGCGGTGGTCGCTATGATGGCTTGGTAGCGCGTTTCAAAGGCATCGAAATTCCTGCCACCGGCATGTCTATTGGTGTCTCGCGGCTCTACACAGCGCTACAGGCGCTCGATGGACTTAACAAAGAAACCAAAGGCCCCGTGCTTGTTCTGGTGATGGATAAAGAGCGTATCGCCGACACTCAAGCCATGACGCACGAATTGCGTGCTGCTGGCATCCGCACCGAAATGTATGTGGGCGGCTCAGGCATGCGCGCCCAGATGAAATATGCCGACAAGCGGTCTGCGCCTTGTGTCATCATACAAGGATCTGACGAATTTGAAGCCGGGGAAGTGACGATCAAGGATCTCGTCGAGGGTTCTGAACTTTCCAAAGAAATCACCGACAATAAAGAATGGCGCGAAGGCCGCCCGGCACAGTTCACAGTCAAGCGAGATGAGCTGCTCGAAGCCGTACAATCTGTCCTCAAGCGGCATAAGGCATAGGGACATGAAAGCAGAAACCGCGCAGAAATTTGAAGCTCTTGAAACGCTGGCCACCGAGCTGCGCGAGACCTTCACCAAGGCAGGCTTTGAACCGGTGGCCCCTGCCATTTTGCAGCCAGCAGATATTTTGCTGGATTGCTCTGGGGAGGCTTTGCGCGCCCGCACTTATGTTTTTTCCGACCTTGATGGCAATGAATTATGCCTGCGCCCCGACCTTACTGTACCAACCGCCAGGCTTTATCTGGAGCGTAACCCAACGGTGCACGAAGAAGCACGCTATTGCTATAACGGCCCAACCTTTCGCTATTCTCCTGCTGATGGCAAAAACACCCGCCCCCGCGAATTCCGGCAAATGGGGCTGGAGCTTTACGCCATGAATGATCGCCTGGCGGCCGAAGCCGAGATTTTCAAACTGACCATTGACGGCATCGAAAAAGCCGGGCTTACCGATTATAAAATCCGGATCGGCGACCTTGGTCTGTTTACCGCATTTATTGACGCCATCGACATGCCGCCGCGCTGGCGAACCCGTCTCAAACATCATTTCTGGCGCCCCGATATGTTCCACAAACTATTGCGCGAACTATCTGGCGAAGATGAAGCCAGTACCCTGCCAAAAAATGGCTGGCCCAAACTTGATCCAAAAGATCTGCTGGGAGGCATGTTGATCATCAGCACTTATATGCGCGACCATAAAATTCCATTGATTGGTACCCGCTCGCTTGAAGAGATCACAAAACGCCTGATGGATCGCCAACTGGATACCGCAGAAGAACGCCTTTCAAAAGAAAAAGTGCAACTGATCGAAGACTATCTGGCCATTCAGGGGCCACCGCGCGCCGCCATGGCCCGCATCATCGACCTCACAGACAAGGCCGATATCAATATCGCCAAGGCCTTCAAGCGCTTTGAAAAACGCCTCGATCTGTTCAAGGATCGCGGCATTGAAATGAAAAACACGGAATTTAGTGCCGAGTTCGGGCGCAGTTTTGAATATTATACGGGCTTTGTGTTTCAGATCGAGGCGCCTAATTCACAGGAGATCGGTCCGGTCGCTGGCGGCGGGCGTTATGACGGTCTGCTGAAAAAACTTGGCGCCATGGAAAAAGTACGCGCCGTTGGATGTGCGATCCACACCGAGCGTTTGCTCACCGTCGTTGAGGGGGAAATGGAATGAGTGAAAAAACTCTGATCCTTGCCGTGCCATCCAAAGGCCGCTTGATGGACAAGACCCTGGAAATGTTCGCAAAGCTTGGTATGACCATCAAAAAAACCGGTCATGAACGCGGCTATCACGGCAAGGTAGTGGAGCATGAAGAAATCGATGTGGCATTTCTCTCAGCCAGCGAAATCGCCCATGATCTGCGCTCTGGACGCATTCATCTGGGGGTCACTGGCGAAGATCTGGTGCGCGAAACCATCGCTGACCACCACAAGCGCGTGACCTTCATCAAGCCCTTGGGGTTTGGCCATGCTGATGTGATCGTTGCCGTTCCCATAAGCTGGCTGGATGTGGCAACGGTTGCCGATCTTGAAGATGTCGCAGCGCAGTTCCAAAAATATCACGGGCGGCGTCTGCGTCTTGCGACCAAATATGTCAATCTGACCGGACGGTTTTTCGCCCGCAACGGTTTTTTTGGCTATCGCATTGTCGGAAGCCTTGGCGCAACCGAAGGGGCCCCCGCCAACAGCAGCGCCGAACTGATCGTTGATATCACCTCGACCGGTGAAACATTGGTGGCCAATCACCTGAAAATTCTCAAGGATGGGGTCATTCTCAAGAGCCAGGCCAATCTGGTGGCCTCACGCAGCGCCAACTGGACGAGCGCAGCAATTGACACACGCAACAAAATTGAGCAACGGATTTTAGCCGTAAAAGCCCCTGAATAAGCGGTGCGTCTCTCCCGCACAGAACAACTCCTAAAAAAATCCCCGACAATTTTAATTAAACTTATATCGACTTTTCGGCAATCGGTTATTTTCCCATTTGCTCTGCCAAGTGAGTTTTGTTGAAAGTTCTCATGGATGAGCGCAAACTCTATTTGTCATCAAACCACCAGGAAAGATTACTGAACCAAAATGAGTGCTGCATCCACCATCGCAATCACCGTTGTAACGATTGGCACAAGCGCAGCGCTTAGCGCGGCCCATCAAAAAGGCTGGGGGGATTTTGGGGAGCTTGGGCAATCAATCACTTCTGCTCATGAAGTTTGTGAAGCTCCAATCAGCGTCATCGCCTGGTCATCTGGTGTCGGCTCAAAATCCATTGCCCGAACAAGAGCCCTGGTCAAATGGTCGAAAAAAGCGCGCAACTACGGGCTCTCTTTTGCCAGCTGGCACAATGCACGTGGCCGCGACATTACCTGCGAGACCCGGTCTCATAAAGATGCCAAATGCGTTATTAGAGGTCGCCCGTGCCAACGCGAGGCAGAACTCAAACTGGAGCAGCTATTCTAAAAGCTTTATCGCAAAATGCCTCGAGCTTCTTGATACTTTCAGCACCAATTAACAGGTAAATCGACCGGTATCGGACCAAAATCATCATTGTTACATAAAACTAGCGATGTTTTTCTTCTATTTCACGGTCGGGGTCCCAGCCATTGGCGCGCGCCTCTTGTACCGCTTGTTTATAGAGGCGCATATGTCGCTCGCGCAGCTCATCGGGCAACCTGGAGGGGATAAAGCCGCTCTTGTCCCACGCGGCAGCGACTTTTTCCTGCAGTGCAAGAATACCCGCAGCCAACCAGCCATCGCAGTTTTCATCTTCCTCAATCAGGCCAAATACCCGGGCGTCCAGGATAATTTTGACGGTCGTTGTCATGCCGTGAGAGATATCCTCTTGATAACCAACATATTTTTGACCCGACTTGCCAGGTTTATGAGGCATTTTACAGTTCCCTTTATTTTGTCAAGAAAATCAGTCAAACTGATTTATATAAAATTCGTTAAGGCAATTCTTAACAATTCACTGGCCTATAATCTATGGCAGATTGTTTTAATTGCATTACGGATTGGTTGATCTGTGTTGCGTAAGACGAATATCGAACGATGATTTAGTAAGTTGGGACCCCGTTCCCTATCGTTTTCAATAGTGAGCACAAGGAGCCATTTGAACTAGCAAGATCATGAAGGAGAAATCCCATGCTTACCGAACTCGACCTGCAGCTTGACAGAATGCCTATCATGGCACAACGCAAAAGCCATATTGATGCCAGTGCCTATAATGTCTGGCGACGCGCCCGCAATGTCTGGGGAGCGCCAATGAAAATGATTTTACCCAAAATCAACGAATTCCAACTTCACCTCACCGATGATCATTGGGTTATTGTCGATCTATCGCGAAACAGTGCTTTGGTGCTGGCCTGGATAGATTTGCAAGACAAAGGGCGCTCAACGCTCCACGAACCTATATCATGCAAACTCAACTATTATCATTTTGCCGCCTCTGCCGTGCGCGCCAAATCCCTGGTCCTGATGGAAGAAATGCTCAATGAGCGCCTAACCGAGTATTATCACTGAGATTCCAAGCCCGTTTTGAATATTTATTCGCAAGATTTTTATCCTAACGCGCTCGCAATAGTCCGCGTTAGGGGCGGAGCTGTTTTGATAGAAACTCTTTAAAAAAATCAATAAACCCTGTCACTTGAGACGCGAGATACCGGCGATCTGGATAGATCAGATGCAAACCCGTTTGTTCTGTATCAGCGGTTTGGAAGCCGCGCGCGAAATCATCTAGAACGGTTTGAAGATTGCCCGCGTCAATGTCGCGCTGGACATCCAAAAGAGATTTATAGGCAATCCCTCTGCCCGCCAAAGCCCACAATCGAATGATCTCCCCATCATTGCTACTTAAGGCAGAAGAAACCTTGATGGTTTTAACACCCTTTTTGGCTTGAAACTGCCATCTATTCAAAGGCTCTCCAAGCCGCTCCATCAACAAACAGGTATGTTTGGCAAGGTCATCTGGAACCTTAGGCGCCCCATATTGTTCAAGATAAGCCGGAGAGGCAACCAAAACGCGCCGATTGTTGGCAAGGCGTTGAACAATCAAGCCGCTATCTGGTAAATTTCCATAGCGAACAGCAAGGTCATACCCATATTCAACCAGATCGCTCACGCCATCACTCACATGTAAATATGGAATGACACTGGGATGCAATTGCACAAACTCACTAAGCGCCGGTGCCACATACTGTCTACCAAAATCTGACGGCGCCGTCATGCGTAAGGAGCCAAACAAATAGCTCTTGTCATTATTCAAAAGTGCTTCGGCCTGCGCGACTTCGGCCAATACTCGCTCGCATGACTCGTAAAACCGGCGACCTGCATCAGTGATCGAAATTTTGCGCGTGGTTCTGTTTAATAGCCGTGTTTGATAGTGTTCCTCCAAGTTATTTATACGTGCCGTTACTCTGGCAGGCGAAAGCCCAACCTCGCGCCCCGCAACGGCCAGCCCTCCAAGTTTGACCACGCGCACAAACAAATCCATGTCACCCAGCTTATCCATCATCATCTCTATATTATTTTGTAAAACGAAATAGTCATTCAGTAATTGTCGCAATTGTTTTCATTTCGTCAAGTTGATATTTTCGAATTGTGAAAAGAAGAATTCAACGAATACACGTCATGCGAACTACTAGAGGAATATGGTCATGGAATTTGCGATCAATCATATACTGATCAACACCAAAGACATGGCAGCGATGATCCTGTTTTTTGAGCAGTCGCTTGACCTCAAGAATGGTCCTCGCCCTCCCTTTCCCTTTATAGGGGCCTGGCTATGGTCGAAAGATGCCCCAATCATCCATCTCGTCGACACTACCCCCGCAAACCAAGGTGACACGAGCTATCTGAAAAGTAAGGAGATCGCTCAAAGATGTGGCACCGGCATCATTGATCATATTGCCTTTGGCGGTAAGGATTATGCAGCTCTCAAAGCACGCCTGAAGCGTCACCAATTGAAGTTTTTTGAAAGAACGGTCCCTTTGACGCGAGAACATCAGCTGTTTGTTGATGGACCCGAAGGGCTGAGAATAGAGGTGCAGTTTCAAATGAATGAGATCCCTAAACCAGAATGAAGCACCAAGCCATGCAACGAATAATGTCGCCATAAACTTCTCACAATAAAAACAGGGATTCTGATATGAAAATATTGATTGTAACAGCTGGATATTCTCTCTTTGATGCCAAGGGGCAACTGAACGGCTTTTTGGCATATCTCACAGATAAAAACCTGACCGCCAAAGGTCATAAAGTAAAATTTTCCGATGTCACCAAAGACTGGGAGGTACAAAGAGAAGTCGACAAGCTTTTATGGGCAAATCGTATTGTCTATATAATGCCGATCATGTGGTTCAATATGCCAGCCCCCATGGTCAAATGGCTCGACGAAGTGCTCATCTACAACAAGACCTTTGTGATCACAAAAGAATATGGTGAAGGCGGATTGATACCGGCTGACCAGTTCATGATCGTCACCACTTCCAATATGAAAGCCTCTGATCTAGGAAAAGGGTTTGTATTGAAAAATGCACCCACGATTGACGATCTATTGCGCCCCCTTATTATGACCAATCACTATTTGAGTATTCGCGATCAGATACCGACATTTCACGCCGGAGACGTCATTGCAGGAGACACTGGCTGGATCGAAGCGGCTTATCTTCAGCACCTCGATGAAAATTTTTGATGTGCGCGAGATATGCCCCATAAACACAGCATTGCTTGCTTATCGCCCAGCCAAGCTCTATCAGCCAGTAAGGGCCGCAAAGACAGCCGGCAATCTTTCTGGCAAACGCTCTACATTGTCGATGATGGAATAGCGGTTATCGCCAAAGATCCGCGCCACATATTGATCAGCCAGCGGGTCGAGGGTCAGGCAATAGGTGTAGATGCCCTGCATGGCCAGATCTTCAACCGCCTTTTTCGTATCATGGCGCAGATATTGCGGATCGCGCTCATCGATATCAGCGGGCTCGCCATCGGTGATCAGTAGCACGAGGCGTTTTTTTACGGGCTGCTCTGACAAATGATGACCTGCATGGCGCAAAGCGGTGCCCATGCGCGTCGACAGGCCACCTTTCATGCCAGCCATACGTGCTTTGACATCATCATTATAGCTCTCGTTAAAATCCTTGAAGCGATAATATTGCACATCATGGCGGCCATCTGACGCGAAACCATGAATGGCGAACGGATCACCAATACTGTCGATAGCCCATGCCATCAGGCCTGTGGCCTCGCGGGTCAGAGACAAAATCGTTGAGTTATCCTCGTCATCATCTTTGTTGATGCGCTCATTGGTACTTTCGGACAGATCAAGCAAAATGACCACGGCCAGATCGCGGATATGACGGGTGATACGGATATTGATTTTTGGATCGGGAGAAATGCCACGCCGGATATCGATCATCGCATTAACGGCGGCGTTGAGATCGATTTCTTCGCCCTCTTCATAACCGCGCTTGCGCACAATGCCTTCTGGCTGCATAGCGTCAACGAGATGACGGATGCGCGCCGCGATTGGGCGGTGCTTGACCAGAATTTTATCCATGATTTCAGGATCAGCCTTGGGCTGGCGGCGCTCGATAACCGTTGCCCAGTCAGGGCGATGCAGCTGGATATGATAGTCCCATTCGGGATAGTGGAACGGGTCAGAAACCGGCTCCCTGCCTAGCTGTTCATTGATCGAAACCCCCATATCTTCATAGGGCATCAGCTCGGTTTTCAATGTCCAGATTTCCTGTGCATCATCGCCAGCAAATTCATTGGGCACTTCATTGATGAATTCCATCAAACCGACATCGCGGCGCACCTGCTCAGCGCTTGAGGGAATATATTCCGCGCCATCGGTGTTAAAGGCCATCTCGGCAAAACCCCAGACATAGCGATTATCATCACGGTAAGGGATCGGCGAATTTTCCAGCACATTGAGTGACGGCAATCCCGTCGCCTTGTACATCAGGTGATAAAAATCCATACCGGCATTCCAGCTGGCCTGATTATCATTGGCATTGGTGGCAAGTGCTTGGCGAAACTGTACAATCACATTCATCAAAGCTTCATCTTCATCTTGAAGCGTTTCGTCAATCAACAGATGAGAGGTTCTGGTCATGTAAGCCATCGAAGGGTGCAATGGTGCGGCTGGGTCAGGGTTTTGCGCCTGTTTTTCAAAAAACGGTTTCCAGAGTTTTTTTAGCCCCGGAAAATCTTGCATGGCGAGATATTCGACACGGGCATCTTCAAACAGATCGATACATTTCATGTGAGCCGGGGTTAGCTCGCGTGCCTCGATCGGCTCTGTTGTATAAACGATATGAGCGGCGGCATGGGCGGCGACAGCGCGATAAATCTCCATGCCGTTAATGCCATGAAAATCATCAAAGGCATCGGGCATATGAAGAAAATAGTCTTCAATAAACGGACGCAGACCAAGACGGTTTTCATAATCGCCAGCTGTTGGCCGCATGAAAAAAGCCCTGCCCCACAAAGCGCGCAGATAAAAATTGAGCTTGCGTTGATTGTCGACAAACAAAGTACCGCGCCGCTCTTTTTGCAGCATGCTCTTTGAACTCTCCGATGACAGGGAGAAATAGGCCATCTGCCCATCAAGATCGCGCGTATGAGCCTGTGTTCCCCAAAGAACCCAGCGGCGCAACCCGCCCAAAGTCAGCTTTGAGAGCAGCTCTTCCATATTCTCCATCATTGGGCGAATACCGCGCGGGGCCCGGCCAATCATAGTATGGAGCAGTTTGAGATAATTGCGGATCATGTCCGCTTCGCCAAAGCGCCGAGCCGCCAATGGCAGACTTTGCAATACCAGTACGATCACAGTCCCCGACGTATGGGAGGCCATTTTCATAATGGCTTCAATAATATCAGGTATAACATCTTCACCAACTTCCTTGGCAACTGACGGTATTTCCTGAATATAGCTCAAGATCAGGTCGGGACCGCGACCAAGCGCACACATACCGCGCACGCCTTCAAGATAGTTATTGAGACCTTGCGGAGACAAGACACGTCCAGCTTCATGATAGGAAGCTTCAAGCGCTGCGATATGAGGATGATCTTCCTCAAGACAACTGATATATTCGTTGAAGTTTACGGTCATGACGGACTCTGATCTTATTTCTGCATTAATTGCTCAGTGATACTGGTTTCAAAAAACCACCAGCCATTTTCTAAAAATAAGTTGCCACAGCGGCATCAAGCGTATCACGCATATCAGGATCATCGGTCAATGGTCGCACCAGTGCCATGCGGCAAGCATCTTCTGGATTGATGCCTTTCTTGATCAACAGGGCCGCATAGATCAACAGACGGGTCGACATGCCTTCATCAAGACCATGGCCTTTGAGGTTGCGAGAGCGTTGGGCAATCTGCACCAGTTTCTTGGCGGTGGTGGCATCAACCCCTGATTCATGGACGACAATTTCTGTCTCGGTATCTTCTTGCGGATAATCGAAATCGAGCGCTGCAAAACGCTGTTTTGTCGATTGTTTCAAATCCTTCATCAGGCTCTGATAGCCAGGATTGTAAGAAATGACGATCTGGAAATCGGGGTGTGCCTCAACCTGTTCGCCCTTTTTCTCAAGCGGCAAGATACGGCGATGGTCGGTCAAGGGATGGATAACAACGGTGGTATCCTGGCGTGCTTCAACAATCTCGTCGAGATAGCAGATGGCCCCGATGCGAGCAGCAACGGTCAGCGGGCCGTCCTGCCATTTGGTGCCATTAATATCGAGCAAAAAGCGCCCAACAAGATCCGAAGCCGTCATGTCTTCATTGCAGGCAACCGTGATCAAAGGTTTTTTCAGTTTCCAGGCCATATGTTCGACAAATCGTGATTTACCGCAGCCAGTCGGGCCTTTTAGCATGACCGGCATTTTGGCATCATATGCGGCCTCATAGAGCGCCACCTCATCATGCACAGAGCGGTAATATGGCTCGTCCCCAATCAGATATTGGGTCTTATCCAATGGATTATCGGTTTTTTTGCTAGCAGTTGCCATGATCATCAGCCTTTAACTTATGTGTATCCGCTATTCTATCAATGGGTATGGGTTCTGCCGTGATATATATCAAGCTTGACCCCATACCCATTAGTAAAAAACAAGGCTGCAATTCAAGTGCCAGAAATCTGGGTGAATTGCAGCCTTATCAAGTTTCAGGTCTAATTATTAGACAGTTTTACCACGGTAGATGACCATATTTGCACCCTGTGACTGGGCATAATTGTCATAGCCAATGAGACGCAGATGGTTCTCAGGATGGGCTTTGTGACAGGCTTCAACTTCAGCCAGAATAACATCGACATCAGTTTCGCCAAACAAAGGCAGCTTCCACATATACCAAAAATTGCTTGAAGCATTTTCAGGTTCAGTATGTTCAACAGCAGGGTTCCAACCCTTGGAAACCAGATATTCCACCTGTTTGCGGATCTGCTCAGGGGTCATTGGTGGCAGATATGAAAAAGTCTCAAATTTCCGGCTGCTTGTATCGCCCAAGCTCGATGCATAATCTTGTACATCACTCATAAGTAAATTCCTTGCAGGGTTTGACCAATCAATATTGGTCCTAAATTATAAGAGTTTGGAATCGCCGGGGCAGTTAAAATGCCCCGACAAAACCAATAGGTGTTGGCCTATTTATGGGCTACATCCAGCTTATCGACGGTGTCGAATTCAAACTTGATTTCTTTCCATGTTTCCATGGCAGCACCAAGCTCTGGAGAATGTTTCGCAGCAGCTGTAAGAATGTCTTTGCCTTCTTTTTCAAGCTCACGACCTTCGTTACGAGCCTGTACACAGGCCTCAACAGCGACACGGTTAGCAGCAGCGCCAGCAGCGTTGCCCCAAGGATGACCCAAGGTGCCACCACCAAACTGAAGAACACTGTCATCACCAAAGATGTTGACCAGCGCTGGCATATGCCAAACGTGAATACCACCAGAAGCAACAGGGAAGACACCTGGCATGGCACCCCAATCCTGATCGAAGAAGATACCGCGTGAGCGATCTTCCTTGATGTAGCTTTCACGCATGAGGTCGATCCAACCAAGGGTCGCGTTACGGTCGCCTTCAAGCTTGCCAACAACAGTACCGGAATGAAGATGGTCGCCGCCCGACAGACGAAGAATTTTCGTCAAAACGCGGAAATGGATACCGTGATGGGGGTCTCTGTCAAGAACAGCATGCATGGCACGATGAATGTGCAGCAGCAGACCATTGTCCTGACACCATTGAGCCAGCTGCGTGTTAGCAGCCCAACCACCGGTGATGTAGTCATGCATAATGATCGGTGCGCCAATTTCCTTGGCATATTCGGCACGTTTCATCATTTCGTCGGCTGTTGGCGCAGTCACGTTCAGGTAATGACCTTTACGCTCACCAGTTTCAGCTTCAGCTTTGTGAATGGCTTCCATGACGAAGTCAAAACGGGCTCTCCAACGCATGAAAGGCTGTGAGTTGACGTTTTCGTCATCCTGGGTGAAATCGAGACCACCACGAAGACCTTCATAACAGGCGCGGCCATAGTTTTTGGCGGAGAGACCAAGCTTTGGCTTAATGGTACAGCCGAGCATTGGACGCCCATATTTATTGAGAATGTCGCGCTCAAGAGTAATACCTTGAGGAGGACCATTACAGGTCATGACATAAGCGATTGGGAAGCGGATGTCTTCCAAACGAAGAGCACGCAGCGCTTTAAAACCAAACACGTTACCAACCAGAGACGTCATAACGTTGACGACAGAACCTTCTTCGAAAAGGTCAATCGGGTAAGCGATAAAAGCATAGAAACAAGTGTCATCACCTGGAACATCTTCGATGTGATAGGCACGGCCTTTATAATAGTCGAGATCGGTCAAAAGGTCGGTCCAAACTGTGGTCCATGTACCAGTTGAACTTTCAGCAGCCACAGCCGCAGCGATTTCTTCGCGAGGAATACCTGCCTGTGGAGTGATTTTAAAACACGCCAGAATATCGGTTTCTTTGGGGGTATAATTTGGTTCCCAATAGGTTTCGCGGTAGTCTTTCACACCGGAATCGTAGGTTTTGGCCATTGTGGCGCTCCTTCATCTGCGAGGGGTTTATAAAATTGTTCGATGATAGTTTCATTTATCATCAGTGCCACATGGATCGAGTTTCCAGGTAACGAGTAAAACTTGTTCTTGTCATAGCTCCATCAGTGCGATTTCAATCTTTGGCAGGAACATATCCACGGCTCCCTAGAACCACTGAACCGTGATCAAAATATGAAATCGGTTGCAACAGCTGGAGAATGTTGCACTCTGGTGCGGACATTAGCGCAAAAAAACATCATTTGATAATAAATTATTATATTGTTACTTATAAGAAAATCTTATAATTATTTCCACCTGACATTAAACCTGTTCGCGATCGCGGACCCAATACGAGATCATGTAATGGCCAATCCTGCGATTACCCTAAAGCAACTCAAGTTACTCGACGCGATTGTCCGCCATAACAGCTTCTCTCTGGCTGCCAAGGAAATGTACCTGTCCCAGCCGGCCGTTTCCCTGCAAATCAAAAGCCTTGAAGAGACGATTGGCCAGCCCCTGTTTGAAAAGATAAACAAACAGATCCGCTTAACCGAAGTTGGCAAAATCGTACTCGACACTGCCCATTCGGTGCATCGCCACATTGAAAAAATGCACGCAGGTCTTGATTATTTGACAGGCGAGGTGATTGGCTCGCTGGATATTGCGGTTGTCACGTCAGCGAAATATTTCTTGCCCTCATTTCTTGGAGAATTTTTACAGCTTTACCCCAAGGTCATCCCCCGCCTCACCGTGACCAATCAGGCAACCATGCTCAAAGCACTCTCGCAAGACAGTCACAATCTTTATATTATGGGACAAATCCCCAAAAGTCTGAAAGTCAAATCCCGCCCGTTTCTCGAAAATATTCTCGAAGTAGTCGCCTCCCCTCACCATCCGCTTTGTCAAAAAAAGAATGTCTCTTTGGCGCAATTGGCAAAGGAGCGTTTTCTTGTGCGTGAAATGGGGTCGGGTACGCGCAAGGCGACCAACAAGATTTTCTCATCGCAAAATATTACGATCAAACCCTATATGGAACTGGGAGATACGGGCGCTATTAAAAACGCTGTGATGGCTAATCTTGGCATTGCGGTTTTATCGCGCCACAGCATCGAGCTTGAGCTTGAAACCGGCGGAATCGCTATTCTTGATGCAACCGGCTTTCCTTTGCATCGCCACTGGCACGCCATTTATCCAAGCGAAAAAAGTCTTTCGGTTGTCACCAAGACTTTTCTTGATTTTCTAATGACCAAAGAACCTAAATAACGGAACGCATCTAGCACCCCGTTTATTCACTGGCATCGGCGATGATAATGCGCCTTGAGGTGATCCAGCGCATGATCTTCGTGGATGTTGCTGCAAAAGCGCCTTTCAAAGCGGCCACCCCGGCTTCAACGCTATCATTGTCGGCGCGAACGGTGGCTGAAAATTCTCTTGCCGCAACCAGAGCGCCTTTATCCTCATCAACAAGTTTCACATAGAAACGCACATGTGCTTGTGCTGATCCCTTACTGACCTCGATCTGAAAATCGCGCACTTCCCACGCCAGTCCGATATCACCACGAATACGTTCGCTACCACTGCTGACAGCTTTCAATATACGGCTGTTCTCGAAGGTTTCGATCAAACGCAGTTGCAGCAATCGAGGCAGCTTATCAGTCCATACAGCTGCCGCAAAATAGCTGATTTCATGAGGGCCAGGCTTGATGGCGATCCGCGAATTTGACAATGCTTGCACGCTACTTGGTTCTGCAACCGTCAGCTGAATTGGCAAATGGCCAAGGCCTCGACGACTTGATGCCAGCAAATCATGTGTGGCAGGCGCAGGCTCACTGTTCGCGCCAACCAAAGACGCAACAGTGCATCCCGTCAGCCCTCCTGACAGAACGAGGCTCACCAGAACCATCACAATAGCTGAACCGGTGTTTGAAAACACCGGCTGTCCCCTTTCGCTTGTTTTTACAAGACCCCGATTGCGCACTCTTTTGGCGCATCTGGGTCCATCAACAATCTTAACGCGGTACACTAACAGATTATCAGTTCGATTTATACTCTCTTACTTGCTTGGAGCCAAAGATCAAACCTTGTGGATTGCGCTCGAGATTATTCATCACGCGCTCCATCGCCTTGACCATTCGCCGACCTTCTCGCATCAGTCCTTCAAATTCCTTCAAGCCGCTTTTCGCAAATCGGGCCATACCATCGGCACTACTACCCAGCGATTTGTCGAGTTTTTCTGCCAAACTGCGAAACGAGGTCGCAGCCAGATTGATCTCCGTTATCATCGAGGTGCCATTGTCGTTGGACAACAGGTTGGCAACGCCATCAAGCGTCGTCTCTAGCTTGGCGGCCACCCCTTTGAACTGTTCGGTCATAGAGCGGACATTATCGATAATCGCGGCAACATCGCTTTCCTTATTCGCCAGCATGGCGCTAAATTTTTCGGCATTTTTTGAAGTCGCGGCAATGCTTGCAATGACATCCTTGATCTCGTTCTCATTGGCGGCGATGAGCTTGTCGACGCGCGTCATTGCTGCACTGGCCTTTTCGGCTGCCTCATTGGCTGTCACGAGCGTTTTGTCGGCGTTGGTCATCAAGCTGGCGATCTTGCCCTTGTTGCGGTCAAGTTCTGCGGTAAATCCTGCAAGATTCTTCAGCATATCGCGAACGAGCTGCTCATTATTGGCGATAAGTTCATCAACACGGCGCAACACCGTGTTGGCATTTTCAAGCACCTTGGGAGCGGCCTCAAACACGGAGGCGCTCGAACCACCAGGGGCAGCATTAATGATGGGCAGCTTGCCATCCTCAAGCATCACCAGTAATTCTTCGTCGGGCGTCCCTGGCGTAATCATCACCGAAGAGTAGGCCGACAATCCCTGAGAGACAATGCGAGCGTAAGAATTGCGCCGTACGGGAATATTTTTCTTTACCGTCACCAGCACCCTCGTAATACGTGGATCATCAGGGTCAATCTCGAAACTTTCGATTTTACCGACTTTGAGACCATTAAAAAGCACTGTGCTGGCCGGTGCAAGCCCCGTTACAGGCCCCTTGAAGACGATTTGATAGCGATTGATCGACGTCCCGGTGCCATAATTTTGTATCCAGAATACAAAAGCAAAACCGGCGATGGTGGCCATTAAAATAAAGGCCCCGATCAATATATGATTTGCTTTTGTTTCCATTTCAAACCCGCTCACTTCTTTACTTCGTTCATCTCAAACAAATATCTCAACCAAATGTTCTGGCCATCGCCCGTGGACCACCAAAATATCTTTCCACCCAAGGGTGATTCGGCATTTCACGCAACTCTTCTGGCAACCCGCTGCGTACTATTTTCCAATCTGCCAAAACTGCCACACGGTCACAAATGGAAAACAGGCTGTCAAGATCATGGGTCACCATATAAACGGTCAGACCAAGGGTCGATTGCAATTGCCGGATCAACCGATCAAATGCGGCGGCACCAATTGGGTCAAGACCCGAAGTCGGCTCATCCAGAAATACGATCTCTGGATCAAGCGCCAAAGCCCTCGCCAACCCTGCGCGTTTTCTCATACCACCGGATAATTCCGAGGGAAACTTATAGGCCGCATTGGCGGGTAATCCAACCATTTTCAACTTGATCAATGCCAGCTCATCCATCATTGATTTTGGCATATCGAGATGCTCGCGCATAGGCACCTGAATATTTTGCAACACCGTCAAAGCTCCAAACAAGGCACCATCTTGAAACAAGACCCCCAGTCTCGTATCCATGGCGATCCGCTCGCTTTGGCTGAGTGCTTCCACATCCTTGCCAAAAATTTCTATCGTGCCCTTCTTATACGGCATGAGCCCCGTGATACAGCGCATCAGCACCGATTTACCCGTGCCAGACCCCCCCACAATACCCAGCACCTCGCCGCGAAAAACATCCAGACTAAGCTTGTCGAAAACAATCTGTTGCTCGAAACCCTTGGAAAGATTTCGAACCGATATGACCGCTTCGCGCGATTTGGGTTTAGCCGCTTGCTGATTGGCTTGGCTCATCTTCTAAAATCCAATCGCAGCTAAAAACATTGCGAAGACCGCATCGACAATGATCACCAAAAAGATCGCTTTGACCACCGAAACCGTCACGTGATAACCTAGGCTTTCAGCCGACCCTTCGACTTTAAAGCCCTCCATACAGCCAACAATACCGATGATCAAAGCCACGAACGGCGCCTTGATCATGCCAGCCAGAAAATGGTTCATGGTCACTGATGCGTGCAGATTGTCCACATATCCAGCCCAGTCAAGGCCCAGATAAAACGACGCCATCATAGCACCACCAAGCAGACACATCATGTCTCCCACAAAGGCCAAAAGCGGCACCACGACCACCAGGGCCAACACCCGTGGCAATACCAAAACCTCAATGGGATCGAGGCCAATGATACGCATAGCATCGATTTCTTCACGCATTTTCATCGAACCGATTTCCGCAGTAAAGGCGGAACCAGAGCGCCCGGCAACGATAATCGCTGTCAACAAAACGCCAACCTCACGCAACGACAAAACGGCCAGCATATTCACCGCCAGCGGTTCGGCTCCGTAATAGCTAAGCTGCACAACGCCCTGTTGTAATATCACCGCGCCGATCAAAAAACAGATCAGGCTGACAATACCAATAGCGCGAAAACCCACATGCTCAAGCTGGTGAACAAAGGCCACCCAACGGAATCTTTTGGGGTGTAAAAGGCTATGAGTGAATGTCGCTGCGATGGTGCCAAGGAACCCGAGGATCATCAACGCATCACTGCCAATGCCACCAATGCCCTTGAGGGCATCATCAAGAGATCTTTGAAAGGGGCTCTTTTGCCGTTGCTGGGGTTGTCCAGCTTTGTCCGAGCGCCGCACCTCATCTATCAAAATGTGATGTTCTGAGCGCGCGCCCGCAAACCTTGTTTTGAGGCCACGTCTCGACCATTTTTTACGTGTGCTATTGATCAACCAGGCGCCCGCAACATCAAGCTTTAACAATCCACCAAGTTCGATTTCGCCGACATGGTCAGAAAAAAGTGTAGAGGGCATAAGAATAGCGTCGATCTCGCGTTGCAGCTGCGCAACCTCCCGGATCGTCCACTCGCCTGTTATTTTCAGGCGAAATATATTGCTTTCGTGCTCAACATGAAATCCCACACGATTGTCTTCATAATGGGAATACGCTTCAAGAGCATCCTTCGTTATCGTCACGGTTTACCAATCTGAAAACTTTAATAAGTGACTAACTTTGCCAAAAAATTGACATATTTGGAAGCAACCCCCCTCTCGATGGGAGATTTTTATTCCTGCTGTGTCCCTCAAGCCGCGCTATGTTTTGTCCTCAATCCAGCCCGGAGAGACCGCAACACCCTCAAAATGTTCGCGAATACGATTGCCAGCACCCGCCACAAGCTCACTTGGCAACTTATCAAGGGGCACAAATTTTTGTTCCAATATTTCCACATTTGGCTGTGGAATATCGGTTTGCTGCCAGTTACGCACGATATAGATGGCAATATGATCGCCGGGGAAATGGGTGAAATTGGCGAAAATGCCATGCAGTTTGGGTATTTGCGTGAGCTTAACGCTCACTTCTTCGTCTAATTCACGCTCTAGTGCCTGAAGAATGGTTTCGCCCCGCTCAACCCCGCCGCCCGGCAAATGCCAGCCTGGCCGATAGCCATGACGCACCAGTAAAACCTGATCATTTTCATCAATGACCAAGCCCTGAACACCAAGGGTCAAGCCCCGCGTCAAGCGCCAGATTGGTTGTAAAATTTTACCCATCAGTCTTTGCATCATGTCATTGCTCACCCATTTTGCCTGTTCCGCTTCTTCAAACCCATTGATCATGGCTTTGTCGCACCCAATCTGATTACTATAGGCCTCATTTGATGATTGACGGGAGGTGATGATCTTGTTCACACCATGACATGTGCCAGTCCCGTAAATCAGCCCCAGTCTCAAAGGCCCCGACCAGCGCGACATTGCGGCAGTTGACTAATATTCGTATTAGTGAATATTTATATGGTGATATCTTGTTTCTCCGGGAGTTTTCCCGCTGTAAATCCAAATCTTGAACGGAAGAGACCCGACTATGAGCAACACACTCTGTGATAAACCGGCAAAGAGTCGGCTCGAACATTTTCCTATCAATATTTTTGCATTGATTATGGGACTTGGTGGTTTTGGGATTGCCACCCACAAGCTGGAAATGATCCTGGGCTGGACGAATACACTCAGCACGGCAACCATCACCTTCGCCTCGGGGATGTTCATGTTTTTACTGGCGATCTATCTGCTCAAGCTGCTCCGCTATCCAGCAGCCGTGAAGGCGGAATGGAATCATCCCATCAAACTGTCGTTCTTCCCCGCCATCAGCATTTCCATGCTCATTCTTTCCATATGTTTTTTGGCGATCAACAAACAGCTATCGCTGTGGGTCTGGATCACTGGCGCGACCATTCAATTGATCACCGCACTATCGGTGATCCGCTACTGGATCAAGCAAGTCCATTTTAAGGAACAACATCTCAACCCGGCCTGGTTTATCCCGGCCGTTGGCAATATACTGGTGCCCGTCGCCGGCATGGCTCACGGCTTTACTGAAATCAGCTGGTTTTTCTTCTCGTTTGGTCTGCTGTTCTGGATCATTTTGCAAGCCATCATCTTTAATCGCCTGATTTTTCACACTCCCCTGCCGGAACGCTTGCTGCCGACCCTGTTTATTCTGATCGCGCCGCCAGCTGTAGGGTTTTTATCCTATACAAGCCTCACCAACGCCACCACCATCGATCCGTTTGCGCATTTCTTGTATTATGCGGGCGTTTTGTTTCTGCTGCTGCTGGCCACCAAATTCAACCTGCTGGCAAAGCTCAAATTCGGATTACCGTGGTGGGCTTACTCATTCCCCATGGCAGCGCTGACCCTGGCGACGTTCAAATTTTATGAACTCTCTGGTCTGACTTATATGAAAACGGCAGGTATCACTCTTTATGTGATCACTGGCGTGCTGATCTTCATCTTGCTGCTCAATACGCTTAAAGCCGCAATGCAAGGCAAAATCTGTGTGCCGGAATAGGTACATTTACTACATTGTTTCGATCTGCTAGCGACGTAATTGACGCCATTGCAGAAAGTATCCCGTGCACAAAAGCCCCAGCGCCGTCCCAGCCAGAACCCCCGAAACTGTGAAGATTCGCCACAAGAAATCACCATTGATTTGGTAGACCTCGAATGGCTGCGACACCATCCACCAGCTCCACAAAATCAACCCGACACTAAGCACGAGAAATATCCAGCCAACTATCAGCAATGTGTAATATCCGGGCTTTTTTTGCATGCAATCTCCTGTTGTTGTCTAAACAGCTTTAGAGTGTTTTGACTTACTGGGGGTCCAGTATCGATCAAAGCTTGCTGCAATAGAGCGCAAAAAGCGGCGCCCTTGTGGCTCAACGACTGTCAGCTGGCGATGATCCAAAATGACAAGCCCGTCTGCTTGCAGCCATTGCAATTTTGGCAATGCCTGGTCCAGCGCTGTGATCGGGCGATCATGTTCGGCGCAATGTGCTTCCATGTCCAGAGCCAGGTCCGTCATGACTTTTTCGATGGCCGCACGGATGAACTTGTCATCACTGGTGATTGCCAAGCCTCGTACGACCGTCAGGCGGCCCGCTTCGACCGTCTCGCGCCACTCGTTCAATTTGGGGGCATTTTGCACATAACCTTGCGGCATCTGGCCAATCGAAGAGGCCCCAAGTCCCAGCATGATGTCGGCTTCATCCACCGTATAGCCTTGGAAGTTTCGCTTCAAGTATCCATCACGCGCTGCGATTGACATGGCATCATCAGGCTTGGCGTAGTGATCAAAGCCGATTTCCTGATAGCCGTGCTGCTTGATCAAATCAGCCGCCAGCTGCGCCTCTGCGTAACGCTCCAGCACATCAGGCAGGCTGTCGTCCGATATCACCTGCATATGCTTTTTGAACCAGGGCACATGCGCATAGCCAAACATGGCAATGCGATCAGGTTGCAGCGACAGTGCCCGCTTGACCGTACGTTCCACATCCGAGGGCTTTTGATATGGCAAGCCATACATCAGATCAAAATTGATGGCATTGATACCGGCGGCACGCAGCCATTTGACAGAGCGATCAACAATATAAAACGGCTGAATACGGTGAATATTGGCCTGCACATGAGGCGAAAAATCCTGCACGCCAAGCGAGGCGCGATTGATACCGGAACTTGCAAGCGCCTCGATTATTTCAGGTGTCAGCGTGCGCGGGTCCATCTCTACGGCCAAGTCAGCATCTGGAATAAACGTAAAATGCGCTCCCAACTGGGCCATGAACGCGCCAAAATGCTCGGGTGACAAGATCGTTGGCGTGCCACCCCCAAAATGCAGATGAGAGATTTGCGCTTTGAACGGCAAGGCCGCCGCCAGTAGTTCCACTTCAAGCATCAAGGTCTTGAAATAGGCTCCGACCCGATCATACCCAGCAACAATCGTCGTGTGACAGCCGCAATACCAGCACATCTCATGGCAAAACGGCACATGCACATAAAGCGAAATCGGTTGATCCACACTCAACTCCCCAAGCCATTGCAGATATTGTGGCTCACCAAGTTCGCCAAATTGCGCCGCTGTTGGGTAACTCGTATAGCGTGGTACTTCGCTCAAAGCATATTTCAGGTGCTCGGATTTCATGATTTGACTGGCTCTTTTCTATCTTCGTTGCCAAGATAGTATCGCCAGTTCAAATTGATCTCCTTGAAATAGATCAACTCTTGTAAATTAAATTGAGTGGAAGAACATAAGCTTCCCCTGCCCGACATTATTCAGCCAGTTCGCCAGCCGACAAGGCTGGGGGGCGCAAAATGGTCATGACATCGCCATCGCCGCGCGAGGCTATGCGGGTGACAGCCGCGAAAAAGGGTTCAACACTGACCGCCATATCACGGGCATTGGCGTGCAAGAGCATGGCATCGTCCACCATTATGGCGACATGGCCCGGCCAAAATACCAGATCCCCTCGCTGCATCTCTTCCATGCCGCCAAGATCAAGGGCACGCCCGGCAAGAGACTGCTGCATATCACTATCACGCGGACACGATAAACCGGCAAATTCATAGGCGATCTGCACCAATCCAGAGCAGTCAATCCCGTCACAAGTGCGGCCGCCCCAAAGATAGGGCACCTCCAGATAACGCTCTGCAACCGAGACAAAGTCATCAGCCACTTCTTGCAGCTCGCCCACATGTCGGCGATACACATAAAGGCCATCATGCAGGCGCATATAGTCGCCCTCGCGCTCCACAATGTGCAATCGGGAATTCATGTAAAGCTTACAGGGTAACGGGGTTTTGAGATCAGCGGCACCATAAGCAAAGGTTGAAAGAGCCGTAACCTTATGGGTCGGTTGCAGCAAGTCGGGGGACAGACAGCCAGCTGGCACATAGCCCACATAGCCGTCGCGATTATTCTGAACCCAGGCCCAGTTTCCCGCCTCGTCATAGACCGTCACATCATCCCCAAAAATGAGTTCACTAACAACCGCCGCGCCTAAATCGGGGCCTTTGTGTAACGCCACCTTGGCAGCTGTGATACGGGATATATGACCCTCAACATAGTTTGGGGCTTTGACCATTCCGCGCAAATGAGCGGCGGCGCAATCCAAACGATAGGCGTTGGTGCGGGCATCCAATGGCACTTGTGAGCGATCCTTACTGCTGGTATTATTCATGCTTGCCGTTTTCCATAACGATTTTTTAAAAATTCAAACAAGGCGCGTGCGCTTTGCGGTTCTCCACCGCGAGGCTTGCCAGGGCGATCTTGCGGCACCCAGCCATAAATATCCAAAAAGATAAAGTCCGTGGCCTTGGTCACAAAGCGCTTCAGGAACAGGCCAGCGGTTATACTGCCGCCAAATCCTGAATCTGTAATATGATTGACGTCAGCGATCTTGCTTGCCAATTGCGCATCATAAGGTTTCCAGAACGGCATTCGCCACAAGGGGTCGCGTGTCTCGAGTGAAACCTGATATAACGCCTGTGCTATATCGTCATTATCAACATAAAAGGGCGGCACCTCAACGCCAAGAGCAACACGCGCTGCCCCCGTCAATGTGGCAATACAAATCATCAATTCAGGCTCGTCTTCATCGCCCTTGGCCAGCGCATCGGCCAGCACCAAGCGGCCCTCGGCATCGGTGTTGCCGATCTCGACGCTCATACCCTGGCGACTGGCGATCACATCGGAGGGCCGAAACGCATCGCGCCCAACATTATTATCCGCAGTTGGCACCAGCACATGCAGGCAAACCGGCAGATCAGCGCTCATGATCATCATGGCAAGAGCCAACACGGTCGCCGCTCCTCCCATGTCCTTTTTCATCAAGGCCATGGAATTGCCGGGCTTAAGATTAAGCCCGCCCGTATCAAAGGTGATGCCCTTGCCAACCAGCGTCACCTTGGGATGATGACTTTCGCCCCAACGAAGCTCGATAAGCCTTGGCGGGCGATCAGACGCGCGGCCAACCGCATGAATGAGCGGATAGTTTTCGCGCAACAAATCGTCGCCGACAATCTCTTTAAATTCAGCACCATGCTGATCCGCAATGTGCTGAGCGGCAGCGGACAACTCGGCTGGTCCCAGATCATTGGGTGGTGTATTGATCAAATCACGCCCCAGCACCATGCCATTGACAATGCGCATGACATTGTCCTTGTCGACACCTTCGGGCAGCCTTAGATGACGGACAAGACGCCCATGCCGGTCGCTATATCGATCATAATAATAGCCTCCCATCAACCAGCTGATCGCGGAAAGTTCTGCGTCTGGCGGATCCTCATGAAAATGATAGGCACCAGCGGGAATGGAGCGTGCCAGCTGACCAATCAACAGAGCCATCTCGGCCTTGTCACGTATACCACCAAGGCCAAGCACAACGCCGCCAACGAGGCCATCGGTGCCAGGCAGGATCGAAATCGACCCCTTGTCAGATTTCCAGCCAGTATCCTGCAGCCAGGCTCTTTGCTGTTTTGTCAAAGCTTCCAGATCTTTTCCAAGAGACCCGGGGGCCGCAAAGAATATTGGAATGGTTTTCACTTTTGAGCTCTTTGACAAGAGCACATTCATGAGATTACTTTTGCGTTTTTTGCTGTCGTGTTTGTTCATAGCTTTCATTTTTAACATATGAGCGCTTGAAGTCCATATGGATAATACCAACCGGCCCAGATCGTCATCAATGACAAAGGTGATGATCAAGAAGGCTTCATATTAACCCGTGTTTAAGCGATTTCTTAAGAGTTCGCCTCTAAGGTCACCATTATTATTTATGTTTCAGTCTGTATTGCGTCCATCTATCAGTCAGGAATAGCACATGGTACGGAATCGATCTTTTGGTTTTCAGACGGCCGCTCTACTCTCGAGCATGGCGGTGGTTTTGTTGTTAACGGGATGTACAAACTCAAAGAAGTCGCGGGGCCCAGGCGTCACTGGTAGCCTCAAACGCATTAGCCCTGCCAAACACACGACCCGTGCGCAATTACCCCTCAAAGCAAGCCCTCTGGCCAACAAAACAACCAGATTATCCAAGGCCTTTAATAAAAACCCCGCCAATAGCGAGGTTGCCATCAACTATGTCTATTCTCTGCGCTCCCTTGGCATGCAGCAACAAGCGGTCAATGTCTTGTACCGTGCCTATCAAGCCAATCCCGAACATCCCATCATCGCATCTGAATATGGGCGTTTACTACTTGGATCTGGCAAAACCCTGCAAGCTCAAAGAGTGCTTGGTCGCATAGAGAAAAAAGCTGCTCCAAACTGGCATACCCTGTCGGCCCTTGGCACCATCGAGGCGCGCAATGGCTCTTATGATAAAGCCACCAGCTATTTCCAGCAGGCGCGCGAGCTGGCTCCCAAAAAAGCCTCTGTTCTCAACAATCTGGCGCTCTCGATTGCCCTTGGAGGCAAGCCTGATGAAGCCGAGAACCTATTGCGCAATGCCGATGACAGTGGCCGCTTTGGCGCCCGTTTGCGCCAGAACCTGGCGCTCGTTCTGGCCTTGCAAGGCAAATATGATGAAGCACAAGCAATGGCAACAACCGACCTGCCGCCGGCTCAAGCCAAGAAAAACATCGCTTATCTAAAAACCATGCTGTCCACAACAACCCCTCAAGACGGTATTGAGCTGACCGATGAAACCACGCCGCCCATCGCCAATACGATGGCTGGTAACCTCAATGACGGTCCCGCCACAACAGCAAGCATCGGTGCGCCTATGCAGCTGGATTCGGCCCGCCAATAAACAGCCGTTAATAATGCCAAGCATCAACAACCCCGTACCAATATCTGGTTCGGGGTTGTTTATTTGCACTCACCCCAAAATCCATAACCAGATGCTGATGGTGATCACTGAAAATGAGGTGCCCAGTATGACGGCGCTGGCTGCCGTGTTGAGGGCCTTGTTATACATGGCGGCAAACAGATAGGCATTCACCCCTGGCGCCATTGCGGCAAGCAAAACCACCGAGCGCGTAGTGGTTTCTGGTACCTCCAGCAACAGACAAAGACCATAAGCGATGGTCGGGTGCAAGATCAGTGACAAGCTCGAAACCATGCCAGCCTCATAGATTGTGTCAGACACAACATAGCGTGTCAGCACGCCCCCAAGCCCGAACAGGGCGGCTGGCAACGCGGCGCGGCTGATCATGTCAACCGCCGATTGCGCAACATCTGGCAACGCCAAACCGCTCAAATTAACCGCAAACCCAAGCCCCAGACCGATCATCAAACTGTTGCGAAACATGGCCTTGACGATAATATGTGCCGTCCCCAAAACAGTCGGACCACGGGCCCCCATAAACTCCATGGCGGTGATGCCAAGCAGATAACAAAACGGCGCATGAAGGGAAATAATAGCATAGGCTGGATCAAGGCTTTCCACCCCATATGCGCGCTCCGAAATGGACAGGCCGAGTAATAGCAAATTAGAGAACAGCGCCCCAAAGCCAATCGCCACTGCTTCACCGGGCGGGCGGTGAAACAGCTTGATGGCAAGGGTGGTGACAATCACGAAATTAAGCGCCGCACCCGTGTAAAATGAGATCAATACGCGCCAGCTATAAGCTGCACCAAGGTCCAGCGTAGAGGTTGCATTGAACAACAGACAAGGGATGGCAAACAGCACGACAAAGCGGTTCAGGCCATCCACCATATCATCACTCATCAGCTTGCTCTTAACGGCAAGATAACCCGCACCAATAACGATAAACACCGGTGCAATAATATTGATGATTGTGACAAACAATTGTGAGCTGCTTTATCAATTGATCCACTGGATGCGAGAGGCACTCATGGCGTGAATAGCCGTGTTAATCAACCGCAAAGTTCAACACGCAAATCGCTCGTTCGTCATTTGAGCGGTCTGCGGAACACCAGTGTCATGCGATCACTCTCGCCGATTGCCAGATATTTCTCGCGGTCCTGATCTTTAAGTCGCAGGGTTGGCGGCAACGTCCAAACGCCTTTGGGGTGCTTGCGCGTATCCTTTGGGTTGGCGTTGATCTGTGAAGCGGCCACGAACTCAAAGCCGACATCTGCGGCCATATCCTTGACCTGCTGCTCTTGCGCGTATCCAGACAAGGTCTGGGGGTCAGGAAATTCTTCCGGGTCTTCGCGGTGTTCAACCACACCGAGTACGCCTCCAGGTTTCAGAGCCTTGAACATCGCCTCAAACACCGTGCGCTCAAAGCCAAATTTCACCCAGTTATGAATATTGCGGAAGGTCAGCACCAGATCGGCAGAACCGGGCGGAGCGATATTGGTCTTCTTTTGCGAAAGCTGGGTGACGATAACGCCTCCAAACAGATCGGGGCGCGCCTTCAGCTTGGCATCATAGCGTTTGATCGATGCCAGAATGCGTTTATTACCAGTATCTTGATTACGGCCAGCCGCGTAATATGTACCGTGTTTTTTGACATAAGGGGCGATGATATCGCTATACCAACCACCACCAGGCCATATCTCAACGACGGTCATGCCAGGCTTCAGGCCGAAGAATTTCAAGGTCTCAAAGGGATGCCGATAGACATCGCGCACGCTATTGCGCTTGGCCCGATGATTTCCAGCTATGATCTTTTGTAAGGCAGTCAACTCTTGGCTGGACTGGCCCGCCCTCGCGGATACCGGATGCGCAAACAAGGCCAGTAAGATGCCAAGAGCGACAGTCATTTGCAGACGTGAGTTGAATATATGAGGCATGACATGTTCCATCTGGTTGCAGCAATATACCTGCATGATAGAACGAGCACGATATTAGGGGCAAGCCGCCAAAAAAGCACCAGCAACCGCCTGGTCACTGGTGCTTCGAATTCTTGTAGGGATTTCGCGGCTTATTTGAGAGTTGCTAGAGCCTGAATAATTGCAGGTCCCAAAATAACAACGAACAGAACCGGCAAGAAAAAGGTAATCATCGGCACCGTAAGTTTTGGCGGCAGAGCAGCCGCTTTTCGCTCGGCTTCTGCCATGCGCATATCGCGGTTTTCTTGTGCCAGCACCCTTAGCGCTTGTGAAAGCGGCGTACCGTAGCGTTCGGCCTGCATCAAGGAAGTGGTCACTGATTTAACCCCCTCAAGTCCGGTACGAATACCCAGATTTTCATAGGCTTGGCGACGCTCTTGCAAATAGGACATCTCGGCAGTGGTCAAGGTCAGCTCTTCCGCCAGCGGGATTGACTGCGTGCCAATCTCCGAAGATACCAGTTTGAACGCCGCTTCGATTGACATTCCAGACTGCACACAAATCAGCAGCAGATCGAGGGCATCTGGCCACGCTTTCCTGATAGAGTCCTTGCGCTTTTGCACAATATTATAAACAAACACAGTCGGCAGATAATAACCAATCAGCGCTGCACCAATACTAAGACCAATCCTCATCGTAGGCTCATAGCCATGATCATTAAGGTAGGTCAGATAGAGTATTGTGCCAATGCCCACCAGAACGGGCATGACAATCTGGAAAAACATAAACATCATGAGAGGCGCGGGGCCGCGTAACCCGGCGGATTTCAGTTTCTCGCGGGTTTTTTCGGGATCAAGCGCTTTGTCGAGATGTAGCATTTCAACAATCGCCTTGACGGGCCCCTGGTTTTCATGACGCAAAGTGCCATTGCCAGCTTTGAGTTCGGCAAGACGGGCCTTGCGCAAGACATCGCGCTCAGTGGACACCGATTTCATCCTGGTGTTCAGCTTACTGCCAGATAGCAGTGGCCCCACAATGGTTATAATCGTGCCAAATGTGGCAAGGCCGATGAGCGCCATAATGGCAATCTCGACTGTGAAAAACTGATCAATAAAATTATACATGATCACCTGACCTGTGTTTTTAAATGTGATCGAGCCTCATTAGAAGTCCCGAATAAATCAATCGTCCCGCCACGTTCAAGCAGCGCGCAAAACGCACGAATTGACAATGGCTAATAGTCGAAATTAATCATTTTGCGCATCATGAGAACGCCCATCAGCATCCACACCGCGCTACCCGCCAGCATCATATTTCCTGAACGTTCGTTGAAAAGGATCATGATATAATCTGGTTTCGACATATAAACGGCCCCCATCACCAAGATGGGCAGTGAACCAATAATCGCCGCAGATGATTTGGCTTCTTGAGAAAACGCCCGCACTTTTCCTTCCAGTTTTTTGCGCTCACGCAAAACATTGGACAAATTCTGCAAAGCTTCTGCCAGGTTACCGCCGGCTGCAGACTGAATGGAGATGACGATCGATAAAAAGCTGACCTCTTGCAACGGCATGCGCTCATACATGCGCTCAATGCCCTGCGCCAAGGTCACACCAATACGTTGTTCCTCAACGATCTTGGCAAATTCCTGACCGAGCGGCGCGGGAGATTCTGCCGCAATAATACCGATACAATCATTCAGCGGCAAACCGGTTTTTACACCGCGCACAATAATATCAATGGCGTTGGCAAGTTGGCTAACAAATTTTCGTTGCCGACGGGCGGATAGAAAATTGACGACCCAACGTGGCAAGCCAATGCCGCCAGCAAAGATCGCAGCGCCCGTCGCATAAAGCGCAACGCTCTCGCCCACGAATATATATGTAACCACACCCAAGGCAATCGCACTCAACGCGCTGATCATATAAAAGGTGATCGGGCTGATGCTGAAACCAGCTTGCAAAAGTCGCTGACGCATGGAGATCTTGGCGTTTTCTTTTTGGCGACTATCCAGTTCTTCCAACACATCCTGCACGGCCTTGCGGCGCTTTTGCTCAGGCGAATATCGTGACCGATCTGTTTTCTCGGACCTTAGACCGGCAACGCGCTGTCCGGCTTTTTTCTCGCCATTAAAATAGGGTGTCGCTATGGCATAGACAAAGCCGCCAACCGCCAACGCGCCAAGTATAATGACGGCAAATTGTATCATCTCAGAGCTAAACAAAACTCGCCTCCTCGTTATTGTTCCCAAATCCGCTGCCCGTCTCGGCGTCTGCCAATGCTTTGGCCAATCGGTGTTGTTCGTTAAAGTATTGTGCGCGTTCCCAAAATTTTGGTCGAGCGATCCCGGTTGAACGATGCTGGCCAATAATTTTACCGTCGTCATCTTCTCCGTTCATCTCGTAGACAAACAGATCCTGCAGGGTTGGCACATCGCCCTCCATACCGATCACCTCGGTAATATGGGTAATTTTACGCGAACCATCACGCATGCGCGAGGCTTGTACGATGACATCGACTGAACCAACAATCATTTCGCGGATGGTCCTTGATGGCAGCGAAAATCCGCCCATCATGATCATACTTTCAAGACGAGAGATGGCTTCGCGCGGAGAGTTCGCATGCAGCGTTCCCATCGATCCGTCATGACCGGTATTCATCGCCTGCAAAAGGTCAAAGGCTTCAGGGCCACGAACCTCACCAACAATAATTCTTTCCGGGCGCATACGCAGGCAGTTCTTGACAAGATCACGCATGGTAATCTCCCCTTCCCCTTCAAGGTTGGGGGGCCGAGTTTCAAGGCGCACCGTGTGAGGCTGCTGCAATTGCAGCTCGGCACTATCTTCGCAAGTAATGATGCGTTCATCCAAATCAATGGAAGCGGTCATACAGTTCAAAAGGGTTGTTTTACCAGAACCCGTACCTCCCGAAATAACCACATTGCAGCGAACCCGGCCAATAATTTCAAGGATCGTCCTGCCTTCAGGCGTGATCGAGCCAAAGCTCTCCAGCTGCGCCAGGGTCAGCTTATCCTTCTTAAACTTACGAATAGTCAGGCAAGGCCCATCAATCGAAAGGGGCGGCGCGATCACGTTGACACGAGAGCCATCAGGCAAACGCGCGTCGCAAATAGGGCTTGATTCGTCAACACGTCGGCCAACCTGCGAAACGATCCGCTGGCAAATATTCATAAGCTGGGCATTGTCAGCAAATTGAATGCCCGCTTTCAGCATCTTGCCATTGACCTCGATATAGGAGGTATGGGCACCATTGATCATAATATCGGCGATGTCGTCGCGGGCCAAAAGTGGCTCCAAAGGACCATATCCAAGCACGTCATTGCAAATATCCTCAAGCAGCTCTTCCTGCTCGGAAATCGACATGATGACGTTCTTGATCGACAAGATTTCTGTAACGATATCTCTGATCTCGTCCCGGGCAACGCTTTTTTCCACCTGCGAGAGTTGCGCCAAATCGATGGTATCGATAAGAGCGTTAAAGACGGTGGTCTTAACCGAATAATATTCAGATGTGCGCACGTTCTCTTCAACGGCGGCCTCTTCGACCTTTGCTACCGATTCAGTTGCCGGGACCGGGGCCTCGGCAATCACATCAAGAACCTGCTCCGCCAATGCGGGAGAACTGGTATTTGATTGCACGGGGGTAATGGCCCGTCCATTTGCTGAACTATCAGTATCGCTTCGTTTGCCAAACATCTATTCTCATCCTGTTATTTGCGGTTTAACTTCCCGAGAAGTTTTGCAAAAGCTGATCCACTTTCCACATTTTGATCGGATATACCTGCAATCTTTGACGCAAGATCATTAAATTGTTCTGAAGCTTTGGCTTTGGGCTCAAACTCCAAAATCATTTGACCATTATTGGCTGCGGTTCCAAAAAGCTGCGGATTGAAATCAATGACAATATCAACGTCCCGATCAAGAGATTTATTGAAATCAGCAACTGAAATCTCAGGCTTTTTGGGGATGTTGACCTGATTGAGCACAATGTGCGGGGGAGAATCATTTGTGCGCTCTTTGCCAATCAAATCAATCAGATTTTTTGTATTGCGCAACGAGGCAAGGTCTGGGGTCGCCGTGATGATAATATCATCAGCGTGAACCAGCATTTGACGTGACCAGCCTGTCCACATGTGAGGAACATCCACAAAGGCATAAGGCAGATTAGAGCGCATGACATCGATCACGGTTGAACACTGTTTTTCCGATAGATCATAGACATTATCAAGAGTACTTGGCGCTGCAAAAAGACTAAGATTTTCAGAACATTTGGTGAGCAGGCGATCAAGTAGAACTTCATCAAGACGCTCAGGCGCAGACAAAGCGTCCGCGATCCCCTGCACAGGGTCTTGATCAAAGTCGAGACCAGCCGTGCCAAATGCCAGATCAAAATCAGAGATCACAACATCTGTATCGGTAATTTTTGACATTGCCCAGGCCGTATTGTGACAAATCGTTGAAGAACCTGAACCACCCTTTGCCCCAACAAAAGCAATGATTTGGCCAACTGGTTCTGCATCTGGATCAGCATACAGATTGGCAATCGCCTCGATCACCTGATAGGGCTCGAGCGGTGCTACCATATATTCACTGACCCCGCGCTGCATCAACGAGCGATACAGCACCACATCATTGACGGTGCCAATGACAAGTACCTTGGTGCCTGCATCACATGACTCAGCAAGCTTATCAAGATCAACCAACATCGCCTCACGTTCAGCCTGACTTTCGATGATAATCAGATTGGGAGTTGGCGCGCTTTGATAAAAGCTGTTGGCAGCGCGTGCGCCCCCCATCTGTACCGTTACATGTGACTTTGCGAGCCGCCGATCGGCTGAAGCGTTGGAAATCGCTTCGCCAGTCTGTTCGTTTTCGCAAAATGCCTGAATGGTGATGCGAGGCACCACACGGGACCGATCCATTGATTCCTGCGAAGATTTCCGCTGGCTACGATCGCTCTCGATCCTGGTTTCGGCTTCTGTATATTCGACGCTGCTCATATTAGTTTCCTACCGAACTGCTTAGAGTTTTCTTCTGATCGCTGGATTTCTTCGTTACTGTGCTATCGCCGCTCACATATTTATCCCACAGCTGATCCCGGCGTTCGCCAGAGCGAGGTGACTCGTCACGGGCCTCAACTAGGTCTTTAGGGTTGGCAACCATCGCCGCTATATTGGCTTGTGTCGCACACGAATGTTGCTCATAAGGAAGATTGCGTCTCTCACCACCCAAGTCTCTTGTCAAAGGACCACATTTAGGCCCCTCGGCTTTATAGCCAAGATAAGAAACAACAATTGGCGCTTCTGGATCACCTTTTGGCGTGTAGGGAGAAAGCCTGACCATCTGGCGCACGATGCCATGAGATTTCATGCTGGCTCTCACATCGTTCAAGACATTGAAAGCGGCCACTTCGTTTGGCTGCCCTGCCGGAGCGGACAATATCAAACGCCCCTCCCCTTCACGGCGGTACTGGTCGACAAAATTGCCCAGTTCCATTTTCTTTTCAGCATTGAGACCATAGTCCCCACGACGAACAGGAATGTGCATCTTGATCATCTGCTTGGAAACCCTGATTGGGTGATTTCCTTTTGAATTTGTGATAAGCAATTTACCCACTTTGATTGGCCTGTCCTTATAAGCCTCGCACCCGGCCAGACCAGCTGCCAAAATACATCCGACAGTTATCTTGATCATCATCGATTTTTTGCTCATAAAACTTCTCTTGCTCAAAAGCGCTTTCTTACTGGAAAGCATCTGGGGCTGCACAATAAACATCGAAAATACTCCTTGAAATTCCCGTAATTACTCGACGATGAAACCATAATCACCGTGTTGGCGTCCGCGTGGCATACGTCCACGGCGCCCGTAAATGCGGTTGAGATGACCTAGCAGATTAGCTTTGCCGTCAGAGGCCTCGGCAAAACCCACATCGCTGGATGTCAATTTGCTAGTTGAAACCGGCTTGACAATATAAGGGGTGACAATAATCGTCAGCTCAGATTCCTGTTTGACATAGTCACGACTTCTAAAAAGTGTACCAAGCACTGGCAGGTTTTTGAGACCCGGAAGACCATTAACGGCCTGACGTGTTTTCGACGATATAAGGCCCGCCATCATCAGCGATCCACCACTTGGCAACTCGACTGTTGATTCAGCATTGCGCGTGGCGATTGCCGGCAGCGTGATACCACCGACCTGAATAGCGCCTTCTTGCGACAATTCACTGACTTCGGACTTGATCTGCAAGGAGATCCGACCTTCTGACAAGACAACCGGCGTGAAGTTCAACAAAACACCAAATTTCTTCCATTCGACAGAGATCGAATTATTGTCCGATGAAACGGGAATTGGAAATTCACCCCCTGCGTGGAACTTTGCAGTTTCACCCGAAATCGCTGTCAGATTAGGTTCTGCGAGCGTACGGGTCATGCCATTGCGCTCCATTGCTTTGAGCATCGCATTGACTGAGAACTTATTTGTTCCACCAGTAATCAAGCCGCCATTTGCCATCGGCAAACCATTCAGCGTGGCACCTTCGATGACGTTTTTACCAAGTGCTGAAAATGGCGTAGTGGAGAGCAATCTGTAAGCCAGGTTGCCAGCATTTGCCACGGCGCCAATATCGACACCCAGCTGCTTGATGATTTCACGGTTCATCTCCACGACTTTCACCTGGAGCATGACCTGCTCACGTGCTTCGACCGCCAACATATTGACGACGCGCTTGGCACCTTCTTTTTCCTTACCGCCTTTGGCGATAAAGCGACCAACAATATCAGAGGCGCGATTTGATTGGGCGGGAGTGCGAACCGAACCCGTCATAATGACATTATTATTGATGCTTTCCAGATTGATATTGCTACCTGGGATCAGGCGGCTCAACAAACGTCTGACCGGTTCCATATCTTGTTCGACACTCACCTCAAGCGTGAGGATTTGCTTGCCGTCGCGATCAAAGAAGAACGCGTTGGCCTGGCCGACCTTGAGGCCGATCAAATAGACACGGTTAGAAGTATGAACAACGGCATCCATCAATTTTGGATTGGATACAAGCACATCTCGAACGGGACGCGGAAGCTCCAGCACCATGGATTTACCAAGACCGATCTTGACATATTTCGCACCCTTCTTGGCGTCCATTGACGAAATACGAAGGATCGAGGCATTATTGCCCATCGCTGGTTCAGCCGCTTGCAGCTGCGCACCGCCAGGCAATATAAAAACGGACATTGCAAGAAGTCCCGCGGCAATCAGCGAAACAGGGGTCGCCAGCTTGTTCTTGATCTTCATCATCACACTAAACCTTCTTAAATAATATCTACTTACCAAACGCTAGGCGTCGATATGCTCTATGGTTGCGAGCAACCTATTCGACGCCAAATGCCTGAGAAGCTACTCCAAATTTTAACATTTTGACGCTCGAAGACCCGACCTGACGTTTTTTGGAAGGACCTTGGATTTCAGCTGAATCTGTCAAGGAGCGCAGTGATAGCCAGATTTTTCCGCGCGATCTGGCCTGTGTGACAATTTCCACGTGATTTGGTGTTAGGGCCAATGTCGCTGTTTTGGCTTTCATGGACTTTTGCCCATTTTTCGTTTCGAACGTGGTACCGATTGCCAGTACCCGAACATTATTTAACAATGTTTCACTGGCCGATTTCTTATCACCACCACGTCCGGATTTGGTCGTCAAAATAAGATCGACCCGATCATTTGGCAAAATAAGACCACTCACCCCGGCTGCATTGCTAACCTCAATAGAGATCGCACGAACACCGGACGGCAAGATCGCTGCCATGACACCACCCTGGTCGGCTTTGACCAACTTCTTGGCTCGGATCGGATCACCAAGGCCGATTGAAACCCGTGCAATGGAACCAGTGAATTCCTTGATCGCCTTGGGATTACGTCTTTTGGTAATATATCCTTTGGCGGCTGAACCAGGCCAAGCCTGCCATTTCATATCATGAGGTCTAAGGCGACCACCCAAGCCAATATCGGCTTTTGCGACAAGGACCTGGATTTCTGAAACTTCTTGTTTCACAATCTTGGTTTGGGGACCCTTAACCATATTTTTCATTAACAGCATGGCTAGCCCAGCACATGCTACTGCCATTACCAGTACGATAATTCTTCCGCGATTCATTTGACTATGGTCCTTCGACTCGAACGGTTTCACTAAAATTCTTCAGCCCTGTGTCGCGCAACATGGTCAATGGAGTATTAACCGCTGTATCATTTTTGGATAACGATGAGACAGATACAAAAAAACCCCGCAAATTGCGGGGTTTTTGATGTT
>JAJRPI010000017.1 GCA_024280895.1 Alphaproteobacteria bacterium | reverse complement strand
GCAATGCATTGCACCCTACGATTGATGGGGAGCGAGATTGAAGACTGACAGCCCCAACGCCTCCCCCATAGCGCACGCCCTAGTTTAGACAGATTCGGCTGGCTAAATTCGCGGCATGTGGGGGGCTGATCCGTTATGGTCAAAGGGGTATTGCGTGCGCAGGTGTTTGCGGCGATTTCTCTTTTAATGACCGAATCGGTTATATAGGCTCAATGAGCCGTTGTTCCCCAGTTTGAAATAAAAAACGTGCGACCAAAAACAATAACAGGCCTAAGCAATAACAGGAACGGGATATCATTGTCATGACAGGTGCCATAATCGCAGGGTTGGCCGCAGCAGTGCCCCACTCCGATCTCTCTTTTGTTGCCTTGTTCCTGTCCGCCCATATCGTTGTTAAAATCGTTATGGTGGGACTGTTGGCCTCATCCGTTTGGGGTTGGGCGGTGATCGTCAACAAGACGGTGACCTTTAAGAACGCCAAAAAAGAAGCCGATGATTTTGAAAAAGCCTTTTGGTCCGGCCAACATCTGGACGAACTTTATCAAGTCCTCACCCAGCGCACCAACCAGACCCTGCCCGCCGTTTTTGTGGCCGCAATGCGTGAATGGAAACGCTCCATTGATGGTGCCAAATCTTTGCCGGGCGGCGTATTGATGCGCGTACAAAGGGTCATGGACAACACCATTACCTCGGAAATTGACCGACTTGAGCGCCGTTTGATGTTTCTCGCGACCGTTGGTTCCACCGCACCATTTGTTGGATTGTTTGGCACCGTCTGGGGTATCATGTCGAGTTTTCAATCGATTGCGGCCAGTAATAACACGTCGCTTGCCGTCGTTGCGCCGGGCATCGCGGAAGCCTTGTTCGCCACGGCGCTTGGCCTGCTCGCGGCTATTCCAGCGGTGATTTTTTACAACAAGTTTTCACATGAAGTGTCGCGGCACATCGCCCGTCTTGAAAGCTTTTCCAATGAATTCATGGCCATCTTGTCACGCCAGGTCGATGTGCGGAGTGAAAAGTCATGAGTATGGATATTGGAGATTGCGGGCTTGGTTCGAGCGGACGCAAACGCCGCCAGCGTACACAGCCCATGACGCAAATCAATGTCACGCCCTTTGTTGATGTGATGCTCGTGCTACTTATCGTGTTTATGATCACTGCGCCTTTGATGACGGTTGGCGTGCCCATCGAGCTACCAAAAACGGAAGCTGGTCAGGTTGAGGGCAGCAAGCAGCCACTGGTCATTTCGCTTGATGCCAAGGGGCGCATCTTTTTGCAGGAAACCGAAATTAAAATGGATGACATCATCGCCAAGCTCAACGCCATCGCCAAAAGCGGCTTTAAGGAGCGTATCTATATTCAAGGCGATAAAAACCTGATGTTTGGCGAAATATCGAAAGTCATGGGGCGTATTTCACGAGCGGGTTTCACCCGCATCACGGTCATTACCGATACGCTGGACAATGGTTGAAGACCGGGGCAAAAACCGGGATTAGAAACTGAGCTTAGAGAGTGGGATTAAGGACCATATAGTGCGCAAGGCCATCACCATATCAATTTTGTTTCATGTCGCTTTGCTGACATGGGCGCTGGGCTATTTTGCCAGTGGCGACACGCCAAAACGCGTTGCCAAAACAACTGTGCCTGTCGATATCATGACCCCCTCGCAATTCACCAAGATCAAGGCTGGCAAAAAAGAGGCAAAAAAAACCAAAAAACCTCCCGTGGTCGTCAAAAAGAAAAAGCCCGCCAAGAAACCCGCTAAAAAGGTTGCCAAAAAACCTGCGCCAAAAAAACCGGTGAAAGTGGCTAAAAAGGTTGCGCCCAAGAAAATCGTCAAACCCAAGCCAAAACCAAAACCAAAGCCTGTAAAAGTGGCCAAGCCGAAGCCCAAACCAAAGCCGGTGAAAAAGAAAATCGTAAAGGCCAAAAAACCAGCGCCCAAACCCGTGAGAAAAAAAGTCACGAAGCGCCAGAGCGAGTTTGACCCCGAAAACATCGCCGCCTTGCTCAACAAGCTGCCCGACCAAAAAGCTACACCCAAAGCATCCTATAAGGTGAAGCTGGAACCAGCCCCGCGTGCACGCCGGCAAGCTCGGATCGATCCCCCCAACTATGGACGCCGCTATGGTGAGGACAATACCATGTCAGCCAATGAGATCGATGCGTTCAAGGCGCAGATCTCCCAGTGCTGGCGCCCCCCGACCGGTGGCCTTGGCTCGCGAGACCTCAATGTCAAATTGCGCATCAAGTTCAAAGAAGATGGCACCTTGGAAAAACCACCCGAACTGGCCAATTTTTCCGGCTCACCATTCTTTCGCCCTGCCGCAGAAGCTGCCAAGCGCGCCGTCTGGCAATGTCAGCCATACCGCATGCCCAAAGACAAATTCGCCACCTGGCAGGACATGATCCTCAATTTTGATCCGCGCGACATGTTTGGCGGTTAGATCATCAACACAGCGAAAATCCGGTTATGAACCTATGACCTTGAGCTGCAATACCTGATTTCCGCTGTTTTTGGGCCTTAATTCTTGATCAGTTTACGGCTATAAAGACATGGATCGAAAATTCGAATTAAAAAATGTGCTGCGCAAAAGCTTTGCTCTGCCCCTATGTTGGGGCTAGTGTCTGCATCACAAAGGCTGCCAATGTGAGCGATCAAGCGAGTAATATGAACAATAATAAAAATCCCAATCAATCCAATGATCGCCCCAGGCCCTTGCATGTGCCGTTTCTGATTGCACTCCTCTTGAGCGTGATGGGATTTATCTTCGCCCTACCCGCCCACGCGGTTGTCGAAATTGATATAACGCGCGGCAATGTACGCGCCATGCCAATCGCCATACCGGTGTTTTTGGGAAGCTCCAAAAATGATCGCTCCCTTGCCGCCAAAATCTCCGACATCGTCACCAATGACCTGGCCAGGTCAGGCTTGTTTCGCCCCATTGATCGCAAAGCCCATATTGAAAAAATAACGACAATCAATTCCCGTCCCCGCTTTGCCGACTGGCGCATTATCAAGGCAGAAGCTCTGGCGCTCGGCAATATTACACTGGTGCGAGGCGGGCGTATCAAAGCCGAGTTTCGGCTCTGGGACGTTTTTTCCGGTCGCCAGCTAACCGGCGAGCAGTTCACCACCAATGAGCGCAACTGGCGGCGTATCGGACATATTATAGCCGATGCAATCTACAAACGGCTGACCGGAGAATCTGGTTATTTCGATAGCAGGATCGTCTTTATTGATGAGACCGGGCCCAAGAGCAAACGCATAAAGCGCCTCGCCATGATGGACCAGGACGGACATAATGTGCGCACGCTAACCTCTGGGCGCGCGCTCGTCTTAACGCCGCGCTTCTCTCCTACCCGTCAAGAAATCACTTATATGTCTTATGCGGGCGGGCGCCCACGCGTCTATCTGCTTAATATTGATTCTGGACAAAAAGAGCTCGTGGGAGACTTTCCCGGCATGACCTTTGCGCCGCGCTTTTCGCCAGATGGCAACAAAATCATCTTGTCCCAGCAAGATAGCGACAGCGCCAATATTTTTGTTATGGATCTGCGCTCGCGGCGTACCACAAGGCTCACCAAAACGAAAAGCATTGACACCGCCCCGTGCTTTTCGCCCTCTGGCCGCGACATCGTTTTTGAATCTGATCGCTCAGGCTCGCAGCAAATCTATGTTATGAAAGCTGATGGCTCCAACCAGCGGCGCATCTCGCGTGGTGGTGGCCGCTATTCGACCCCCGTGTGGTCACCGCGCGGTGACCTTATCGCCTTTACCAAGCAAGCAGGCGGCCGCTTTTTGATCGGCGTCATGCGCCCTGATGGATCTGGGGAACGTATCTTGACCGAAGGCTTTCATAATGAAGGTCCGACCTGGGCTCCCAATGGCCGCGTTTTGATGTTCTTTCGCGAAAGTCGCACAAAAAAGGGCGGACCCAAGCTATTTTCCGTCGACCTGACGGGCTATCATGAGCAAGCCGTCGTCACGCCCTCCTTCGCTTCGGACCCAGCCTGGTCGCCGCTAATCAACTAACTCTCCCCTTCAATACCGTGTCTTTTTCGCACCAGGTGTACCGAAATGGGGCAGAAAAAAGATCCTATCCCCAGATTTCCTTGCTGAAGCCCCTCAACAAAGGTATGAAAGTATGAAGCGAATACAGAATGATTCGTTTGGAACGAACTCTTGGGAAAAAACGTGGAGAATTATACGATGAAAAAAACTATCATCATTGCTGCTATCATTTCAACTGCTGCTGTTCTTGGTGCTTGTCGTGAGCGTCACGAGCCACTTAAAGGCATCGG
>JAJRPI010000016.1 GCA_024280895.1 Alphaproteobacteria bacterium | reverse complement strand
AAGGCAAACGCTTCCGCCCCACTCGCTTCAGCCATCACTTTCGTAATCGCAGCAGTCAGCGTCGTCTTGCCGTGGTCAACATGGCCAATCGTGCCAATATTGGCATGTGGCTTTGTGCGTTCAAACTTTTCCTTGGACATAGCAAATCTCCATTGCCCGTTTCATTCAATTTTATTTTCAGTCAATCTAATCGCTCGCCCCCTTAAGGGCACAAATGATTAGGCATATTTCTCTTTAACTTCTTCAGCAATTGCCTGCGGCACCTGAGCATAATGCCCAAACTGCATGGTGAACTGCGCGCGCCCTTGTGACATGGAACGCAGATTGTCCACATATCCAAACATATTGGCCAGTGGCACCAGCGCATTGACAACAACTGCAACACCGCGCTGCTCTTGCCCCTGCACCTGACCGCGCCGCGAGTTCAGATCGCCCATGATATTACCGATGTAATCTTCAGGGCTAACAACTTCGACCGTCATGATTGGCTCAAGAAGCTTGGGGGATGCTTTTTTTGCACCCTCACGAAAACCGTTCCAGCCAGCCGTTTCAAAAGCCATGACCGAGCTATCAACTTCATGATAAGCACCATCAAGCAATGTCACTTTAATATCCAGCATTGGGAAACCAGCCAGAACACCAGTGTTGATAACCCTTTTAAGGCCCTTTTCAACACCAGGAATATATTCCTTAGGCACCGAACCACCAACAACTTTGCTGATAAATTCAAAACCTGATCCCTGCTCGCCAGGCTCAATCCGTAGCTTGATACGAGCAAACTGACCAGAACCGCCGGTCTGCTTCTTATGCGTATAGTCGATCTCTGTTTCTTTGGTGATGGTCTCGCGGTAAGCGACCTGCGGCGCACCAACATTAGCTTCGACATCAAATTCGCGGCGCATACGATCAATAATAATATCGAGATGCAACTCGCCCATGCCCTTGATGATGGTCTGACCACTTTCCTCATCCGTCATCACGCGAAATGATGGATCTTCACGAGAAAGCTTGACCAGCGCCATACCCATTCTCTCCTGATCGGCTTTGGTTTTTGGCTCAATGGCTTTTTCAATAACAGGATCCGGAAATTCCATGCGCTCGAGAATAACAGGATGCACGGGATCACAAAGAGTTTCACCTGTGGTCACGTCTTTTAGAGATGCAATCGCGACAATATCTCCGGCATAGGCTTCTTTTATATCTTCACGCTCATTGGAATGCATGAGCAACATACGACCAACCCGCTCCTTGCGGTCCTTGATCGAGTTCAAGAGAGTTTGACCAGTTCTTACAACGCCCGAATAGACGCGGCAGAAAGTCAAAGTACCAACAAATTTGTCATCCATCACCTTGAATGCCAACATGGCCAAAGGCTCATCATCAGAACTTTTGCGCTCAACCTCTTCGTCGGTACGAACATCAGTACCTTTGATCGCAGCAATATCAAGTGGCGAAGGCATATAATAGACAATGGCATCAAGCAAAGGCTGAACACCCTTGTTCTTAAAGGCTGAACCACACAGAACGGGCACAAACACAGCTTCGCAAGCACCTTTGCGGATCAACGAGCGAAGCGTATCAACATCAGGCTCATTACCCTCGAGATAGGCTTCCATAACGTCATCGTCGAGCTCAACGGCTGCCTCAAGCAGTTGCTCACGGTACTCAGCGGCCTTATCAACCAGATCGGCTGGAATTTCTTCCTCGTGGAATTTGGCACCCAGTGTTTCTTCATCCCACACCACTGCCTTCATGGTGACGAGATCAACGATGCCGGCAAATTCATTTTCCGCGCCAATTGGCAATTGCAGCACAAGCGCATTACCACCAAGACGCTCCCTGACCATCTGCACGGAATTATAAAAATCAGCGCCGATTTTATCCATCTTGTTGACGAAAATCATCCGAGGCACTTTATACTTGTCAGCCTGACGCCAGACAGTCTCTGTTTGTGGCTCCACTCCAGCATTGGCATCCAACAGGGTAACAGCCCCATCAAGCACACGCAGTGAGCGCTCAACTTCAATTGTAAAGTCGACATGACCTGGCGTATCGATAATATTGATACGATGCTCAGGCCCCTGAGCCTTCTCATCCATATCAACGACCGTCCAAAAAGTAGTGGTCGCAGCAGAAGTAATGGTAATACCACGCTCCTGCTCCTGCTCCATCCAGTCCATCGTCGCAGCGCCATCATGCACTTCGCCGATTTTATGACTTTTGCCGGTATAATAGAGTATGCGCTCGGTGCAGGTCGTTTTACCTGCATCAATATGGGCCATAATGCCGATATTGCGATAGTCTTCCAGCGGTGTTTTGCGTGCCATGTTCGTGAACCTTGATCTTTCTTACCAGCGATAATGCGAGAACGCTTTGTTGGCATCTGCCATCTTATGCGTATCTTCACGTTTTTTACTGCTGTACCACGATTATTGGACGCATCCAGAAGCTCTCCAGAGAGCCGCTCGACCATTGTATTTTCGTTGCGCTTGCGCGCTGCGATGATAATCCAGCGAATGGCCAAAGCCTGCTTGCGCTCGGTACGAACGTCAACCGGCACCTGATAGGTCGCACCACCAACACGGCGAGAGCGCACCTCAACAGAGGGCATAACATTCTCAAGAGCCGTGTGAAAAATCGCAACGGGATCAGACTTGGCTTTTGCTTCCACCTGATCAAGAGCGCCATAGACGATCCTTTCAGCGACCGACTTTTTGCCGTCCAGCATGATGGAATTCATGAATTTGGTCAGCACGACATCCTTGAATTTTGGATCCGGGATAATATCGCGTTTTTGAGCTCTGTGCCTGCGTGACATTCGGTTTCTTCTTCCTGACTATTAGCCGCATTCAAATGCAGCCAGATCCTGATCTTTTAAGAACAACAAAACAGGCCTGCCATTTTTTATAAACAGCAAGCCAGCATTGGTTTATTTGGGGCGCTTTGCACCATATTTAGAACGACGTTGACGGCGATCACTGACACCTTGTGTATCAAGCACACCACGAACGATATGATAGCGAACACCAGGTAAATCCTTGACGCGGCCGCCACGGATAAGAACAACGCTATGCTCTTGCAGATTATGACCTTCACCTGGAATATAGCTTGTCACTTCAAAACCGTTCGTCAACCGCACACGTGCAACTTTCCGCAAAGCCGAGTTGGGCTTTTTCGGTGTTGTTGTGTAAACCCTGGTGCAAACTCCTCGTTTTTGCGGACAAGCTTCCATAGCAGGAACCTTATTACGCTTAACAGGGCGTTTTCTGGGATTGCGGATCAATTGCTGTATTGTGGGCATGTGCCTTGCATCCAACCTTCGAATTTGTTTCGTTACTTCTGCCAACATATCGCAAATAAGGCCACAGCACGCCCTTGGACGTTCCGTACCTTCACAATCGTGGCAAAACAATAAACAAGTCCAATCCCACCTTATCTTGTTACAGAGTGGGACCGACCGGTTTTATCTTCTCATTTTTTATCAAGAGCACCGTTTAGATTATACTCGGTCCACATAGGCTGCGGATCATTTATAGAATCTACGACTTGCTCGTAAGTGTGGTGGAAACTACGCGCTACGATCCATATGGTCAAGCCTATTTTACGTCGCAGATGATTTTTTTCGTGAAAGCTTGTTGAAAGCCCTAAACCTGCGAGCGCTGGGCCTGATTTAGATCAAGTCCTATCGCCACAAATCGTGGTTTTATTGACCAGCCGAGCTTACCGCTATATCAGGTCCAAAGCGCAAAGAATTTAGTCGACTGGTTGCGTGATAATACTTGTAAAACATGCAAAATAGAATATTTACGCCCTTAAAGCTTCATCTTGGATCAAACACTAAAGACATCTCATCATGCCCTCTCCCAATATCAAAAACCGACGTGACTATGCCGGTCCCCTGTTTTTGAAACAAGGGTTTCGCCCTTTCTTCCTGGGGGCAGCGCTCTGGAGTGCCTTTGCCATGGCAATCTGGTTAAATATTCTAATAAATGGCGAGACGCTTTCTCTGCTTGGTTATTTTTCCGCGCAGGACTGGCATATTCATGAAATGCTCTTTGGCTTTTTACCCGCTGCTATAGCCGGCTTTTTACTGACGGCTGTTCCCAACTGGACTGGACGGTTGCCGGTGCGCGGCACCCCTTTGGCTTTATTGGCCGGTATTTGGCTCGCGGGACGATTTGCTATTCTAGCTTCTGGCAACTTGCCAAATGACTATCATGGCTTTGTTGCTGTCATTGACAGTGCATTTCTGGTGACCTTTGCAGCTCTTCTTGCACGCGAAATACTCGCCGGAAAAAATACTAAGAATCTGCCTGTAGTTGGCATTATTAGTGGCCTTGCCGCCAGCAATATAGCGTTCCATATGGCAACGCTCGAATTGATTTCAGCTGTATCAACCCGCCAGATCGCCCTTTTGGCGATTTACCTTGCCGTCCTGCTAGTCACCTTGATTGGTGGCCGCGTAGTGCCAAGCTTTACACGCAACTGGATGGTCCGCAACGGCGTCACGCCCCTACCAGCCGCTCGTGATCTACTGGATCAGTTTGGTGCGCTGCTGGTGCCGCTCGCGGCTCTTTTGCTGCTTGTGATGCCGCAATCAAGGCTCACGGGTATCTTCTGTATCTTCACGGCACTCACGCATCTCTACAGGTTGGCCAGATGGCGCGGTTTTGCGACCCTCTCGGAGCCGCTGGTGGTCATTCTTCATATTGGTTATGGCTGGATCGGCGTGGGCTTTTTGCTTGCTGGCCTTTCTATCCTAACATCGAACATCCCCTTTGTTGCCGCCCTCCATGCCTTTACCGCCGGCATGATCGGCACCATGATCCTGGCGATCATGACAAGGGCAAGTCGAGGTCACGCTGGCCAACCGCTTGAAGCAGATGCCGGTACGACGGCGATTTATATCCTCATATCCCTGTCCGCGCTCATTCGCGTGGCCAGCGCTATTTGGAGCAATCCGGCCTGGGGATATTCCTTGTCGGGCCTTTTATGGATCGCTGCCTTTTCTCTCTTTGCTATTTTATATCTGCCGCTCTTTGTAAAACGATAGAACAACCCACAAAAAAGGGCTGCCCAACGGGCAGCCCTTTCCTGATTCTATTGGTTGATCCCGTCTGCATAATAATTCGCAGCGATTTGAACCGATCTATTCTTTGGCATCTTCGCCTTTTTCGTCCTTGGCTGGATCTTCTGCCGACGCAGCTTCTGCCTCTGGTTCAGGATCTGGCATTTGCTCCATTGCCTGTTTCTCAATGGCTTTGCGTTCAGCTTCTTCAGCCTTGGCACGTTCTTGTTGAATGAGATTATCACGGGCTTTGGCAACCTGAGCCAATCTCGCCAACATACCGCCGGTACCAGCTGGTATTAATCGGCCGACAATGACGTTTTCTTTCAAACCACGCAGCGTATCGATCTTGCCGCTGACTGCTGCATCCGTGAGAACCCTTGTGGTTTCCTGGAAGGATGCGGCTGAGATGAAGCTCTTGGTCTGCAAGGACGCCTTGGTAATACCCAGCAAAATAGCCTTGGCCTTGGCGGGAAGCCCTCCTTTGGCCAGAACTTCTTCGTTGATATCGGCAAAATCGATATGATCCAGAATTTCGCCCTTCAAAAGAGTTGTATCACCGGGCGCACTGACCTCGACTTTTTGCATCATCTGGCGAACAATCACTTCAATATGCTTGTCATTGATGGTCACACCTTGAAGACGATAGACTTCCTGCACTTCATCAATGAGGAACGTTGCAAGCTCTTCCATACCTTTAATGGCCAGAATATCCTGCGGTGCCGGATTACCTTCGATCAGATATTCACCCTTTTCAATGGTGTCACCTTCTTGAACCGTCAAATGACGCCCTTTGGGGATCAGATATTCGACAGCATCACCATCTTCTGGCTCAATCGCGATCCGGCGCTTGTTTTTATAATCGCGCAAGAAGCGAACCGCTCCGGTCAACTCCGCAATAATCGCATGATCTTTGGGTCGACGAGCCTCGAAAAGCTCCGCCACCCGCGGCAAACCACCGGTAATGTCACTTTGGCGCGCGCCTTCCAGCGTCACACGAGCAACCACATCGCCAGCCTTGACCTTTTGTCCAGGTTCAACAGACAAAATGACATTTGGAGACAAGAGGTAATGAGCGTCGCCACCACGATCCAATTGTATCGGCTTCCCATCCTTGTCCTGAATAGAGATCCGCGGTTTCAAATCGACCCCTTTAGGAGATGTCCGCCAGTCTTTGATCACCCGGTTGGTATTACCGGTCTGCTCATCCATTTGCTCATCCATGGAAATGCCATCAACAAGGTCTTCATAAATGACGACCCCATCGACTTCACTGAGGATTGGTCTGGTATGAGGATCCCATTCCGCCAATCGGTCACCACGTTCGACCTTGTCGCCATCAGCCACATGCAGCCTTGATCCCTGCACAACCTTATGGGTCGAGAGCTCATTGCCATCGGTATCAATAATGAGAATGGTCAAATTGCGACTCATGGCAATGACACGTCCTTCACTATCTTTGGCGATGGTTTTGTTACGGATCTCGATTTTACCAACTCTGGTAGATTCGATAAACGATTTATTGACCACCTGCGCAGCCCCACCAATATGGAAAGTCCGCATGGTAAGCTGTGTTCCTGGCTCGCCAATCGACTGGGCTGCAATAACGCCAACAGCTTCACCAAGATTGACAGGCGTGCCACGAGCAAGATCTCGCCCATAGCACTTACCGCACACCCCGGAGCGCGTATCGCAGGTCAAAACCGAGCGAATACGAATTTCCTGCACCTGGGCCTGATCAATCAACTCACTGTCTTTTTCCTCAATCAACGTCCCTGACTTGATAATGACCTCACCTGTTGCAGGTGATACAATATCAGTCGCAGCAGTTCGCCCAAGTACGCGCTCGGCCAACGACACGACGATCTCGCCGTCCTTGACGATCGCGGCTGTGACAAGCGCTTTTTCACTACCACAATCATATTCATTGATGATGCTGTCTTGAGCAACATCAACAAGACGCCGCGTCAGATAACCAGAGTTGGCTGTTTTAAGCGCGGTATCAGCAAGCCCCTTACGAGCTCCATGAGTGGAGTTAAAATATTCGAGAACCGACAGTCCCTCTTTAAAGTTGGAAATGATCGGCGTTTCGATAATATCGCCAGACGGCTTGGCCATCAAACCACGCATACCACCAAGCTGTTTCATCTGGGCGGGTGAACCACGCGCCCCGGAATGAGCCATCATATAGATAGAGTTGATCGGTTTCTCGCGGCCAGTTTCCTTGTCCAGATGAACAGCAGAAATCCTGTCCATCATCTCGTCGGCAACTGTGTCTGAGCATTTCATCCATATATCAACGACGCGGTTATATTTCTCGCGCTGCGTAATGAGGCCCTCATTATACTGGTTTTCAAATTCCTGCACAGTCGCTTTGGTATCATCGATAATCTTGGTCTTGGTCTCTGGAATGATGATGTCATCTTTACCAAAACTGATGCCGGCAAGGCAGGCATGCTTAAAACCAAGTCCCATAATTTTATCACAAAAGATCACCGTATCCTTCTGACCACAATGGCGATACACCATGTTGATCAGCTCAGAAATCTGCTTCTTGGTCATCAAATGATTGACCAGATCAAGACCAAGACCTGGCTGTTTAGGCAAAAGTTGCGAAATAAGCGCACGGCCTGGGCTGGTGTCATAGACAATGCTTACCGGCTCACCTTTTTCGTCAAGATGAACTGCTCTGAATTTGATCTTGGCATGCAGGGTCACAACTTTGTTGATCAGCGCATGTTCGATCTCATCGGTACTACCAAAAATCATGCCTTCACCAGGCTCTTTGTTCTTGATGATCGAGATGTAATAGAGCCCCAGAATGATATCTTGTGACGGCACAATAATCGGCGCCCCGTTGGCGGGATGAAGAATATTGTTTGTGGACATCATCAAAACACGCGCTTCAAGCTGTGCTTCCAGACTTAGCGGCACGTGAACAGCCATTTGGTCGCCATCAAAGTCAGCGTTAAACGCGGCGCATACCAAAGGATGCAATTGAATGGCCTTGCCTTCAATCAGCACGGGTTCAAACGCCTGGATACCCAACCTATGGAGCGTTGGCGCCCGGTTGAGCATGATGGGATGCTCGCGGATCACTTCATCCAGCGCATCCCAGACTTCAGGTCTTTCTTTTTCGACCAATTTTTTACTCTGCTTGACAGTGCCTGCCAAACCTTTGTGTTCAAGGCGCGAATAGATAAACGGCTTAAACAGCTCCAGAGCCATTTTCTTTGGCAGTCCGCACTGATGCAGTTTCAACTCGGGACCAACCACGATCACGGAACGACCTGAATAATCGACGCGCTTGCCGAGCAAGTTCTGCCGGAAGCGGCCCTGCTTGCCCTTGAGCATGTCGGACAGCGATTTCAGGGGGCGCTTGTTAGCACCTGAAATGACGCGGCCACGTCGACCATTGTCGAACAAGGCGTCGACACTTTCCTGCAGCATACGTTTTTCGTTGCGGATAATAATATCAGGAGCGCGCAGTTCCATCAGGCGTTTCAGACGATTGTTCCGATTGATAACCCGGCGATAAAGATCGTTCAGATCAGAGGTCGCAAAGCGTCCTCCATCCAACGGCACGAGCGGGCGCAACTCCGGTGGAATAACCGGAATCACCGTCATGATCATCCATTCAGGATTATTGCCACTTTCGAGGAAAGCTTCCACAACCTTCAAGCGCTTGGCAAGTTTTTTGGGTTTAAGTTCAGTGGTCGCTTCGGCAATTTCGATGCGCAACTGTACAGCCAATTCTTCAAGTTCGAGTTGCCCCAGCAAATCGCGAATGGCTTCAGCGCCAATACCGGCTGTAAACACATCACCATACTCATCTTGAGCATCGACATATTCTTCTTCAGACAAAAGCTCGCCTTCCTTGAAGGGCGACGTGCCAGCTTCAAGAATGATATAGCTTTCAAAATACAAGACACGCTCAAGTTCTTTGAGGGTCATATCGAGCAATTGCCCGATACGACTTGGCAAAGATTTGAGGAACCAGATATGGGCGACAGGAGCGGCCAAATCGATGTGTCCCATGCGCTCACGGCGCACTTTGGACAAGGTCACTTCAACGCCACATTTTTCACAAATGATGTCTTTGTGCTTCATCCGTTTATATTTGCCGCACAGACATTCATAGTCCTTGATCGGACCGAAAATACGCGCGCAAAAAAGCCCGTCGCGTTCTGGTTTGAACGTCCGGTAATTAATAGTCTCGGGTTTTTTGATTTCTCCCCATGACCAGGCTCTGATCTGCTCGGGACTTGCTATTGAAATCTTGAGCTGGTCAAAGGTTTGCTGCGGCGTGTTGGGCTTAAAGAGATTGGCGACCTCTTGATTCATCTTGCCTCTCCTGTAGGGGCGGCCGTTGTGCGGTACGGCCTTCTTGATAACTGGCAATATTCAGAGCAGGTTTCCCGCTTTCGCGAAAACGAGGATCTGCTCCAGAAAGAAAGTGGTGATCGCTCGTTCAAATGACAAGGCGATCACCGATTTAATCTATTCTGCGGGGGAACCTCCCGGCAGTTGTGCTTGAGGCTTAAACCCTGGTCGACCCTGCTCACCATGAGCAATCTGCTCATTGTCCTTACCGGACTGGATCAGCTGGATATTGAGGCCTAGCGCCCGCATTTCCTTAACCAGCACGTTGAAGCTTTCAGGGATGCCAGCCTCGAACGTATCGTCACCTCGCACAATGGCTTCATAAACCTTGGTGCGACCAGCCACGTCATCCGACTTCACGGTCAGCATTTCCTGCAGGGTATAAGCGGCGCCATAAGCTTCAAGAGCCCAGACTTCCATCTCCCCGAAACGCTGCCCACCAAACTGCGCTTTACCACCCAAAGGCTGCTGGGTCACTAACGAGTATGGCCCAATGGAGCGGGCATGGATTTTATCATCGACGAGATGATGCAATTTGAGCAGATATTTGTAACCAACGGTCACCTTGCGATCGAATTTCTCGCCAGTTCGTCCATCATGCAGTGTTACCTGCCCTGAGCTATCAAGACCAGCAGCCACCAAAAGCTTTTCAATATCGGCTTCATGGGCTCCATCGAACACAGGCGTTGCCATTGGCACACCAGGGCGCAGAGTGTCCCCGAAATTAGCCAGGTCATCATCATTCATGCCGTCGACAATTTCATTCTTGCCATAGGCCGAATGCAGCGCTTCTTTCAAAGGACCAGAATCTGCTTCACGGCGGAAGGTATCAACCGCGAAACCAATCTGCTTGCCAAGACCACGTGCGGCCCAGCCCAGATGGGTTTCAAGAATCTGCCCCACATTCATACGACTAGGAACCCCAAGCGGATTGAGGACGAAGTCGACAGGCGTTCCATCGTCAAGATAAGGCATATCCTCAATAGGCAGGATCTGAGAGATCACACCCTTATTGCCATGACGACCAGCCATTTTATCGCCGGGCTGCAATTTGCGTTTCACAGCCACGAACACCTTGACCATTTTCATCACGCCAGGCGGGAGTTCATCACCGCGTTGCAGTTTATCAACTTTGTCGATAAAGCGCTGCTTGAGATTTTCGCGTGCATCATCATATTGCGCGCGGATCGCTTCAACATGGCTCATGGCCTTGTCGTCTTTTAGAGCAATTTCCCACCAGATTCCGCGAGGCACTTCTTTCAAGAGATCGGCGTCGACCTTGGCACCTTTTTTAACGCCTTTTGGACCTTTGGTGATGGTTTCGCCAAGCAGCGAGTCTTTCAAACGGCCATATACGTTACGGTCCAGAATGGCTTGCTCATCATCTCTATCCTTGGCAAGGCGTTCGATTTCCTCACGCTCAATAGCCATGGCACGTTCGTCTTTTTCGATGCCGTGACGATTAAAGACCCGCACCTCGACAACCGTACCAGTCGCTCCTGGCGGCAGGCGCAAAGAGGTATCACGCACATCGGACGCTTTTTCACCAAAGATGGCACGCAGCAGTTTTTCTTCTGCGGTCATCGGGCTTTCGCCTTTAGGCGTGATTTTGCCAACCAGGATATCCCCGGGGCTCACTTCGGCACCAATATAGACAATACCAGCTTCATCGAGATTCTTCATGGCCTCTTCAGAGACATTAGGAATATCGCGCGTAATTTCTTCTGGCCCAAGCTTGGTGTCACGAGCAGCGATCTCGAATTCTTCAAGATGAATACTGGTAAACACGTCATCGCGCACGATGCGCTCAGAGATCAGAATACTGTCTTCGAAATTATAGCCCATCCACGGCATAAAGGCGACGAGGATGTTCTTGCCTAGCGCCAGATCTCCCTTGTCGGTGGATGGTCCATCGGCAATGATATCGCCTGCATCAACTTCTTCACCAACATGCACCAATGGCCGTTGGTTGATACAGGTGTTTTGGTTCGAGCGCTGGAATTTACGAAGATTGTAAATATCGATCCCGGGCTTGGAGGGGTCTTTTTCCTGTGTGGCACGAATAACAATACGGGTTGCATCAACTTGGTCGACAACACCTGTGCGGCGTGCGCCAATAGCGGCACCACTATCTCGTGCGACAACTTCTTCCATGCCAGTGCCAACAAGCGGTGCCTCGGCAATCACCAATGGCACAGCCTGACGTTGCATATTCGACCCCATCAGGGCCCGGTTCGCATCATCATTTTCCAAAAACGGAATAAGCGCCGCGGCAACAGACACAAGCTGCTTGGGAGAGACGTCCATATATTCCACCTTATCGGGGGAAATCTGATGAACATCGCCAGCAAAACGACTATTGATCACGTCAAAAGCAAAGGAGCGATCTTTATTGAGCGGCGCATTGGCCTGCGCAATATGATGACGTCCCTCTTCCATCGCTGACAGATAGACAACATCACCGGCAACCTTGCCATCGACAACTTTTTGGTACGGACTTTCGATAAAGCCATACTTATTGACCTTGGCGAATGTCGCGAGCGAGTTGATGAGACCAATATTTGGTCCCTCAGGCGTTTCAATCGGACAGATACGACCATAATGGGTTGGATGCACATCACGCACCTCAAAACCGGCACGTTCGCGGGTCAGACCACCAGGGCCAAGTGCCGAGAGACGGCGCTTGTGAGTAATCTCGGACAGCGGGTTCGTCTGATCCATAAACTGCGACAGTTGCGAGGAACCAAAAAATTCGCGAACAGCAGCAGATACCGGTTTCGCATTTATCAGGTCCTGCGGCATGGTATTGTCGATTTCGAGCGAACTCATACGTTCCTTGATGGCACGTTCCATCCGCAACAGACCGATGCGATACTGATTTTCCATCAGCTCACCAACCGAGCGCACGCGGCGATTGCCAAGATGATCGATATCATCGACTTCACCGCGACCATCGCGCAAACCGATCAGCGTATCAAGGACACCAAGAATATCTTCTTTGCGCAGGGTTCTGACCGTATCTGGACACTCCAGCTGCAAACGCATATTCATTTTCACACGGCCAATCGCCGAGAGGTCATAGCGCTCACTGTCAAAGAACAGTCCTTTAAACAGCGCACCAGCCGTTTCCGGGGTTGGCGGTTCACCTGGACGCATGACGCGATATATATCGTTGAGCGCCTCTTCTTGATTGCTGTTTTTGTCTGCGGCCAATGTATTGCGCAAAAATGCACCGATATTGATGTGATCAATATCCAGAATTGGCAGCTTCTTGTAGCTAAGACTACGCAGATTGACGATCAGATCTTCGGTGATCTCCTCGCCGGCTTCAGCGTGAATTTCTCCGGTCTTCATATTGACGAGGTCTTCGGCAATATACTGACCAATCAGCTCTTCATCCGAAAGCAGCAATTCCGTGATCTTGCGCTCTTCAGAAAGCTTGCGCAGCAGACGTGGGGTCACCTTGCGACCAGCTTCAATGATCACTTCGCCGCTATCAGCATCAACAATATCAACCGTTGGCTTGATGCCTTTCAGGCGTTCAGGCTCAAATGGCACGCGCCAGCCACCCTTGGCGACCTTGTAGTCAATTTTATCGTAATAATGATCAAGGATCTCTTCCTGGTCGAGACCAAGAGCATAAAGCAGGGTCGTGACGGGCAGCTTGCGACGCCTGTCAATACGGACAAAAATGATATCCTTGGCATCAAATTCGAAATCCAGCCATGAGCCGCGATATGGAATAATACGTGCCGCAAACAGCAATTTACCACTGGCATGGGTTTTACCCTTGTCATGGTCAAAAATACGCCTGGCGAGCGATGCATCTGCGAAACAATAACACGCTCGGTACCATTGATGACAAAGGTACCATGATTGGTCATGAACGGAATATCGCCCATGAACACCTCTTGTTCCTTGATGTCTTTGACGGATTTGGCGCCAGTATCTTCATTGATATCGAACACGATCAAACGCAGCGTCACCTTCAAGGGAGCTGCGTAGGTCATATCGCGCTGCTGACATTCCTCAACGTCGAATTTTGGCTGTTCAAAATGATATTTGACGAATTCCAGCTGTGCTTTACCAGGAAAGTCGTGGATAGGGAAAACAGAATTAAAAACCGACTGCAATCCGACATCACCACGCCCCTCGGCTGGCTCATCCAGAATCAGAAAAGAATCATATGAATTCTTTTGAATCTGAATAAGATTTGGCATTACCGCGATTTCGTCGATCCGGCCGAATTTATTACGCAACCTTTTACGGCCCACATAGCTCTGCGCCATATCTGCTCCTCATTGTTTATGATTTGCTGCACCGACTGGAAGATTGCTCGCCCTGTCGCAAACCTTCCACATCATCCCCAAAAAACTCTTGTCAAACTGTCACCGCCTTTGCGAGGCCTCATCTAGCCTGCACCAACACAATAACGGCTTGCCGGAAAACCTCTTATTAGGCATTTCAGGAAAACCGTCTATAATTCTATATGCTCAAGATTATATCGCTCTAAAACGCTTCAATCCCCAACAAATAACCCCCACCATCATCGCGTGCAAAAGCCTCACCCGGAGGCCCGTATGAGCTTCCGGATGAAATTTTGATTTATTTAATTTCGACGCTCGCGCCAGCAGCTTCGAGCTTGCCTTTGATTTCGTCAGCTTCACCCTGTGGCACACCTTCTTTGATGGCCTTTGGCGCGCTTTCAACAAGTTCTTTTGCTTCTTTGAGGCCAAGCCCCGTGATAGCACGAACTTCTTTAATGACATTAATTTTCTTGTCACCAAATGACGTCATGACAACATCAAATTCTGTTTTCACTTCTGCGGCTTCACCACCACCAGCTCCTGGTGCAGCTGCTGCAACAGGTGCTGCTGCAGAGACACCCCATTTATCTTCCAGAAGCTTGGCAAGATCCGCCGCTTCCATGACAGTCAGACCAGAGAGGTCTTCCGCAATTTTTTCCAAGTCAGCCATAATTCCAATTCCTTGATCAGTTTGTTTGTTCAGTGTTTCGTTTGAATGAGCAAGCGCGACTTAAGCCGCCTCGCTTTTTTCCGAATAGGCGCTAATGACACGTGCCAATTGACCCGGAGGTGTTGAGATAACTCTTGCCACTTTGCCAGCTGGTGCCTGTAATAGACCAACCATCTTGCCTCTTATTTCATCAAGAGACGGCAATGCCGCAAGTGACTTCACACCTTCTATGTCAAGGTTCATATCCCCCATCGCACCACCAAGCAGAACGAGTTTTTCGTTCGCCTTGGCGAATTTGACAGTAACCTTGGGCACAGAGACAGGATCGTCAGCATAGGCAATTATCGTTGGCCCGGTAAACAGATCCATCAGGCTTTCAGCCGGTGTATCCATAAGGGCAAGCTTCACAAGTCTGTTCTTTGCCACTCTGACTGTACCACCCACTTCCCTCACCTCACGGCGAAGCTGGGTTAGCTCAGTCACAGTCAGACCAAGATTATGTGAAACAACAATAACGCCAGTATCGGAGAACGCCTCATGAAGCGACTTAACGAGTTCTCGCTTCTGTTCTCTTTCCACTTAACTTTCTCCAAAGGTAAAAGTGAAAACGGCTTCTTGCGAAATCCATTTCCACATTTTCATTTTGCCGCTGATGCAAACAGCCCGCCTTAGGCAAACCGGTCGTATCCGCGCCCCTCATTGCCTGTCCACCAGCCCTGATGCGACATCAAGTGGGCCTTTGGTTGATATCTGGTTCAAACTGATCAAATCGCTTATGGCGAGAAAAACCCTCCACAAGCTATTCATCATTTCCCCCTATCTCATGCAGGCCCGTGGAAAAATGAAAAACAATCATTCTACCTTCGCACTTAAGCGGCAAACCATCCAAAAATATCGGACATCAACCACACCTGCAATCTCGGACAGGTCCAAGCCCTGCAAAATAGCTCCCAAACAGGGAACCATTTACATTGCTCGTTCCACCGGTTAATCTAACCGGAACTCTTCAATCCACCTACATAGGGGGTATTACCCCCTCATGTAAACAGTAAATCTCACTCTTTTTCTATTCAGAGACAATCGAACCAAGGTCAAGCTGCATGCCAGGGCCCATTGTCGAGCTCAAAGAGATTTTTTTGACATAGGTTCCCTTGGCACCTGTCGGCTTTGCCTTCAGGACCGCATGTGTCAGCGCCCTGATGTTTTGGGCAAGTTTTTCAGCAGAAAAACTTGCCTTGCCGACACCTACATGAATAAGGCCTGCCTTTTCGACACGAAACTCAACAGCCCCTCCCTTTGAGGCCGCAACCGCCTTGGCTATATCTGGTGTTACCGTACCCACTTTGGGGTTTGGCATCATACCGCGAGGACCAAGCACCTTGCCCAGACGCCCAACCAAAGGCATCATGTCAGGGGTGGCAATACAACGATCGAAATCAATATTACCCTTCTGAACTTCCTCTGCCAATTCTTCAGCGCCTACAACGTCAGCCCCAGCTTTTCTGGCTTCTTCGGCTTTGTCACCACGTGCAAACACACCAACACGAACCGTGCGACCTGTACCATTTGGCAATTCACACACGCCACGGACCATCTGGTCGGAATGGCGAGGGTCAACACCCAGATTCAAAGCCAGTTCAACCGTCTCGTCAAACTTGGCCTTGGCATTGGTTTTGAGGATTTTGACCGCACTTTCGAGATCATAAACCTTGTTACGATCAATATTTTTACGAGCCGTGACTGTTCTTTTTCCAAGCTTCGCCATATTACATACCCTCCACGTCGATGCCCATCGAGCGGGCAGAACCAGCGATAATTTTCATCGCCTGATCAATATCATTTGCATTAAGGTCAACCATTTTTGCCTCGGCAATCTCACGCACCTGAGCGGCGGTGACCTTACCCACAGAGGCAATACGTCCAACTTCACCAGATCCCTTTTCCAGCTTGGCAGCCTTTTTAAGGAGATAGGATGCAGGAGGCGTCTTCATCACATATGTGAAGCTCTTGTCCTTATAAATGGTGATTTGCACCGGAATGGGGGCACCTTTTTCCATCTCAGTGGTTGCCGCGTTAAACGCCTTGCAAAATTCCATGATATTAATGCCGCGCTGACCAAGAGCCGGTCCAATAGGTGGAGACGGGGTCGCACTTCCAGCTGGCACCTGCAATTTGAGGTAACCTTCAATCTTCTTTGCCATTTTAAATGTCCCTTCCATGCCTCCCCCTCATTACGCGAAGAGGCTGTTTTCTATTTTCAGGGTTTGCGGTACGGCCCAACTGAAACTGGCAGATTTCAGCGCGCCTCCCACAACTAAACCAGATCAAAATTTAAGTTTTTTCAACCTGGGTAAACTCCAGCTCTACCGGCGTTAACCGGCCAAAGATGGAAACTGCAACCTTCAGCCTTGAGCGCTCTTCATCGACATCTTCAACATGTCCGCTAAAGGAGGCAAAAGGTCCATCGGTAACGCGTACCTGCTCACCAATTTCAAATGTAATCGTCGAGCGCGGACGCTCTTCACTATCACTGGCCAGGTTCAAAATTCTATTCGCTTCAGACTCGGTAATTGGCATCGGCTTATTGTCATTACCAAGAAAACCCGTAACTTTGGGCGTATGCTTGATGAGATGAAAGGTGCGATCAGTCATTTCCATTTTGGCAAGCACATAGCCTGGGAAAAACTTGCGATCGGCATTGATTTTTTGGCCTCGGCGCACTTCAACCACCTGCTCGGAAGGCACAAGTACCTCTTCGATCTGATCATCCAGTCCTTCTGCTTCAGCGCGCTCGCGAATTGCAGCGGCCACCTTATTCTCAAAATTGGAATAGGCGTGTACGATATACCAGCGCTTTGCCATCAAAAATCACTCTCTTTTGGGAGAAACCCATCTCTTCAATTCACGTCATGCCAACATGCGGTTATTCAACTAACCACCAAATCCAAGCACGATCTTTACAACTTTGCTAATCACTTGATCGGCCAACATAAAAAAGATGGCGGCGGCAATCGCCATAATCAACACCATAATGGTGGTGACAATTGTCTCGCGGCGAGATGGCCAGCTTACCTTGCCAACCTCTTCCCGAACTTCGCGCATGAATTGCAACGGATTTGCCATCTTTTTCTCCAACAGTTTGCCTGATCAAGATCAGGCCGGTCATAAATATTGGCAGGAGTGGAGGGATTCGAACCCACGACACCCGGTTTTGGAGACCGGTGCTCTGCCAGCTGAGCTACACTCCTATATCTCCAATATATCAATGGTCAAAGGCCCGACATTTTCACACCGGGCCTTGAACCAATTTATTCAATAATACTTGCAACGACGCCGGCGCCAACAGTACGGCCACCTTCGCGGATCGCAAAGCGCAGGCCATCTTCCATGGCAATCGGCACAATCAGATCAACTTCAACCGTGATATTATCACCAGGCATCACCATTT
>JAJRPI010000015.1 GCA_024280895.1 Alphaproteobacteria bacterium | reverse complement strand
TTATAAAAAGGCTGATGAGCGAGGTCTTTATCTTCTGGTTACCCCGAATGGCTCAAAACTGTGGAAATTTAAATACCGCTATGAGGGCAAGGAAAAGAAGCTTTCCTTCGGGGCCTATCTCGATGTTTCCCTGAAGAAAGCGCGTGATAAGCGCAAGGCCGCTAGAGAGTTGCTCGCTGATGGTATTGATCCCTCTGACCATCACAAAGCAATGCTGGCATCACAGTCCGACAGGGCAGCCAACAGTTTTGAAGTCATTGGCCATGAATGGTTTGACCGGTTTTCTCCATCATGGTCGAAAGGTCATTTTGATCGCGTAAAGCGCCAACTTGAAAAAGATCTCTACCCCTGGATCGGTGGGCTGGCCACACTATTGACCTGTCTGCGACGGATTGAGAGACGGGGAGCAATCATCTCCTCGCATCGTACAAGGGGCGGTGCTGGTCAGGTTTTTCGTTATACCATAGCAACGGGTAGGGCGGTCCGTGAAATAATAGCGGCAATGTAATTAAGTTTGTTTATGTCCTAGATATTGCGTTGACAACAATGTTACCAAGGTATATATATACTTAATGATAAAGAATGTAACAAGAACACAAACAGGTGTGCGCATCGAAAAGCGTATACTAAAAGTTCTAAAGGGACTCGCTGAGAGCCTAGATATAACTCTTGGTGACCTTATTGAAGGGATCGCACTTCATAGCTTTGAGAACAAACCTCCATTCTCTAAAGAAACATTGCTGAAAATTGGCCACCTCAAGACCGTTTACGATCTTGATTTGACAGCAACAGATAGTCACCAATTTCATGAAGAGGATAGTGAAAATGAAAGCTAATTTAGAAGAGCTCGTTAAAAAATTTGAAGCTGGACGAATAAATAATACAACATTCAAGCATTATGAACATGTTGCTGTAGCATATGGATTATTGTCAAAATATCTTTTTGAAGAAGCCACGTATATATACGCACGCATAATACGAAAAATGGCCGAAGAGGCTGGCGCAAAAGACAAATTCAATGTGACGATTACCTTTGCCTTCATGGGGGTAATTGCAGAGAGAATGGAAACAAAATCGTTTGACCACTTTGAGGCATTTATTGAATCCAATTCTGATTTACTTGAAAAAAATATCCTTCAAAATTGGTACTCAACCAAAAAACTTAATTCGCAATTAGCTCGCAATGTATTGGTTCTACCAATGGTATAGCTGAAAGTAGTAACGTCTCGCGGCGAGCCGCGATCGGCCTCGCGTGAATGAAGCCTGCGCTTAGCTTGTCTCCACCCTGTGGGCTTTGATCCTTCCCTCACTTCGTTCGGCTGACGCCTGCGCGGCTCCGCCTTGCTCGAAGCGTCGCTGCGCGCCGGCATTTCATTTTTTCTTCCCTCCTCGGGGGACGGGAGTGGGCAGACGGCCAGTCTGGCAGCGGGCGGTGCTGCTGCAAGGGTTTTGGCGTAAAATCGACTAAGTCCGCCCACACCGTCCTACCAAAACCCTTGCACCATCCCCTGAATGCCCGCCGCCTGATGGCCTCCTTGCCGCCCACCTGCGGGGGGAATGTTTTGCGTCTGATTGGTAGGTGCATTTTTGGGCAGGCATTCGAGGCAAAACCGATGGCCTTACCAACACCCCAAACCCCCGAATCTAACCCTACGCCTTTGCGCCTTACCCATAAACCTGACCCCATTCGGATTTATGTGGCGTGCCTTGCCGCCTATAATAACGGGCGCTTAAGGGAGGGTTTTGGGCTCATCGTAAATCCAAGGAGAGACGATGAACAAGAAACCTGGACGGCCTCGCACAGCTTCGACCAAGGCCCTCATCGGGGTGTATTTGCCTGCCGTGCCCTGTGGCGAGAAAGCTTTTCGCCTTTTTAAAAGAGCCGCAAAACGGGCCTATGAACCATGTGAAGTTGGGGGCTGAAGCTGGGGCCTAAATGTATGGATCTTATTAAAAAGTATAATAAAACAAAATATTATAGTGCGCATTCGAATCCCTCTCTCTCCGCCATTATCCATATCTCGCGGCTATTCTTCGCTACGCTCAGGCCTGCGATGGTGCGGCCTGTTCGGCCGTCGCCCAGTCGGGCTCTATTGTGTGAGTTCGAACTTATTAAGTCCTTGTCTGCCATTTTCCATATCTCGCGGCTAATCTTGGCTGTGCTCTGGGCTCCGATAGGGCAGCCAACAGTTTTGACGTGATAGATCTCTATTTCTCGTCAATCGATATTTTATCGCCAAGGGCTGGAATGGTGGTGTTCCAACCAAGACGGCTTGAAATTTCTTGCTTCAAAGTCAGGGATGCCTCTGGCTCGCCGTGAGTGATAATTGTTTGCTTTGGCGCTTTTTCAAAACCATCCAGCCAGTTAAAAATGGCATTTTGATCTGCGTGTGCGGAAAATCCACCAATCGTGACAATGCGGGCTTTGACGTTTATTTCCTGACCAAAAATTCTGACCTTTTGCGCCCCGTCAACAAGGCGGCGGCCAAGCGTGCCATTGGCTTGATATCCAACGATCAATATCGTGTTTCCGGCATTACCAAGGCCGTGTCGCAGATGGTGTAATATACGGCCAGCGGTACACATGCCGCTTGCCGACATGATAATTGCGCCAGAGTGGATGGTATATAACCCCATCGATTCTTGAACGGTTCGTGTGTAAGTGAGCGAGAGTTCTCCATCTGATTTAGCCCGCCAGTCAGCCAGTTTTCGTGCTTCTTTATCAAATAATTCAATATGGTGTTTGGTCAATTCAGTGACCTTTTGAGCCATGGGGCTATCAAGGAAAACTTTCAGGTTTTTGACCCGGCCCTGATAGGTCAGGTGATGCAGATAATAGATCATCTCCTGCGTTCTTCCCACAGCAAAAGCGGGTATGATAATATTCCCCTTGCGGCTGACGATGGTATCATTAATGACCTCGACCAGCTCATCGAGTGACGGTGATAATGCTTTGTGCTGGCGATTCCCATAGGTTGATTCAACAACCAGATAATCCGTTTCTTTAATGAGGTGCGGATCTTTCAATATAGGTCTTCCCGGTTGGCCAAGATCTCCGGAGAACGTTATTTTTTGTTCGTTATTTCCGTCTTTGATCCAGATTTCCAGGATCGCCGACCCTAGAATATGCCCGGCGTTTCGCATACGGATTTTTATCGTCTCATGGGGGTGGAAGAATTCGTCATAGGGCTGGGGTTTTACCTGCAAAAGTGCCCTGTCCGCATCGAGCATTGTATAAAGAGGTGTTATTTCATGACCATGGTTTTTGCGTTTGCGATTTTCACGTTGCGCAGAGCTTTCATGGATATGCGCACTATCGCGCAGCATGATCGCAAGCAGTTCAGTTGTCGCCTTTGTTGAATAGACAGGCCCTTTAAACCCGTCAGCGCAAAGTTTTGGAACAAGTCCACAATGGTCGATGTGAGCATGAGTTAGAACAACGAAATCGATTTCGTTCGGCTTGAAAGAAAAAGGGGAACGATTTTTAGCATCGGCCTCTCTGCTGCCTTGAAACATACCGCAATCGACAAGAAACCTGACCCCTTGCGCTTCAACAAGATAGCAAGAGCCGGTCACTTCCCCGGCGGCCCCATGAAATGTGATCTTTAACTGTTCTATTTTGCCCATTTTATTAAATCCATGTTTGATTTAGCCACGCCTATCTTGATCATGTTTATTTCGGAGGGTTTCCCTTATAGAAATCACTAATGACGCTGACGGCTGTTTCGGCGTTGTCAACGATGTGAAACAGGCCGAGATCTTCTTGTCCTATGAACCCCTCGCTGGCGAGGAACTCAAAATCTACCGCCCGCGACCAATATTCTTTTCCCATCAATATAATTGGTAGGGCCGAGACTTTTTCTGTCTGCACAAGGGTCAAAATCTCAAATAACTCATCAAATGTGCCAAATCCACCTGGAAAGGCCACAAGCGCTTTGGCCCGCATGAGGAAATGCAGTTTCCGCAAGGCAAAATAGCGAAACTGAAAACACAACTCGGGTGAGATATAGGGGTTGGGGTCTTGTTCCTTCGGCAAGTCAATATTGAGACCAATGGAGCGCGCCCCAACATCATCAGCACCTCTGTTCGCCGCTTCCATAATGCCGGGGCCACCGCCGGTGACAATGACAAAATCACGCCGTCCTTCTTCTTGAAATCGCTTTGAAACGATTGCTGAAAATTTGCGGGCCTCATCGTAATATTTCGTGTATTTTCTTTGCCTGTCTAGCTTTTTGGATTTGGCCAGCAAGGCTTTATTTTCGGGGGTCTTGCGTAATGCTTCTTCGTTTAAGGACCTTTGCGCATCCAATTGATCTTTGGATCTAAGGCGGGCACTACCAAATACGATAACCGTGGAAGAAATACCTTCTTTATTCATTGTCCATTCGGGTTTTAAATATTCCAGTTGCAGGCGAACAGAGCGCAAATCACCATGTTCGAGAAAATTGGGATCATTGGACGCAAGTCGATAAGGTTCGCTCTCATTCAAGTTCTGGACCCGCCCAGCAAGCTCTTCATTGCTTAGGGGAGGGGGAAAATTCTGGGGGGTATCTGCCATTTACTCATTCCCTTTTTCATTCACTTTATGCTTTAAAGCCGTCAAGCAGCAGGTCCAGAAGCTGGGCGCCCTCGCTAGGCAAATCGAAGCTGCGATTGTTGAGAGACCAGCGCATGGCGAGGCCCTGTATGAGTGCCAGAACGAGAAAGGAGGCGTCGTCTGGATCTATTGTTTTTTTGAACCGGCCGCTGTCAATTTCTGCTGTAATCAATTTAGAAAAATGGCTGTGACGGCTGGCAATAAGCCCGGCGAAAAAGGTTCGTAGCTTTTCGTTCTCTGCGTGTAGTTCGCGTGAAAATAAAATGGCCGGGATGGCCGGTGTGGTCTCGATAAAGGTCAGGTGGCCAATGACAAAATCACGTAGTTCATCGACCGGAAGAGCGCCCTTTTTTTTTGTCAGGGCCACTTTGGCCTGCATCAATTTGCCGATGTGCTGCCCCACAGCCTCCCATATCGCGCCTTTGGTGGGGAAATGCCTGAAGATACCCGGCTGTGAAATGCCGATCTCTTTGGCAATAAGCTCCGTTGTCATGCGGTCGGGGCCAATTTCACCGGCCAGTCGCAGGGTCGCATCGACGATCTCTGTTTTGCGTTCTTTAGCACTTTTTCTCGTGCGGGTTGTCATGGGAGCCCTGCCTTTTTATCAATGTTTATTTTCGAACCGTAAAATATATACCTTCGGAATTGCGATATTTGTTGCCTCCGAGATGTTCGAATGTAACACAGGTCCGGCCTTTACGAGGACCGTTCGTGAGGAACATGCAGATACCATTGCCATTATAGCTCCAGGTACCAGAACCCGACATGATTGGAAACTTCATGGTGACTGAGCCATCGTTTTTGTACGAAATTGTCACTGACAGGCCCATTCGTTTGGCGTCGAGTGTCTTGCCGATGATTTCTTGTGAAATCTGCTCTTTCGTCAATGTTTTGATCGGTCCGGCCATGGTCGAGACGACAGCTACCAGGGTTGCGTAAAGAACCAGGCCAATGAATGCCACGCGGTTGCGAAAAGTTGACAATTTATTTCTCCGATATCTGAACTTGAGTTGTAGTTAGTGATGAATAACTAACATGTCAATATAAATTTGTTCAAATTTAGGCTGGCCAATGAGCGAGCGTGTCATGGGCTTGCAAATAAAAGCGGGCCAATGGTCATGGCAAGAATTGCAACGACAATAATGCTTATCACGTCAAGAATTGCCCCGGTTTTGAGCATATCGGACACTTTAATAGCCCCGGAACCAAATACGATGGCGTTAGGTGGTGTTGCGACCGGCAGCATGAAGCCGATGGTTGCGGCCAGTGCCACTGACATCACGAGCAATATAGGGTCAAAGCCAAGTCCCGCTGCGCTCGCCCCTGCAATGGGTAAAAATACCGCGGCAACGGCGGTGTTGCTGGCCAGCTCGCCGAGCAGCACGATGACAAAAAAGATGCCGAGTAGAAAAACAAAGATTGGCAGAAAGGACAAAGCAGTTGCTGCTCCGCCAATCCATACCGCTAGGCCGCTCGAATTGATTGCCCCGGCAAGGGCGATACCGCCACCGAACAAGAGCAGGATATCCCAACGTATTTTTGCGGCGTCTTCCCAATCCAAAAGTCGTTGGCGATCCCCCCGAGAGGCTGGCAGGATGAACAGCAACAGAGCGGCTGTAATAGCAATACCCGCATCACTCAAATGCAGACCGGGGAAATAGCTATCGAGCAGGCTGCGAAAAACCCAGAAGAAAGCTGCGAAACCAAAAATGATGGCAACAAGAAATTCGGCACGGCTGAACTTACCCAGTTTTGCCTCCTCGCGTTCAATATGCCGATCGCCAAGAATATTGCGCGAAGTGTCGAAGCGAAAAGAATATTTGGTGATCAGCAACCATGCCAGCGGTAGCAGGATGATGACAGCCGGGACACCAATCATCATCCAGCGCCAGAATTCGATGTCGATGCCATAAGTTTTGCTCATGAAACCGGCGAAAAGCGCGTTGGGCGGGGTGCCGATCAAGGTTCCCATACCGCCAATCGTCGCTGAATAGGCGATGGCCAGCATCAAGGCGGTCGAAAATTTGGCGATATCTGCTTGTTCGTGCGCGCCCGCCCGCGCGCCGATAGCGATAATAATGGATTGCCCGATGGGCATCATCATCATGGTGGTTGCTGTGTTGCTGACCCACATGCTCAAAAAAGCGGTGGTAATCATAATGCTGGCAATAATGCCCGAGAGGCTCTGAGCACCCCGTTTTAAAAGACCGTAAGCAATGCGCTGACTCAAATGCTGTTTGACCATGGCCTGGGCCATCAAAAAACCACCAAGGAATAAAAAAATCAGCGGATTGGCATAAGAGGGAAGCGTTGCTTGCAGAGGGGAAATATCAAGAGCTGGAAAAAGCACGATGGGCAGCAAAGCAGTCGCCGCCAGCGGTATCGCTTCGCTCATCCACCACAAGGCCATGAGCAGACAAACAGCTGCCACAGCCCAGCCTTGGGAGCTAAGGCCGGCAGGTGCTGGAAGCATGAGCATGATGACCGCAAGGACAGGTGCAGCGATCAATGTCACTTTCCTGATCACCTCTTCAGGATCGGCTTTCATTTCCATCCAGATTTTACGCAACATGTCGGTGCTTCCTCTAAATGGTCACTGTTGCAACGGCATCACGCAGGCGCTGTGTGGCAATCAGGTAGGCGGCTTGGCGATAGCTGCACTCTTTGCCTGTTGCAACCGCAAACACCTCGTTCGAGGCTTTTGACAGTTTTGCGGTCAGCTGTTCGGTGATTTTGTTTTTTTCCCACGGCATCTGCTGCATATTCTGCACCCATTCGAAATAGCTAACGATCACGCCGCCAGCATTGGCCAGTATATCAGGAAGGACCGGAATGCCGCGCTCCATGAGCACCTTGTCTCCTTCAAAGGTGGTGGGGCTGTTCGCGGCTTCCACGACCACCTTTGCCTTTATTTCACGGGCCGTTTTGCCATCAATTACGTTGCCCATGGCCGCCGGGACAAGAAAGTCGCAAGGTAATTTGAGGAGATCTTGATTGCTGATCTTGCGGGCATCTGGATAGGTGGAAACGGGCTTGCCTTTTTCGTGGTGCTGGCAAATGGCATGAAGATCAAGCCCGGCTTCATCAAGAAGCGCGCCTTTGCTGTCACTGATCGCGATGACTTTCATGCCAAG
>JAJRPI010000014.1 GCA_024280895.1 Alphaproteobacteria bacterium | reverse complement strand
TTTGTATTTCTTTTAATCAGTAGGTCGATGGTTCGAATCCATCAGGGCTCACCACTAAAATCAATCACATATGTGATTAGGTTCTCCCAGACATAATGCTCTTGTAAGCGCCTTTAGGGGTGCTTGTGGTGCTGTGTTGGGCAATGCGATATGTATTGTTGCTTTTTGTTTGGGCGAGGGGGTGGCTTAGCGGCTTTGTTTTTTGAGTCTGGTCTTGCGCAATTCGCCGGCGGCATCAAGAATTGGGTAGGCAACAGAAGCGATGTGCGAATGAATTCTGCGCAAATCACGTAACATATCCATATAAAGAGCGCTGGTTTCAATACATTCGGGGTGTCCCTCGCGCAGGCGTTCCATGTGCCTGTCGGTGCCTTTGCGCTCAAGGGCATTGACCTGTTGCTTTTCGCCGAGCAGTTGACGTGCCACAGCAATATCCCCAGACATGAATACGGTCATTGCCAGTTTTAGGTTTATCGCCACCTTGGCGTGAAGTTCGCGGATTTCGCTTAGACCTTCATCCGAAAAGCGCAGTTGTTTTTTTGTTTTCTTATTCGCCAATTCAAGAAGGTTTTCGGCGATATCGCCAATATGTTCAAGATTAGTTGTAAAAGACATGATTTCAGTGATTTTGTGGCTTTCGTCTTCGTCTATTTCCTGACGGGAGATTTTGGAGACATAGAGTTTGATTTCCTTGTAGGACTGATCGACAAGATCATCCATTTCGATCAGTGCAGCAATGTTGTCCTCGTCGTTTTCTTCCAGAGAAACCATGACGCCCAGGATCATCGTCTCCACATATTCCCCCATTCGAAGGGTTTCGCGTGCGGCGCAATTGAGGGCAACGACGGGCGTATCAATGGCAGTTGGGTCCAGCAGTCGAGGTTTTTGTGGTCCCTCGAGGGTTTCCTTCAAGGGGAATAATTGATCAAAGATTTTCGCCATGGTCGGCACGAGGAAAATAAACACGCCTGCGATAACAAGATTGAAGATCATGTGAAAATTAACGACCTGACGCGTCGCCGAGCTACCAAGTTGTGCTAGCAGAGGCGGAAAAAATCCAACCAGTGGCAGACAAATGGCGACGCCGACAAGTTTGAATACGCCATTGCCAACGGTCACGCGGCGGGCCAACGGTCCATGGTTCAAGGTGGCCATGATCGGCGTCAGGACGCCTCCAAGATTTGCCCCAAGAACCATCACCAAAGCCAGAGAAACGGTCATGATTTCGGCGGAGACAAACGACATCACAAGCAGCACAATAGCCAGACTGGAATGTGCCAGCCAAGTGAGGAGAACCGCCAGAACAAGAGCAATTAATGGGTCATTGGAGAGGGCTGAAAAAACCGTTCTCATAACATATGAATCGCGCATGGGTTCAGAAGTGCCCACAATAATGCCAAGGGCCATCAGCATGAGGCCAAGGCCGATGGCAGCGCGGCCAATCTGCCTGTGAACGGTGTGTGTCATGGTTTTGTGCATCATGACACCGATCAGGATCAGCGCAGGGGAGAGCAGGCTGAGATCAAAGGACAGGACCTGTGCAACCAGGGTTGTTGCAATATCTGCACCAAGCATCACGGCAAGGGCTGGGGCCGTCGTCATGAGACCACTGGCCACAAAAGAGGTGACAATCAGCGCTGTCGCGGTGCTGCTTTGCACGACCATTGTGACGCCAATTCCAGCTAGAAATGCCCGTCCCCGATTTGCCACAGCGCGGCTGATATGATGGCGTAATTGCGCGCCATATGCGCGAGTAACACCTGTTCGTACCATATGCAGGCCCCACAAAAGCAGAGCGACGGCACCCAGTAGGTGTATTAAGGATTGGGTTGCACTCATCTACCTTGTCCTGATAAATTCTTTCGTCTTGCCTGCCAGGCGATTTCCACGGGCGAGGGGTTTCTCTTTGGGTGACATGTCGAGAAAGGCTGGGCCATTTTTCGAGCTACTCGTGCTTTTGCGATATGCTGGAGTTGACGTTACGCGCGTTTGTCATCCATGCGTCAAGTGTTTTGATTTCCTGGTCATTCATGCGCAGCCCTTGTCGGGTCCGCCGCCAGACAATATCTTCAGCGGTTGTGGCGAATTCATGATCGATCATCCATTCGACCTCAATCTGCCAGATACCACCACCAAAATTTCTGCCAAGCTGCTCTTGCGAGTTTGTATCGGCCAGTACTGCCCAGGCCTGGGTACCAAACTGCCGGATATAGCGATCTGTTGTTGGCTTGTCGAGGAAGGAAAAATCCCTCGCCAACCGGGCTTGCAGAGCGCTCAATTCATGGACCTGGAAGTCTCCACCCGGCAAAGCAGCCTTGGCTGTCCATGGCGCTGCCATCTGTGGGAAATAGCGATGCAGCTTGCCCAGAGCGGTCTCTGCTAGCCGTCTGTAAGTGGTGATTTTTCCGCCAAAAACACTGAGCAACGGGGCCTCACCATCTGGGGCATCAAGTTTTAAAACATAGTCTCTCGTAGCGGCGCTGGCCGATGATACGCCGTCATCATAGAGGGGGCGCACTCCCGAATAGGTCCACACCACATCATTGGGAACAATTGGATGGATGAAATATTGCGAGGCGGCCCGGCACAGATATTCCACTTCGGTCTTCTTGCAGACGGCATTTTCGGGCGGCCCTTCATGGTCATTGTCAGTGGTGCCGATCAGAGTGAAATCCTGCTCGAAGGGCAGGGCAAAGATGATGCGCCCATCAGGCTGTTGAAAAATATAGGCCATGTCGTGGTCGAACAGTTTTTTGACAATGATATGGCTGCCACGCACCAGCCGCACCCCAATATCTGGGTCTTGAGCAAGCTGCTTGCGCAAGACCTGTTCCACCCACGGGCCAGCAGCATTGATCAATATGCGTGTGTGTAAGGTCTGTAGCGCCCCGGTTTGGGTATTCTTCACTTCAACCTGCCAGAGGCCCTTGTGCCGTTTGGCGGAACAACAATGCGTATGAGTATAGATCTGAGCGGATTTGTTTTGTGCGTCTTTGGCATTCAGCATGACCAATCTGGCATCTTCTACCCAGCAGTCGGAATATTCAAAGCCCTTGCGCAAATGCGGTTTGAGCACCTGTCCCGCTTCGTGTTGGCGCAAGTTCAATGTGCGGGTGCCAGGCAGGATCTTGCGGCCGCCAAGGTGATCGTAGATAAACAGACCAAGGCGCAGCATCCAGGCTGGTCGCAGGCCCTTGGTATAGGGTAGCACGAAGCGCAGGGGCCACGAAATATGGGGCATAGCGCGCAACAGAATCTCTCGTTCAATCAGCGATTCGCGCACCAGTCTAAATTTGTAATATTCGAGATATCTCAATCCGCCATGGAACAGCTTGGTCGATGCGGAAGACGTGGCACTGGCCAGATCGTTTTGTTCGCACAAGCAGACCGAGAGGCCGCGCCCGGCAGCATCACGGGCGATACCGCAGCCGTTCACTCCGCCCCCGATAATCAGTAGATCAAAGATTTTACTCATTATGCTCTCGAATTCAGTAATATTTCGGCTATTTCGACAAAACCTTCGCCGCCTTTTTTGGAGGCGATCCAGGTTGGTTCAGCTTCCAGCCTGCCGGAGAAATCAAGAACATTTGCGACGCCGCACGAATTGGTGAAATAGCCAAACATGGGAGCATCGTTTGGACTGTCTCCGCAAAAGACCACCTTGGCATTGTCTTTTTCCAGATCGACCCCAAGAATGTCATGGGCAAATCTGCGGGACATGGAGAGCTTGTCAAAGTCTCCGAACCAGCAGTTCACATGGATGGAGGAGATCTTGGCGACCGCTCCTTCTTGTTCAAATATTTGTTTGATCTTTTGAACTGCCAAATTGTCCAGCGGTGGGACGTCTTCACAAAAATCGATTGCCAGATCGGCGTCCCTATAAGACTGATCGGCGGACACAGCGCAACCAGGCACTTCGCAGAGGACGCGATTTTTGATATGGTTCAGCTTTAGCTGATTGGCCGCGCGCTCTTCATGGCTGGCAAAATATTCCCGGCGCATTTTTTTGTTTTTTTGGTCATAGGCAAAATAGAACGCACCATTTTCTCCCACCACACCGCTTATGGGCCAGAACCTGGCGATCATATCGCACCAACCTGCGGGGCGCCCAGTAATGGGCGCGACGTGAAAGCCAGCCAGAAAGAGTTGTTCGATCGCTTGGTAAGCACTTGCTGGCAGTCGCCCGTCCGAGGTCAGGGTATCATCAATATCGGTAAATACCGTGGTGATTGCGGCTGCTGTCTGGCGGGGTAATTGGGTTATGGGGCGCATGGATATCTCTGTCATTTATCTGTCTGCTAACAGTTCAGGGTCAGTAGAATTGGTTGGTGATCAGAAGCGCGTGTTTTTAAGTCGACTTCAACGTTTTGCACGGCTGATTTGAGGTCTTTTGTGAGAAAAAAATAATCCCGGCAATGAGGGCCTTCGGGCCATTGTTTGGCATCGAAAACTCCGCAGGTAGGCGGATGGGGTTGATCGGGGTGGGCCAGGGACCAGGCATCAAGATAGCCTTTGGTTTGTGAGTTGCCATTGATCATGGTTTCATACACTTCGTCGTTAGGCAATGAGTTGAAATCACCACAGACAATGCTTGTGTCGGGCCGGGATATCTTGGCATAAGGCCCTGATATTTTTGGGGTATTTGTGGAAATATTGTCGCTGACACACTCACTTTGAAGCTCCATTAAGCGAGAAACCTGTGCCAGCCGCTGATCGGGGCTATGATATTCCAGATGGGTGGTGGTGACGCGAAACGGTCCTGTCTTTCCGTTGATAACGACTTCGAGCGCCTGGCGAAGCATATATTTGCACGGCTCCGGTGGGGCTGGTTGGGGCAGCAGGTGGTTGAATACTTGTAGGACGGGCAATCGTGAAAGCACCATATTGCCAAATTGGCGTCGATGCTGATCCCCCTCGTAGCGGCGACTAAGGGCTGGGCCAAAGAAAACTTCATAGTGCGCAAAGAACTTGGAGAGTAGGGCCTTTTGATCTTCAGCTTTTCCATCATCCAGCTCTGGATCATGGCGTGCCACTTCTTGCAGGCAGATGATGTCGATATCACCAAACGACTTGATGTCGCTGGCAATGCGCGCCAGATCGATCTGGCCATCTAGACCGCGACCACACTGGATATTCCAACTTACAATATTAATCACTTGATACCTGCGTGCATGAAAGACTGAACGAATTGGCGCTGAAACAGCAAAAAAGCAACGAGCAAAGGGGCGACGGAAAGCAGAGTACCTGCTGTGATAACGGACCAGTCAACCCCCGATTCCGGCGCGCCGAAAATGGCCAGACCAACGGTCAGAGGTCGCGTTGTGACCGAGTTGGTTATGATCAATGGCCAGAGGAAATTATTCCAGTGATAGCTGACCGATACCAGGCCAAAAGCCACATAGGTGGGCTTGGCCAACGGCACATAAACTTTCCATAAAACCTGTAGCTGCGAGCAGCCCTCGATCGTGGCAGCATCCTCCAGATCCGTCGGGATGGTCTTAAACGTTTGGCGCAACAGAAAAATACCAAAAGCGCTGGCCATGTAAGGCAAGCCAATGCCGGTGATCGTATCAACAAATCCCAGCTTACTCATGGTGATGTAGTTTTCGACAATTAGCACTTCGGGCATGATCATCAGCTGTAGCAACACCAGCGCAAAGGCGATCGACTTGCCGCGAAACTCGAAGCGAGCAAATGAATAGGCAGCCAGCGTGCACAAGATGAATTGGGCGATCAAAATGATCGTCACGAGGACGAATGTGTTGAAGAAATAACGGGCAAAGGGCGCCTGCGACCAGGCAATGCGGAAATTTTCCAGGGTGAGAGGGGCGAACAGCTCAAACCGGGTGGCGTATTCAGCGGGATGAAAGGCGGCCCAGAACGCATAGATCAGGAGCAGTATCCAGAAAAATGCCAATAGCCATGCTGCCCCTGTTTCCAGAGCGAATCCAAATCCTCGTTTTTGAGATAGCTGGCTCATTGGTAGTGAACCTTTTTGTCTATGAATACGAATTGTGCAATGGCGATGGCGGCAAGCGCACCGAGCAGAATAACCGTCAGCGTCGAAGCGTAAGCCTGATCAAGGAAGCTGAAGGCAACCTCATAAATATAATAAAGCAGCAACGAGCTGGAATTATCTGGTCCACCTTTTGTCAGGATAAACAGGTGATCAACAAGTTTAAACGAGTTGATGACCGCGTTGATCATCACGAACAGAGTTGTGGGCATGAGCAGGGGGAACATGACGCGGCGAAAATAGGTCCACCGACTGGCCCCTTCAAGCTTGGCGGCTTCTTCCAGTTCGGGGGGCAGGGATTGCAGGGCCGCCAGATAAAAAATCATGAAAAATCCGGATTCCTTCCAGATCGTCACAACAATAATGCAGCCAAGCACCGTGTTGGGATCCCCCAGCCAGTTGTGGCCATTAAATCCAGCCCCGCGCAATGTCTGATCCAGCAGTCCGATTTCGGGCGTATAAAAGAATAGCCAGATATTGGCAACAGCGATCATCGGCAGGATAGTGGGGGTGAAATAGCTTATGCGGGTCAGTGATCTTAGCGGCAGGCGACCGTTCACCCAGATGGCCATGAGAAGTGCCAGGGCAATGGAAATAGGAATGGTGATGCCAGCATAGATAATATTGTTTCTGGCAACTTTCCAGAATACTTCATCGTCGAGCAAGGAGGCATAGTTTTCGAGCCCGACAAACTGCGAGGGCCTAAGAGCGGTCCCTTGCGAGAAGAAGCTTTTCGCCAATGTGGCAATGGTCGGGTAATAGGTGAAGGCGATGAGAAAAACCGCTGCCGGCATTAATAGCAACCACCCGGTGGCCTGAGATTTTAAAGAATATCTGGTCATTTTTCTCGTCATCGATCTAATCCCTCAAAAGCAGGAGTGTCCCGCTTTTGAGGGAGTGTGGGTTGATGGTCTAGCGGTAGCGCTTCAACAGGCGCTCAGCTTTTTTCTGGGCTCCTGTAAGGGCCTCGGCCGGAGATTTTGCACCGGTCAAAACAGACTGAATGGCGTCATCCAGCAGTTTACGAATGCGGCCAGTTTGATAAGTCGACAACTCGGCTGTCGCAAATTTTAGCTGATCGCGCGCTACGGCAGCAGGCGGGAAGTCCTTGACATACTGCTTCAGTTTGGCTGTCCCATAGGCACCTGCGCTGGTGGCCAGATAGCCCGTTTTCATGCTCCACTCCGCAGTGCGTTCGGGATCGGTCAAGAAGCGAATGAGCTTCATGGAAGCCTTACGCTCTTCTGGTGTACTCTTTTTGAAGATGTAAAAATTGCCACCACCAGTGGGCGTACCACGGCGCTTGTTGGCGGGCAGCATAGCGACACCAAAATCGAACTTGGCTTTCTTTTTGACCACTGTCAGATTGCCGGTTGAATGCCACATGATAGCGGTTTTTCCAGCAAGGAAGTTTTGTCTCAAGGTGCCCCATTCGATGGTCCCGGACGGCATGATCTTGTGTTTTGATCCCAGATCTTTCCAAAACTGTAGTGCGGCGACAGTTGCCGGTGCATCGAAATTGGTTTTGTTGCCGTCTCCGTTCATAAGGGTTTGGTCATTTTGCATGGAAAGGGCGCCAAACATCCAATATGGATAGCCGGTCGAGGGGATCATGGCCCCCCACTGGTCAACCTTGCCGCCGGTTTTTTGGGTCAGCTTTTGCCCCATGGAGACCAATTCGTCCCAGGTTGCCGGTGGCTTTTCAGGATCAAGGCCAGCTTTGCGGAATGCGTCCTTGTTATAATACATGACAATGGTCGATCTCTGGAAGGGGATGCCCCAGGTTTTGCCCTGGGTTTTGCCATTTTCCATCAGTGCCGGGTAAAAGCTTTTCAGCCAGGCTTTTTCTTCTACGGTTTCCACCACATCGTCAAAGGCGACAATGGCTCCTTGTTCGATCAGCTCGTAAATATCGATGGAAAACATCACGGCTGTCTGGGCGGGTTTGCCACTTTTAAGGGCGGCCAGAGACTTGATGCGGGCATCGTTATAATTGCCTGCATAAATGGCCTTGACGTGAATGTCGGGGTTTTGTTTTTCAAATTCAGAGACCATGCCGTCGACAATCTTGGTCAGGGGGCCGCCAACCGCAACGGGGTAGTACATTGTCAGATCAACCGCCAAGGCGCTTGACGCCAGTCCCAGACTGAACGCGCCAGCTATCGCCAGCTTTAGTAATTTGGGTTTGAAATTTGATCGCATGGTCTTTCTCCTTTTGGTAATTACATCGTCACGGGTCACAAAAGCTTTAAAATACCGCCTGCAAATTCTTTCCTAAACACTCACGGCATTTATCAGTTCGGTTCGAGCGCCAGTATCGGCTTTGAATACATGGACATTGTCCTTGTTCCAGCTCAGTCTAGCGTGCAGAGGCTTGTTGATGGCGACGCGCCCGGGTGTGCGGATCAGCACTTTTTGTGTGCCAATCAGGCCGTTGACAATCGTGTCGGCGCCTTGGTAATCGGCGCTTAACAATTGGGCTTGTATCCCTTGATCGTCGGTAATGGAAATGTGTTCGGGGCGGATGCCGATCAACACTTCAGACAGGGAGGTTTCCAAAACCTGCGTCTGATTTTCGCCCTCGATCACAAAGGCACCATCATGTGTCGTTGTGTTGATTAAATTCATGGGGGGTGTGCCGATGAAAGAGGCGGCAAAGACCGTTGCTGGTCTGTTATAAAGCTCGTCAGGTGTCCCTTCTTGCTCAATGCGCCCTTCGCGCATCAAGATGACCTTGTCGGCCATGCTCATGGCTTCGGCCTGATCATGGGTCACGTAAACAACGGTCATATTGAGCCGTTCCTGTAGGGCCCGGATCTCAAAACGCATGTCCTGGCGCAGCTTGGCATCAAGGTTTGAAAGAGGCTCATCCATCAGGCAGATCTTGTTTTCGGCAATGACCGCCCGTGCCAATGCCACTCGTTGACGCTGGCCGCCCGATAGTTGTGAGGGCTTGCGGTCAAGAAGCGTCGAAAGGCCCACCAGCTCAGCAACCTTGTCAAGGCGGGTGGCTCTCTCGTCACGGGGGATTTTCCGAACTTTCAGTCCAAACAGGATGTTCTCTTCCACCGACAGGTGAGGGAACAAGGCATAGGACTGAAACACCATGGAAATACGACGCTTCGAGGGGGCGACATTGGTCATGTCGACACCGTTAAGTTTCATTGTTCCAGCGGTCACATCTTCGAGGCCGGCAATCATTCGCAGGGTTGTCGATTTTCCGCAACCAGAGGGGCCAAGCAGGACGACAAAATCGCCATCTTCTATCTTGAACGAAACATTGTCGACGGCGGTGGTCTCACCCCATCTTTTGACAATGTCACTTAGTTCAATGGCCGACATAGTACTACGCTTCCCTGAGGTTTACTGGCCTGACGAAGGTGGTAGAGGCCAGCAGATATGACTCGTTATTGACAAGATGGTAGGAAATAGCCCTTGTAATGTCAACAAGTATTCAAAAAATGTAAGAAGTCTTACATGTCCTATTAGGCCCAACTCCTTATTTCTCGGCGATAACAAGGCTGGTCCCGGCTTTCTCAATCGAATTTTTGATCGGTTCAGGGGGTGTTTTGCCGGTATAAAGCCGGTCTATTTCTGATATTTTGGCAAAGGGCATCATGGCATCTGCGTTGAACTTTGAATGATCCATGACAACGATTTTACATCGGGAAATGTCTCTGGCCGCTCGTGAGGTCTGGGCATCACGATAGTCATAATCGAGCAGCTGCCCGTCATCTGTAATGGATCCGGCCCCAAAGATTCCGTATCCAACACGAAATTCTCGCAAAAATTCAACTGAACTCTCTCCGGTTACAGCCCAGTCACGATTGCGCACCAAGCCCCCAGACAAGATGATTTCGAAGTCAGTATTCTCGCATAAAGTGGAAACAATGCGGATGTGGTTCGTGATGATTTTCAGCTCTTTGTGCCCAAGCAAGGCCTCCACCACGGCTTCTGTTGTGGTGCCGATATCAATGAACAAGGAGGAGCCGTTTGGAATATCTGCGGCGACAGCTTTACCAATGGCAGCTTTTTCCTCGGCGTTTTGGATGCTGCGCTTTGAATAGGATTTGCCGTCGATGCCAGCTGGCAGGCCAGCGCCTCCATAGTGACGTTGCAGCAAATTTTGTTTAGCAAGCTGGATCACATCGCGCCGCACGGTTTGTTGTGAAACGCCAAATTTTTCCGCCATCAAATCGAGCGTTGCAAAGCCACGTTCGCGCACCAGCGCAATGATCTGCTCTTGACGGCTGGAAATACCCAATGATTTGTGACTGGCATCGTTCATATTTTGCCTCCGCAGAAATTTCTAGCCTGTAAAATAATAGGCATAGCAGGAAGATTTGTAAACTATCTTCCATTTTATTGCTGAATAGAGGAGATACAAGTAATAATCAAATTTTCGGGGTCGTATCGCAAGCCGCATAAGAGCAGAACCGCACCGTGATCATGTTTAGCGAAATCGTCGCGCCGGTAGCGGGGCCAGACAGGGGGGGTGGGGGGTCAAGCAGACCAACATTCTTCAGCGGTTTTTGAGCATATCAAGAGACGTCATATGCTCAGGCTATTCACGCAACCTCGCTGGCTTTTATTCTTGCTGCCGAGAATTTGAATTCGGGGATTTTCCCATAAGGGTCCAGTTGAGGATTGGTGAGGAAATTGGCCGGGGCCTCGACAAAGCAAAATGGCACGAACAGCATGCCTTGCGTAACGTCGCGATCGGCTCGCAATGTGAGGCGTATAGAGCCGCGCCGCGTTTCCAGCACGACCTGTTGCCCCCGTTTAAGGCCCTGCTTGCCAATATCGCGCGGGTGCATGGATACGACAGGCGTTGGTTCTTGCGCTTCAAGAGCCGTTGCGCGCCGCGTCATAGCGCCGGTATGCCAATGTTCCAGCAACCGACCCGTCGTCAGCACCATGGGAAATTCTTCATCGGGTAATTCTGCGGGGGCGACCAGGTCAGTGGGCACGATTTTCGCTTTGCCGTTTGCTGTTGGAAAACCATTGTAAAAAATGATTTCATCGCCCGGCCCATCCTCGGTCTTGACGGGATAACAAAGGGCTCCTTCGCGCTCCAGCCGCTCCCAGCTGATATTATCGAAGCTGCGCATGATGCTGGCCATTTCACGGTAAATATCAGACACATTTTCATACGTCCATCCGCATCCGATGCGGTTTGCCACCTCCATGATCAGTTGCCAATCCTGACGGGCATCGCCAGGAGGGTTGCGCACCGCGCGGCTCAATTGTACCTGACGGTTCGAGTTGGTGAAGGTGCCGGTTTTTTCCGGGTGGGCGGAAGCTGGCAGGATGACGTCTGCAAACCATGCTGTTTCCGTCAGGAAGATATCTTGCACAACCAAATGATCCAGCGACGCAAGTGCGGCTCGCACATGACTTTGATCAGGGTCAGACATGGCCGGGTTCTCGCCCTGACAATACATGGCGTTAATGCTGCCCTGGCTGATGGCATTCATGATCTCGACCACGGTCAAACCGGTGACAGGGTCGAGGGAGCGTCCCCATAAATCTTCGAATCCAGCTCGGATATCATCATCCTCTACAGATTGGTAATTTGGATAAACCATAGGAATTAAACCAGCGTCAGATGCCCCCTGAACATTATTTTGCCCCCGCAAGGGATGTAATCCGGTGCCAGGGCGCCCCACATGGCCGGTGATCAACGCCAATGCGATCAGGCCGCGTGAATTATCGGTGCCGTGCACGTGCTGGCTGATCCCCATGCCCCAAAAAATAATGGATCGCTCGGCTTTTGCATAGGTGCGCGCGATATCACGCAAGAAACCAGCTTTCACCCCGCTAACCGCTTCCATGGCTTCAGGTGTAAAGTCTTTGACTTTTTTCTTGAGGGCGTCAAAGCCATCAACATTGGCCTGAATATATTGTTCGTCATACAGATGTTCTTCAATGATGACATGCAGCATGGCATTGAGCATTGCCACATCACGCCCGGGCTTAAAGATCACCGAGTGGGTGGCATGTCGCATCAGTCCCTGGCGACGCGGATCCATAACAATCAGAGCGGCGCCGCGTTTGGCAGCCTGTTTCAGATAGGTCGCAGCAACAGGATGGTTTTGTTCGGGGCGCGCTCCAATGACAATGATGCAATCGCTGTCATCGGCCGCCGTAAACGGTGCCGATACCGCGCCCGACCCGACACCCTCCATCAAAGCGGCGACGGAAGAGGCGTGACAAAGGCGGGTGCAATGATCGATATTATTGGTACCAAATCCCTGTCGGATCAACTTCTGGAACAGATAGGCTTCTTCGTTGCTTCCCTTGGCCGAGCCAAACCCACAAAGCGCTTGCCCGCCTTTTTCGCTGATAATATTTGTGAAACCGACTGCGGCTTTGTCGAGCGCCTCGTCCCAACTAACCTCGCGAAAGGTCTCAAGCATTGTTTCATATGTCATGTTCGCTTTGGCTGATTTAGGGGCGTCGTCGCGCCGAACCATTGGCTTGGTGAGACGCTCAGCGGACATCACATAGTCCATTCCAAACCGCCCCTTGATACATAATTTTCCACGGTTGGCGGGGCCTTGACGACCATCAACCTTCAAGATGTCATTGCCTTTCATATGCACACTTGTCGCGCAGCCAACTCCACAAAACGGACATAAGCTGTCGACCACGCGGTCGGCTTTGATCGCCCGCTTGGTGGCGGCGTCATTGAGAATGGTTTTTTCCATTAAGGCACCGGTTGGACATGCTTGAACGCATTCCCCGCATGCGACGCAAGTGGATACTCCCATCGGATCATCCAGATCAAAGATCGGCATCATCCCGATGCCGCGATGGCCCATGCCGATGACATCATTGACCTGCACTTCGCGGCAAGCTCGTTCACATAAACCACAGGAAATACACGCATCAAGATTAACCGCTATTGAGGGGTGCGAGCTATCATGGAAGATGGAGCTGACTGGGATTTCTTTTTGTGCCCCAAGCCTTCCTCCTGGGAAACGGCGCCCATTCAAGCCCGCCAATTCAGCCTGTTGCCAAAAATGGCAATCAGGATCAGGACTTCGATCTTTGCTTGGCATATCGGATGCCAGCAATTCGAACACCAGTTTGCGATTGGCCTTAACCCGCTCATTTTTGGTCATGACCACCATGTCTTGCGAGGGTAATCTCGTACAAGATGGCGTTAGAACTCTCTCCCCCTCGATCTCCACCATGCAGGCACGGCAATTGCCGTCGCCGCGATATTCGGGGTCGTCTTTATAGCACAGATGGGGAATATCCAGTCCGTGATCCCTGGCAATGCTCCAGATTGTTTGATCGGCTGATCCCGTAACTTCTTGCCCATCCATGACGAAGGTGACCGTTTTGGTATCGGCATTGCTATCAAGGCTCATTGCATTTCCTCCGGGAAATATTTCATCAGGTGATTGACACAGTTGGCAGCAGCCTGACCAAGGCCGCAAATGGAGCTATCGCTCATCACCATCATTAAGTCCTTGTAAAGCTGATGGTCGGTGGCAGGGTCTTTCAGCATATGCAGCAGCTTGTGGGTACCTGCTCGGCAAGGGGTGCACTGGCCGCAACTTTCATGCTTGAAAAATCGCATGGTGTTGAGTACCGCATCATAAATACTGTCTTTGTCCGACAAGATGACAACGGCGTGGGAGCCAACAAATCCGCCATAGGGTTCAAATGTTCCAAAATCCATTGCCATGTGAGCCATGCTGGCTGGGAAAATGCCGCCCGATGCCCCGCCGGGTAAAAATGCCTTGAACCTATGGCCCTCCAACATGCCTCCGCAATGGTCTTCAATCAAGCGCTCCAGCGGTATGCCAGCAGGGGCAAGTTTAACACCTGGTCTTTTGACCCGGCCAGAAACACTGAACGAGCGTGTGCCTTTGTGGTCCTCACTCCAGCCCTTTTTGGCAAACCATTCGCCGCCATAAGTCAATATTTGCGGGATCCAGTGCAGTGTTTCGACATTGTGATTGAGCGTTGGGCGACCGAACAGTCCGACTTGCGCAATAAAGGGAGGTCGTTGGCGCGGCATGCCGCGTTTGCCCTCAATACTTTCAATCATGGCGCTTTCTTCGCCGCAAATATAAGCACCGGCACCGCGCCTGATTTCGACCGGCGTATGCAAGAGTCCAGCTTTTTCAAGAGCGATGATTTCACGCTTGAGAATCTCGATGACCGCTGGGTACTCGTCGCGCAAATAAAGATAGATGCGATCACAACCGACAACCTGGGCAGCGATCTGGGCTCCTTCCAGCATCCAGTGAGGATGGCGGTGCAGCCAATAGCGATCCTTGAAGGTGCCAGGCTCCCCCTCGTCTCCATTGACCGTCAGATAGCGCGGGCCAGCATAAGATCGCACAAAACCCCATTTGCGTGCAGCTGGAAATCCAGCGCCACCAAGGCCACCAAGGCCAGAGCGGGAAATGATCTCAATAACCTCATCGCCGCTCAACTCTTGAGCCATAACCCTGCGCAGTATTTCATACCCCCCTCCCGCAACATATTCGCTGAGCATTTCATAGTCGGGGAGTTTGGGGGTCATTTTTTTTCTGGTTGCCATGACGACGTCGGCCGGTGTCGCTTGATCAACCCGGCGCTTGCCGACGCTGACGGCGGGAGCCATATCACAGCGCCCGATACATGGCACAGGCTGAATTCGTATGTCTTGTGGATTGACAATATCCTTCAGGCTGTTGATGAGCTTTTGAGCCCCGGCCATTTCGCAAGAAAGCCCATCGCAAACACGTACCGTAAGGGCAGGGGGGGCTTTTTCATCTTCTTTGACAATATCAAAGTGATGATAAAAACTGGCGACTTCAAAAACTTCGGCCTGGGAAAGGCGAAACAATTCAGCGAGAGCAGCTAGGTGGCGGGCGCAAAGGTAGCCTTTGGCATCTTGTATGAGGTGGAAGGCTTCGATCAGCATATCGCGTTGGATCGGCAAATCGCCCAACAGGTTTCGTACTTCCTCAAGAGCGCTATCTTCAACCTGCCGCCCTTTGGGCAAGCTGACATCTCTTTTTGTGGAAGATTGCCGGGGTTTGATTGTTGAAGACAATTTCAGAGTTTCCCTTCCAGGATTAATGTCATGTGTTCTTTTTTGCTTATGATCGCCGCCAGCAACGAATATATATGGATCGATTTTAGGGTGAACACCCACAGACGATCCCATCATTTTCCATATTTTATTCAATATATTCATTGCAGTTAAAATATTCCATTGCCAATTTTCGGCTCGAACAAGCACGTTCAAGCGCCAGAAACTGGCCTTGCGCACCGGACAAACAAACTCAAAGGCAGGTCCATTAGTTTTAAAAAGAACCAGCCAGAATTTTTCGAGGGAAAGGAGAGGCACCAGTGATACTGGTACCTCTTCTTAATATTGCAAACCCTTTTCCAGGCTTATTCAGCGGGTGCCATTTGCGGGTGAGTATTGTTGACATGATGCTTATCGCTCACCGGAGTGATCAAAGCATTAGCGATCAACCCGATCACCAACAGCCCGGCCATTGCATACATAGTTGTATTGTACAGGCCTGAGGTTGGATCGATACTCCCGGCTGGGGCAATCTCCATCAGTTTGGCGATTGTGACCGATTTGGCTGCAACCAACTCATTGAGTTTTGACACCGGGGCACCAAATTTTGTGGCAAATGCGGCCGGGTCAATATTGCTGACCAGATCGGCTATCGCATTGTCCTTTGACAGGTTTCGCAGATAGGTGATGGCGAAAGGTCCAAGAACGCCTGCAGTCGACCAGGCCGTCAACAAGCGACCATGGATGCCACCAACATGCAATGTACCAAAAATGTCGGCAAGATAGGCCGGAATGGTCGCAAAGCCTCCCCCATACATTGTAAAGATGACCATCGTTGCGATATAGAAGCCCCACAATGCCGCCGTTCCGCCAGAAGAAGCAAAATAGGGAATGGACACGTATAGCGCGATGCCAATGAGGAAGAAACAGAAGTAAGTGTTCTTGCGTCCAATGAAATCTGAAACAGAGGCCCAGAAGAATCGACCCGTCATATTAAAGACCGAGATCATCAAGACGTAGGTGGCCGCAAATCCTGCCGTCACGATTGTCAGACTACCGAAAATTTCGTTGATCATGGTTTTACCAACCCCGATCACGCCAATGCCAGCCGTGACGTTGAAACAAAGCACAATCCAGATGAGCCAAAACTGTGGAGTTTTCATTGATTGATCAATATGGACATCGTTTTCCGTGACCATTTTCTTGGATGTCAGGGTGTTAGAGTCCCATCCTTCAGGTGCCCAGTTTTCAGCAGGAACGCGGTACAGTAATGACGCGATCATCATCACGATGAAATAGCCGATACCAAGTGTGATAAAGGTCGCTGCCGCGCCAGTATCACCCGTGCCAACTACATAGACGCCCTCAAGCGCGTCACTGGAAATTGCGCCGGCCTGCTTGGCGCTTGCGATGACGACTTCAACTTTTCCAGTTGCCGTTTCCGCAAAACGGCGACCACCTTCCGTGATCAGTTTAACGGCGGATTCTGCGCCCAGAAAATCAGGTGCGATCGCGTTCTTAGCCAATAACCAACGAATGAGAGGAGCACCGATCATGGCGCCACCGCCAAAGCCCATGATCGCCATGCCTGTTGCCATGCCGCGTTTATCTGGGAACCATCGGATAAGCGTCGAGACGGGAGACACGTAACCAAGGCCAAGGCCCATCCCGCCAAGAACGCCATAGCCCAGATATATCAACCATAATTGATGGGTGGAAATACCGACAGATCCTATTAAAAAACCACCTGCCCAGCAAAATCCGGCAACAACGCCGACATATCGCGGCCCAACTTTTTCCAGCCATTTGCCGCCAAAGGCAGCCGTAAGGCCCAGTGACACGATTGCCACCGAAAAGATCCAGACAACCGAGGCTAGCGACCAATCATCTGCACTTGAAGCCACGACACCAAGTTGGCGCGTAAGTGGACCATTAAACAATGACCACGCATAGACTGAACCGATACACATATGAATTGCGATAGATGCAGGCGGTACCAGCCAGCGATTGAAACCTGGTTTTGCGATAATATTTTCTTTCATCAAGAATGAAAGCATACCGCCTGAAGATTGAGTACTCATGAGAAACCTAGCCCTCTCTGTTTCAAGAAGACCTTGATAAATGAGCCGGCATATCTTTTGAAAAGAGTGCCTCAAGCATCACTTTGTCCTATTGAGGACATGATCATTCTTTCACCATTTATCTGGATGAAATACAGGTAGAAAGTCAATAAAATACTATATATATCAATTAGTTGTAACATATATCCGGTATTTTCATGATGGTCAAAATGTCCCAAAAATGATGGTGTGAAATCTGAAATCAGACAAATTGTCCAGTCCAAAGCGCTTGACCCTTTTTTATGAGGACAAATTGTCCATTTGCGGCAGCCAGATAATAAATTTTGATCCACCGTTTTTTGAGCTTTTTACTGAGATCAAACCACCTGCGCGCTGAATAAGTGCCTGGCTGATGGACAGGCCAAGGCCAGTTCCGTTTCCCTGTCTGGTGGTAAAAAACGGATCAAAAATCTGATCGCGAATTTCATCTGCAATGCCGGGCCCAGTGTCAGAAATATGAGCTTCAACACCGGCGGTATTGTTGTGATTTTGGGTGCGGACAAGCAGGCTCAATTGTCCCCCGTCCGCCATTGCCTGGGTCGCATTGATCATGAGATTGATGACGACTTGCTGGAGCTCGCTTCGGTTTATGTGGACGCCAGGACAGCGAGAAAGTTTTTTAGATATTGTAATATTGTATTTAGCCATTGAGTTTTGAACGAGGACCAGGCAATCTTCTACCACCTTTTCCATCTGCACCATTTCGGCAAAGTCAGCATCAATATCTGGTCGGGCAAATTGCAGTAATTTGTGCACGATCACATTGATGCGATGGATTTGATCATCAATGAGATCAAGCTCTGTGCGAACTATGCCTGCCTGGTTGCCCAATGTTTGCCGCACGACATCTAGATTGCCTTGTATGACGGCGACCGGATTGTTGATTTCATGGGCGACGCCAGCGGTTATCTCTCCGATTGAGGCCAGTTTTTCGGACATAACCAGTTGCCGAAAAGTTGTCTCCAGTTTCTTATTGGTGTCGCGCAATTCGTTCGTTCGTTTGGCAACCCGGCTATTGAGCTCATCTGTCCAATCTCTCAGTTTTTGATCGCGATCTTGAACTTGGTCGAGCAGTTGGTCGAGATGGTTTGCGACTTGACCAATCTCATCTTTGGAATTGATCTCGCCGATCCGCGCCTCTAAATTCCCATGTTCAACCTTCTGCATTGTTTCAATCATTTGGCTAAGGGGTTCAAAGACCCCTCTGGCGAGCCATAGAAATACTGGTATTGAAACGGCGATGACGGCGATAAAGGCTAGAAATACAGCAAAGAAAGTGGCATATTTTGTAAGCTGGTAGGGCTGTTCTAAAAAACCGACATACAACATGCCAATATGTTTGCCGCGACTATCTATAATCGGTTGATACCCCGATATATACCAGTCATTGACAACAAATGCCCGGTCGAGCCAGACCTTCCCCTCATCAAGTACTGTGCGCCGGACGATGGCAGAGACGCGCGTTCCCAATGCCCGGACATTCTCGAACAGACGGACATTTGTGCTGATGCGGACATCATCCAGGAATAGGGTTGCTGTTCCTTGGGGGGCATTCCTGCCATCTTTTTTCTTGTAGACGAGATCATTAATTGTATCGATAAAGTGCAGGTTTTTGTTTAGCAAAACGCCGCCGATCAATATGGCATCTGTCTTTATGGTTATTACGCGAACAGCGGAATGAAGAACCATCCCCCGGGTTTCTTGCAGACGATCAGTTGCAACGGCTGCCTTGGTGGCGATCAGGGGAATGATTGCGCGGGCAATTACCGCAGAGTTCAAACGACTGTCCCGCGCTTCACTCATTGTGCGTAAAAATAGAAAATCCAGTCCCAGACGCTTGCGATTTGCTTCAAGATAGTTTTTGAATGAGGGATCATCTGTCCTGCTTGCTTGCTGGAACTCGACAGATCGCGCAAGGGCACTTATTTCATCACCCCTGACTTTAATGATCCGTTGCAGATATTGCTGGGCGATTTGCAAGTCGCTTGCCACTTTGGAGATCAGGAGATCATCAAATTTATGGGCCCAACGGACCATGGCAACACCAAGAAACAACGGTAGCAGAACAATCAATGGCAGCAGTGCCAGTATTAACAGGCGTAGCCGGACTGATTTGGAAAGGGCGAGCAGCATCCTAAAGGCCCCAAATGCGAAATTTGCGGTCAATTGTTTTGCGGGAAATACCAAGTTTGCGTGCCGCATCGGGGCGATTGTTTTTGCATGCCTCGAGTGTTTTTAGAATATGCTTGCGCTCGATTGCGGCGAGCGTGTCGATATCGGCCGCATCAGGTGGCAATTGCAGGTCCAATGCGAGGTCACCATTAATAAAAGCACGTTCAACATGATTTCGAAGTTCCCGAGCATTGCCGGGCCAATCATAGCGTAGCAGTTTTGCGCCAATAGCCGGAGTTATCTCCAGGCTTTCCCCCTTGAAATCAGGTTTCATCTTGCGCAGAAACAAATGGACCAGATCAAGTATGTCCTGGGGCCGCTCTCTTAGAGGGGGGATGTGTACATTGAGCACATTGATCCGATAATACAGGTCTTTTCGGAACGACCCAGCCTCAACAAGAGAACGCAAAGAGCGCGATGTGGAAAATACCAACCGGACGTTGAGAGGCACATCTCTATCAGCCTTGAAAGGTTTTACCTTGTTCGTCTCGATCACTTTTATCAGGGCAATCTGAGCTTTGCTTGATAGTTCGTCCACATCATCGAGAAACAAGGTGCCGCCTTGCGCAGACAGGAGTAGACCTTCTTTTTGCGCTTGGTTATCCGCTCCTTGCGCAACGCGGCCAAATAAGTCTTCTTCGAAGGTTTCTTTCGTTCCAGATGAACAAGAGATCGAAGCAAATGGCAATGAGGCGCGATCCGACAAATCGTGCAACATGCGTGCGGCGACTTCCTTGCCGGTGCCATACTCTCCAGTGATGATGACATTGGCTGGTAGTTTGGCAATGCGCTGCAAAAGTTCGCGCACGGTTTCAATTTCTTTCGAGCTACCAACCAACCGTTTGCGGCGTCTCAAGATATTGATATGGGCGTCTAGTTCATGCCTTAGCAGATTATTCTCGCGTTGGAGTTTGGCGCGGTCGAGACATCGCGCCACGGCATTGAGTATTTGATTTGAGCGAAAAGGTTTTAGAAGAAAATCAATTGCTCCCGCTCGCAACGCTGCGATAACTGTTTCCAGTTCAGCATAGGCAGTTATTAAAATAGCGTCGCCAAATAATCCAATTTCCCACTGCTCTGCCAGCCACTCAATGCCGCTTTGACCAGGCATGATATTGTCCAGAATGATAATATCAAAACGCTTCGTATCAAGAAGGGCAGAAGCCTGTGCGGTATCTTTGGCTTCTTCTACACATGAGCAATAAGGAGCAAGTGTTTTAACAAGGAAGTTCCGCATTCCGGGCTCATCGTCCACGACCAAAATTTTTGCGTTGCTCAATAATGGCGAAAAGGTTTTTGATAGATCCACGGGCTGCGATCGCATAAATGGTTCTCCCATAGCTCGTATTTGATAGAGTAATTCAGATGAAGTAACGGATTAGCGTTTGACTTCATGAATCCCTGAATGTACCAATCGGTATGTAGTTTACCAAAGGGTACAGATATGAAAACATTCCTAATACGCCACCAACCATCAGTCAAGCCTGTACAATGGCTGTTGGCCGGTCTTGGGGGATTTATTGCCATTGGATTAACCGGTGCATTAACGCTTTACACGGGAACATTGTTGTTGATGGCGCCCTTTGGGGCTAGCTGCGTATTGCTATTTTCTGTGCCAGCTAGCCCTCTATCTCAGCCAATGAATGTCGTTTGCGGTCACCTTTTGGCGACGGCAATTGGCTTGGGGTTTCGAATATTTTTTCCTGAAGTCTGGTGGGGCGCCGCGCTTGCCGTTGGAGTTTCGATTGCTTTGATGGCCGCGCTCCGGGTAACACATCCGCCAGCTGGCGCCGATCCTCTCGTGGTGTTTGCAAGCCATCCAGATGTCGGTTATCTTTTATTTCCTGTCCTGTTTGGTACTTTGATTATGGTTGCGACAGCCGCGATCTATCACCGCCTTACGGGGGTTGAATATCCGTTAAAGGCCAGTTGATGTCACGTACGTTTCTCGAGCGCGAAGATGTAATCCCACTGCTTTCAGAAGTATTTCGTGAGCATGGATATGATGGTGCAAGCCTGTCAGCGATTACCGCCCACACTGGACTTGGTAAAGGCAGCCTTTATCACTTTTTTCCTGGCGGAAAAAAGGAAATGGCTGACGCAGTGCTGGGCGAGATTGAAAACTGGTTCGAGGAAAGCGTATTTGCCCCCTTACGGAGTGAAACCGATATTCGGCACGCGGTAGCGAGTATGCTGTCCGCTGTTGATAGCTATTTCCACTCTGGTGGGCGTATCTGCCTTGTGGGAGCTTTTGCCTTAAGCAATACGCGTGACCAGTTTGCCTTGCGTATTCGCCATTATTTCCAAGCATGGACTGATACCCTTAGCGACTCCATAGAGCGCTCTGGATTGGACCATAGTGCTGCACGTGCAATCGCCGAAGAATATATCGGGGGAATTCAAGGGGCTCTACTCCTTGCTCGCGGTCTTGATGATCCGCTTGTATTTACACGCGCGCTACACCGTCTGAACGCTCGAATGAATGACATCTTTCGCAATTAAATATCATGGCTACAGGTCAGCACTAAAATTCTAATTTTATATAGGCCCATACCGGAGAGTATATTTGTTTTTTGAGCAATTGTGTAATAGGACCCGCTTGTTATCGCCCAACTTTTGCCGATCTCAATGAGGGTGTGATGCCAGAAGAAAAATGCGAGTTGCGATTTCATTCGATTGAAAATCAACCAAAGTGATCATATGAGCGTGATCAGACTTTTTCCGGGCGTTCATCTGGATAAGAAATCTCCATTACCAGACAGCCTTTGGGAGACTTGAATGGCCCGTGATCTTCATGTGGTGGTCGGCAGGTATAATCTCCGGCTACCAATGTGCGATCGAACACCGCGTCATAGACCTCGCCCTCGATAATATAAATCTCTTCCACATAGCTATGTGATTGCGTCTTGTAAGCACTGGTATCGGCCCCGGGCAAGAACCGGGTAAGGCGCGTGTAGTGTCCGGTTTCCTCGTCCTCGGCCAGCGTGACACTCAGCACTTTGCCATCCGTATCAGGCAGCTCGCTCCAGCGATCACTATTGTCGGGTGCGATGACATTCCACAAGGCGCAAGGGGTTTTGGACATTTTTTTCTCGCATATTTTATTGGCCGCGAACGCATGGGAAAGGATCCCGCTCATTGCTTAGTTTACGGTTTTTACCAGGGGGTGACAAGGAATAAACCAGGATCAATATTGTAAGTGCCGGGGTAATTGGGTACATTGTTTTTATTGCTTGAATTCTGTCCTGTATCTTTAATTCAGTTCCTCTTGAGGGAGAGTTTTATGTTGCGTTGGCTCTGTCGTTCCATCGGTTTTGTTTGTCTCTTGTCTTTTTTGCCGATCCAGTCGACCCCTCTTTTTGCCGGACAGTGCTTGCAGGATATCCGCATCATAAAAAGCGGCGGCAATAATATGCGGTTGCGTGATTATCTTTGCCAAACGCAGAGGAACCAAAGCGTGCGCGTGCGCTTTCACCGCGTCACTGATTTTGTCGCTCATAGTATTTTGGCGGGCAACTTGCCTGCCGGTTTCAAAACCATGTTTGGCAAGCCAAAGCTGATCCAAAATGATGTGTATCGCGAATATAAAACATTGATGGACAAGTTTGGCGAATATACCCAAGGTTGGGGTTGCGAGGTCTATACAGTGATTGCCGCTGGCAAGGGGCAGGGCATGAAGGATGACAATAAATGCACCGGCAAGAGCCCCATCCGTCGCTCGATAGGGGGATGGTATAAGCCGCTGGAATATAGTGTTTTCCCCGCCGCTGATGATCTGCGTTCTCTGGAATATAATGGCCGGGTGCCAAAAGCCTATAAGAGCAAAACGGTTACCGAATATGGCCAGCGGATTAAAAAGATCTGGCGCTATGCCAAGCGCCGCGATTTCAAAAACTTCAAGAAGAGATTGAGCGATTATAATCGTTTGATAACAGCATTGAAAAAATCCCGCGAAGGCTCCATGGGCAATAAATATTTCTCCATGCTCGACTATATTACCCGCAAGGGTGTGCCGCGTAAATTCATGGTCATTTATGGCAATGCTGAACAAGCGGCAGATTGCGCGGGCTATGCGGCGCGCTGGGTGCTTAATTATACCGAGCGCGCCATGCTGGTTGATATCGCAGTGATCGAAAACACTTCTACCGATGTGATTACCATCAAGCATTTGCTGGGGGCCAAAGGTAAAAAGACCAAACTGCGCAGCTTTTCAAAATCCACGGCTTTACGTAAAAAGCAGGCGGTTTCCCTTGCGACTGGCGAATTGATCTTGCACCCCGGCGACAAGGCCCTGTTGTTTCAGCGCATGGCCTTTATTGTCGATGACGATCAGCAAGCCGGTTTTAAACTACCGGGATATGTGTATGGGCCAGAAGTGCTTTTAAAAGGGATTGAAGTAAATGGTGAGCGCCTTGATCTGGAGGGGCAGTCCTCAAATTTCGTTTCGCTGACCACCGGCGATGATGGCGGCTCTTGTCCTTACCTGCATGTCTGGTCGAGCGAACTTAATGACTATATCAATACCGGTAAAATGCTCGACAAAGCCAACGGCGTTGGTCTGGAACAATCTGACCAGCGACGCTTTGAGGGGTTCAAATCTAGGTTCCGCATTCACGAGCGCGAACCAGAGCTGGCCCATATTGATCAAGCCAGTTTGATGATCGAGTTGAAAAACGGCAAGCAGCAAATTCTCAAACCTGATGTTGAGGATTTGGCGAAGCTTGATCAAAAGCGGCTCAAACTTGGCTATGGCGAATATGTGGATTTGCGATTTGCGCTACCAGCTGGCACCAAGGAAAAAGAAGTCGCACACTCCACCATCACGCTCACCGGCTATTATGAGCGCTATGGCGAATTGTTTAATATGAGCAAGCTCACACGGCCATTGGACTTGCTGGTGAAAGTTGCGGAATAAGCCATATGTTCTTACATGATAAATTAGGCAAAAGACTTTTGATCGCAGCCTTTTTGATGTTCGCGGCATCATTGATGGCGACCGCTCACTCAATCGCCGCTGAACCGCAAAAAGCCAAGCCGACCCTGCGCATCAATTCCCCTTTCGCCGCCACTTTGTGGCGGTTGGACGTGGATGCCAGTGAGCGCTATGTGGTGTCGAGTTCACCCTATAAGGCCATCAATGTCTGGCCGCTGGATGATTTGCAATCCAAATCAATCCTGCGTGTGCCGATCCGCAAAGAACAACGCAAGCGAGCACATGGGGTGGCGATCAGCGCGGATGGCAAGTTGGTCGCAAGCTCTGTGCCACCACGGGCGACGAGCGATGGTTTGCCTATCTCTGGCACAGCGAAAATCTATCTGCTGGACCGTAAAAGCGGGGAGCAGTTGGCGCAGATCAAAGGCATCGCCACAAGGCCGCAGGCCTTGCGTTTTTCGCGCGATGGAAAATATCTGGCGGCGGTGCTAAGCGATGGTTGCGGCTTGCGTGTCTGGCAGGCTCCCGACTGGAAGCTGTTTTATAGCGATGACAAGGATTATGGCGGCGGCGATCAATGCTCACAAGTTGGCAAGGCGCTGGATGTGGATGCCAAGCCCGATACCACTGGTCTGGCGTTCTCTAAAAACAATAGCAAATTATGGCTGGTGACCTCGGGGGATAGTGGGGTCCGGTCCTATGGGTTAGATGGTGATCAAGCCAAGCGGTTGGCGTTTGCCAAGCCAGCGGCGCTGAAACTCGAGCGCCCGGGGGATGTGAGCTTTTCGCCAGATGGTTCAAAACTGCTGGTCGGGGATCGGCGCAACCGCTCCCTTGATGGCGGCGTTCATTTACGTGCTGCGGTTTTGAGCGCTGATAGTTTGAAAGTCGCGCGTAAGCCGTTTGCCATCAGCGAAGATCATCTCAAACATCCAGCCTATCTTGATCGCAAACAAAATGCCGATGCCAATCAGACCTCGCTGGAGCAAGTGGCGTGGGTCAAAACGCAGGATGATGAAGAGTGGGTTTTTGCGGGCGGCGTGTTCTGGTGCACCTTTGTCAATCCTGATCTCATCTTGGGAGAGGTGAGCTCGGTTGCCGATATCTGTATCGCCCGTTTTTCCGCTTTGGACGAAGATGAAGACCCGGCCTTTATTCCCGTTGGCACGGACCGCGTCATGGAGCTGATCGCATTGCCCAAGCGCGGCGGCTTGCTATATGCCACCCAGCGCCGCATCGGACTGATTGATTATGAAGGCGAAGCGCTGGAACTCCTTGAGGGGCAAGAGCTGTCCGATCGTAATATTGCAGCTGATTTTCGCGATGGCGGCATGGCGTTCTCGGTCTCGATGAGCGGCAAAAAAGTGGTGTTCGATGATTACCGTGGCCGGCATGGGGAACGCTTGCGCTTGCAATTTGATCTCAGTAAACGCCGCCTGACACGCCTTGATGGAGATGCCGAGGGGGTTAGCGCCCCCAATCACGATAAAAACCTTATTGAGGGCTGGCGCAATAGCCGCAAACCGCCGATCATTTACGGTGAGCCTTTGCGCGAAGATCATCCCGTGCGCGATGATTTCTATCGCTCGGCGGCGCTGGTTGCTGATAAAAAACTGGTTCTACTGGGCAGTAGCGATTTTTTGCGGCTGGTAGAAATTGATGATGAGGCAGGGGCAAAAACCTTGTGCCGAATGCGCATAGATCATGAAGCGTTCCGGGTCAATTTAACCCCGGACGGGCGCACCGCGATTGTTGGTCATAGCGATGGCACCTTGCGCTGGTACCGTGTTGAGCGCACCAATAAGTCTTGTAAATTACACAAATTGCTGTCCGTTCACATTGCTCAAGATGAGCTGGGAGAATGGATCTGGACGGCCTGGCTGCCCTCTGGAAAATTTGCCAATGATCCGCGCGCCAAAAAACAGATCGGTTGGCAGGTTGAGCGCCAAGCAGGCAAGGTCAGTTTCATTCCTTACCGCAAATTGTTGCGGCTCTATGATGATAAAGCCATCAAGCTAGCGCTTGATCAGGAGATCCCGCAAGCCAAGGTGCGCGGGTTCTTACCCATCATCAATGAAGCGGTACAGGCTGCCCAAGGGACGCAAATAGGCTTGCGCGTAGCACTGCCCTTTGAACTGGCCGAGGTCACCAATAAAACCGTTCGCTTTCAAATTGATACCAGCGGCTTGCCAAAATCGGCGCGCAATTTACAGATCAAAACCGGATCTGGCGTCAATATGGTGAAAATTGTTGATGGCCAACGCATTAGCGCCGATAAATCAATCCCGTTGAGCCAGCAAGGAGCTTTGGCTCTCGATGTGGAGTTACCCGCAACGGCCCGCAGCAGCAATCGCGCCGTGCATGTGTGTTTTCATATTGATGAAAAAGCGGGGCCATGTCACGCGCTGATCTGGCAAGGCAAGCTGGCAAAACCCAAAAAGCGCCGCTTGTGGGCCATCATTATCGGTATTTCAAAACATAAATTTAGTAGTTATGACCTGCAATATACGCAAAATGATGCACTTGATATTGCCCAGCTATTTGTCGATGATCATCAAAAGCGCTCGCTCAAAGATTCTGGCTTGTCGCCGGATTTTTCAAGCATCAATATCTCGCTGATCGTCTCGCCAAAGGGCCGTTCAACGACAAAGCAGCTCAATGATTTAACAGCACTACCCTATGTGCAGCGCTATGAACCGACAAAGGCTGGCATTTTGCAAGCCCTTACCAATATTGTTAATTCTGATCGTGCCGAAGAGCTGAGCAATGATCTGTTCTTCTTTCACTTTTCAGGGCACGGCTTCATTCATCCCTATAACAAGGACAAGGGCCGCAGTGCCTTTGTCACCTATACAACGGACCCGGCTTTGACCAAGGAGAGCATTAAGGAACAGGTATTTACCAGCGAAGATCTGATTGGCGCCCTCAAGCAAATCAGCGCGGAAAAACTGGTGGTGTTTGATGCTTGCCGCGTACCGGTCGGCAATCCTGATGCGGTGCCCTTTGACCCCGGTCTCATCAGCGCCGAATTTCAAGATCAGGTGCTCTCGGCGCATTATCTGTTTTCCGGGATGGCAGGGCAATATTCGCTGGACCAACGCAAATATGCGATCGATCCATCGCGTCCATTCAATGAACGTGGTAACGGGCTTTTTTCTTACGCTTTCTTGAAAGCTCTGACCGATAGAAAAGCGGATTTACCGGGCAAAAAGGCCGGGCGCAATCGTATCGAGATCATTGAAGTGAAGCGTTATCTGGATCGCCAGTTCGATCTGGACGATGAAAAAAGCCTGGCCAACGAGTTTCGCAATCGTTTCAAGAAAAAAGATATTCAGCAGCCGGTTTATGTCCCGGCCCGCAAGCTTGGACAAAAACAAGGGAGCACGAACAGCTCCGTGTTGCGCACCCTTGATCCAGAATAAAGATTATTTTTCAAGCCATTGCACGATGCGCTTGGTGGCCTCGACAATGCGCGGTGCGTTTTTATCCATGAAATCATCGGGCAGGGGATCGCAGGAGGCAATTTTCGCCGTTTGGGCAAGCGCATTGGTGCCATCAAAATCAACGTAAGCAACACGCAGACACAAAAGCTCCTCCGGCAGGCCAAAGTCAGAGCCGGGCAGCGCGGCGACGCCTGTTTCTTCCAGCAATTTGCTTGAAAGGTCGGAGCTGGTCATGATGCCACGCGCATTGAGCTTTTGCTTGTGATTTTCAAATGATGGCAATAGGTAAAAACCGCCATCGGGGGCGCTTAGCTTGAGCCCTGCCTGTTTAAGCTCGTCGTGCATAAACATGCCAACCCGCTCCAGCACGCGCCGCGTATCGCCAATATATTGTTGCAGCTCATTGCTGTTTTCATACGCCTTGATGGCCGCATATTGAATGGGAGCACTGGTCGAGGTAAAGGTTTCGCTGGCCGCAACCGCAATGGCATCGCGCAACCAATGCAACTGCTTTGGAAAGATAAAGCAGCCCAGCCGCCAACCACCGGCACCCGCCCATTTTGACAGGCCGCCACTAATGATGGTGCCTTCGGGGTAATGCCTGGCGATGGAGACATGCTTGCCGTCAAAGCGGGTTTCGCCATATATCTCGTCGGATAGCAATATGACTTTATAACGCCTTGCCACGCGCGCCAGTTTCTCAAGCTCTTGGTCGCTATAGCTGGTGCCGGTGGGGTTGTTTGGATAATTTAAAATGACGATGCGCGGGCGCGTTGGGTCGGGGCGGCAATGCTCTTCGAGCACGTGCGCCGACAAGCGCCAGCCATCATCTTCGCGCGCTTTGATCCAGTGCACATTGCGGCCAATGATCGAGGCTTGCGGGGCGTAAGACACCCAGCTTGGTGTCGGGATCACCAGATCCCCATAATAGACAAGCTGTATGAGAAACATCAGCTCTTTGGAGCCGGGCCCGATAAGCACATCATCAAGGCCATAGGTGACGCCTTCGCGGCGTTGATAGTGGGCGGCAATAACCTCGCGCAAAGGGGCCAGCCCCTTGACCGCCAGATAGTCTTTTTGATGGGCATTTTTTTTCAGTTCTTCCACCAAAATATCGGGAACCGGAAACGGTGATTGGCCAAGCCCAAGGCGAAATATCTCGTGCCCGTCGTCTTGTAACTGTTTGGATTTCTCATTGATCGCGAGCGTGGCGGATGGTTTGAGCCCCCTCACATTAAGATTGAGGTGAATATGGTGAGGTTCATTCTCGCGCAAAGACGACATCAGATGGCTCCAATATATCGAGAGATACTGGCCGCTCTATAGGCCTCTAAAAGGGGCTCGTCTAGCTAAAAAACAAGTATTTGCTCACGAAGGCTTGAGGAGGAGGGATTGGTAAGCTAGTGAATTAGAGGCCAAATATATTACATGGTCATTTGAAAGGAATTGAAAATGGTGCAAAGGGCGGTAATCGTTGCAGCAAACCGAACAGCGATCGGTATTCTTTGCGGTGCTATTTCAAGCCTTCAGGCTTCACAGCTTGGCTCTCATGTCATCAAGCATCTGCTTGCCAGCACAAAGCTTGATGCGGGCCTTGTCGATGAAGTGATTATGGGGCAGGTATTGACCGCAGGTGTTGGTCAAAACCCGGCAAGGCAAGCGGCACTTGGTGCTGGACTTCCCAAGACCTCAACGGCCATGACCATTAACAGAGTATGCGGTAGCGGGCTGGAGGCGATTGCGCTGGCCCGGCAAAGCATATTGTGCGGTGACGCAAGCATCATCGTTGCGGGTGGACAGGAAAGCATGAGCAATTCACCGCATTTATTGCGCGGCTCAAGAGGCGGGCGCAAGCTTGGCAATTGGGGGCTGGACGATAGTGTGATCCTCGATGGCCTATGGGATGCCTTTTATGATTGCCACATGGGGATCACGGCTGAGAATATTGCCGAGCGTTTTGGTATTTCGCGCGCCGACCAAGACGAGTTCTCAACTCTGTCGCAGGAAAAAGCCGCCAAAGCCCGTAATGGCGGGCGCTTTGCACAAGAAATTATTCCTCTTGAAGTGCCGCAAAAAAGGGGTTCTCCCGTCGTTTTTGAGCGCGACGAATATCCGCGTCCCGGCACCTCTCTCGATAGCCTTGGAAAATTGCACCCGGCCTTTAAAAAAGACGGTACGGTGACGCCGGGCAACGCCTCTGGCATCAATGATGGTGCGGCGGGCGTTATTGTCATGGCGGAGGAGAGGGCGCGTGAACTTGGGTTGCCGATATTGGCGGCGATCAAGTCATATGCCAGCGTCGGCGTTGATCCACAGATCATGGGCACGGGGCCGGTACCAGCCACAAAAAAATGCCTGGAGCGCGCTGGTTGGCTGGTTGGTGATCTTGATCTGGTCGAGGCCAACGAAGCCTTTGCTGCGCAGGCTGTTTATGTCAATCGGGAACTGGGTCTCAACCCTGATATTGTCAATGTAAATGGTGGTGCCATCGCCCTTGGCCATCCTATTGGTGCATCTGGCGCACGTATATTGGTGACGCTCATTCATGAGATGATCAAGCGCGATGCCAAGCGTGGACTGGCAACATTGTGCATCGGTGGCGGCATGGGGGTCGCGATGGCTTTGGAGCGTGCTTAATCAATTTGCTGTATCAATTGAACAGCTATCGCAGATAATATATTGACGCCAAGCTATAAGGGTTTAAGCTTTTTAAGACCTGTCATCCCCGCGAAGGCGGGGATCCATAACTACCGCTCTGGCAAGTTACTACGTGGACTCGAAGCTGGCTCCTCATGCAATCTGACCGTATCGGGAGTATGGTTCCCCGCCTTCGCGGGGATGACGACTATCAGTTATATTTTGGGGCCTCATATGACCGTTTGCTGGACACCATCTTCACAACAGATTGAGGACGCGCAGATCACCGGTTTCGCGCGCCATGCCTCGCAGTTGAGCGGTCAAAATCTCCAGAAATATTCAGATCTCTACGATTGGTCAATCAGTGAGCGCGAAGCGTTTTGGGAGCTGGTTTGGGAGCATGCCCCGATCATTGCCAGTACGCGCGGCGACAAAGTGCTTGTCGATGGCGATAAAATGCCGGGGGCCAAATGGTTTCCGCAAGCTCGCTTGAACTTTGCGCAAAACCTATTGCGTCACGCAGATGATCGTGAAGCACTGGTGTTTCGCGGCGAAGATCAGATCAAGCAGCGATATACGCGGCGCGAGCTATCTCTTTGCGTCGCCAAGCTGGCGGCCGCTTTGCGCGGATTTGGCGTTGGTCCGGGGGACCGGGTTGCCGCCTATATGCCCAATCTGCCGCAGACCATTATTGCCATGCTGGCCGCCACCTCGCTTGGCGCTATCTGGTCGTCCTGTTCGCCAGATTTTGGGGTCAACGGGGTCGTGGATCGGTTCAAGCAGATCAGCCCCAAAATACTGATCGCCGCCGATGGTGTGTTTTACAATGGCAAGAGCTTTGACAATGTAGAAAAGATCAACGCCATCAGGGATAAGATCCCCTCCATCGAACAGACCATTTTGGTGCCTTACACATCGAGCGCCGAGCAATTAACCGTGGGTGACGAACTTCATCTGTGGCCAGAGCTGCTTGCGGGGCAAAATGAAACCTCGATCAACTTTGCGCAACTGCCCTTTGATCATCCGCTCTATATTTTGTTTTCATCGGGCACCACTGGCGTCCCCAAATGTATTGTGCATGGGGCCGGAGGCACGTTGTTGCAGCACATGAAAGAGCATCAGCTTCATAGCGATATCAAGGCTGGCGACCGCGTGTTTTATTTCACTACTTGCGGCTGGATGATGTGGAATTGGCTGGTGAGTGCCTTGGCCAGTGAGGCGGTCGTCATGCTTTATGATGGCTCGCCGTTTTATCCAAATGGCAATGTGCTTTGGGATTATGCGCGCGATGAAAATATCACCCTGTTTGGTACCTCTGCAAAATATATTGATGCCTTGCAAAAAGCGCATCTGTCGCCAAAAAACTCACATGAGCTAAGTGCTTTGCGCTGTATTTGTTCAACCGGTTCGCCGCTTGCCCCGGCTAGCTACGACTATGTTTATGAGCATATTAAAAAGGATGTGAACCTTGCGTCCATATCTGGGGGCACCGACATTGTTTCGTGCTTTGCGCTGGGTAATCCCGTGCTGTCGGTCTACAAAGGCGAGCTGCAATGCCGCGGGCTTGGGCTGGCGGTTGAGGTGTTGGATGATGAGGGACAAAGTGCCGGACAGGAAAAGGGTGAACTGGTTTGCACCAAGCCCTTTCCCTCCATGCCGGTAGGGTTCTGGAATGACCCGTCGGGCGAGAAATATTTCGCAGCCTATTTTGGGCGCTTTGATAATATCTGGTGTCATGGCGATTATGTACGTTTGACGCAGCGAGGTGGTCTGGTGATCTATGGCCGCTCGGATGCGGTGCTTAATCCAGGCGGTGTCCGCATCGGCACCGCAGAAATATACCGTCAGGTCGAACAGCTCGATGAAGTGATGGAAAGCATTGTTATTGCACAAAAATATGAAGATGATGTACGGCTGGTTTTATTTGTAATCCTGCGCGATGGTGTGAAGCTTGATGACCCGCTAGTGGAGAAAATCAAACGCCAGATTCGCGCCGATACCTCGCCGCGCCATGTGCCAGCGATCATACTTGAAGTCAGCGATATCCCGCGCACCAAAAGCGGCAAGATTGTTGAGCTGGCGGTGCGCGATGTAGTGCATGGCATCAAGATTAAAAATGTAGAAGCCCTTGCCAATCCGCAAGCGCTTGACGAGTTCAAGGGCCGGGCTGAGCTGAAAGTGTGAGGCCGCTTTTATTGGTTGGTGCCTGATCGATGACCCATCTCATTGGAAGTGGAAAGCGTCTGGATCTGTTCGTTTGAACTCATAGGTGAGTTTGGCGTTCAATAGTTCGCACTGGCTCAAAACGAACTTCTTATTGTTCAGCGCGAAGGGGCATTTATAGCTGGGGTTTTCTTTATCTTCCGTCCCCAGCAGAACCTCAATTTTGAAAATAATATCTTTGCCCTGTATTTTGTAACTGCCGCTGGCCTCGATATTTTTTTCCCAGGTGACATCATCATTATCTTCGAAATATCCGACATATGTGAGGTCAAAGGTGGAGTTTTCGAGAAGGCTTAGCACCACTCTCTCGTCTTCATAGGATTTTTCATGCGTGTGAAATCCAGTATGGACCCAGCGAGAGATATGGCTTGTATTCATTGCAAGCACCATAGTTGAAGCGCTCATAAACAGGCCAAGGATGACGCCAAGCGCGATGCTTTTTGACAAGATTATTCCCCTATGTTTAGCGGCTCTGTGCCGGACGGGGACCCCTTGGCGTCGAGCGTTATTTTTTCGACTTTGGCTTCTGCCCGCTTCAAGAGATCATCGCAATGTTTGCGCAGCGCTTCGCCGCGCTCATAAATAGTGATTGAGCGCTCCAGCTCGACATCGCCTTGCTCGAGGCGAGAGACGATTTCTTCGAGCTCGCTCAAGGATTGTTCAAAGCTCATCTCTTTGAGGTCAGGTGTGTTGGCATTATTTGTCATGACGCGGTGTTCCATCTTGCTATTTGGTTCAAGCAGCACCTCTTTGGGCAGGCGCCTATATATAGAGTATGATTATAACCCTGCATCAAGCAGGACATCAACATGGGTGGCCACACAATCCCCAAGAGCGCGTAGATCATATCCCCCCTCAAGCAGAGATACGACGCGGCCATCGCAATGATTATCGGCGAATTCGGCCAGTTTAAGGGTCAACCAGCGAAAATCTTGCGTGGTCAGACGCAAGCCAGCCAGTGGATCATCTATATGGGCATCGAAACCCGCTGATATAACAATGAGATCTGGGGAAAAGTCAAACAGCGCCGGTAGCAGGCGGTCGTTGAAGGCTTCCTTTATCTTTGCGCCATCGGCCCCTGATTTGAGCGGGGTGTTGACAATATTACCAGCCCCCGTCTCGCTGACGGCCCCGGTGCCCGGGTAAAGCGGCATTTGGTGGGTGGAGCCGTAAAACATATCAGGTTCATCCCAAAAGATATCCTGCGTACCATTGCCATGATGGACGTCAAAGTCGATCACCGCCAACCGTTCGGCTCCATGTTGTTTGCGGGCGTGCAGGGCGGCAATGGCCGCATTGTTAAACAGGCAAAAGCCCATGGCCTGATGCTTTGTGGCGTGGTGTCCAGGAGGCCGTACGGCACAAAAGGCGTTATTGACCTCGCCGCTCATGACAGCATCTACCGCTCGTACCGCGCCGCCAGCCGCTTTCATGGCCGCTTCATAGCTATGGGGACAAAGCGTGGTGTCGCCATCTATAGCGAAATAGCCCTTCTCAGGCGTCAGGTCACAGATCGCATCAATATAATCCCCGCCATGGGCGAGGGCGATATGATCTTTGCGAGCCTGCGGGCAGTCTTCGCGCTGCAAAGAAGAAAATTGTTCGGATTGTAGAGCTTGTTCAATGGCTTCAAGGCGCGCAGGAGATTCTGGCGACCCCGGCATTTCGTGACGGACGCAGATTTGATGAGAGAGTAGCAAGGTTGTCATGTGATTTTCTCATCGCGGCAAAAGCTATGGATATGGTCAATGATTATCACACGTAGAAAAAAATTGAACCTTTTTTGTATGTGTCGCGACTACCTATCTATATGAACACTGCCTGAACGAAACGGCTCAATGAGGATAAATATGCAATAATGTTGATATTTGCCATCGCGAATAAACTATAAAACAAAACCATTGCGTAAAATAATACAACTCAAGGTAGATATTGACTATGATTAAGCGATTGCATAAATAAGACTAGTTGTCGCAGAGGATAATAGTGGCGAAAAGGGACTGTGTAGGAGCCAGTAGTCCCATAATAAGGGAGTTTTTGAGAGTAGTAGTCCGGAATATATTGTTCGAGACAAGGGTTATAAATTACCCTTCAGGGGATGTAAAACGCAAAAAAGGGTTGCATCTCAAACGGAAGCTGTTAGCTTCCGCCGCTAACTCGAATGCAAGAGTTTTATGCGTCTTATTTTAGGAGGTGACGGGGTAATGGCGAAAGCTAAAAACAAACGATTCAAAAAAGTCAAAGGTAACTTGTACTCTATTAGAGGGAACAAGGATGCTCGTACTGTTTTGATTACGGGAGCATCAGGTGGCCTTGGTGCATCGTTTGCAGACATTTTTGCTAAAAATGGTTTTAATGTTGTTCTTACCGCACGTCGTAAGGATAAGTTGAAAGAGCAAGCCGATAAAATCGAAAAGAAATACGGTGTTCGTACGACTTTGATTGCAGTCGATCTTGCAGATCCTGCCGGTCCTCAGCACATTTTCGACGAATGTGAAAAAATGGGTATTAAAGTTGACGCCCTGATCAATAATGCAGGTCTGGCTATCCCAGGTTTCTATCAGGAGACCGAATGGAAAAAGCACAGTGATTTCCTTCAGTTAATGATTGCCGCTCCTTCCCAGCTCTCCTATTTGTTTGAGCCTGGTATGGTCCAGCGCGGCTATGGCCGGATCATTAATGTGTCCTCATTCGTTGGTACAATCACGCCAACTGGCAGCTACACGCTATATGGCGCTGCCAAATCTTACCTGATCAAGTTTTCTCAGGCTCATGCCGAGGAACTCAAGGGAACTGGCGTCAAGGTTATGGCTCTTTGCCCTGGCTTCTTCAAAAGTGAACTGCACGATGAATCTGATGCAAGCCAGATCACATCGCAGCTCCCAGCCAGAATGTTCCTTGATGTTGATACCGTAGCCGAAGAAGGCTATGACAAGATCATGAACACCGACGAAGTCGTCTATGTCAATGGTCGTATCTACCAGCTGATGGGTAATATGGAGCGCTCAAACTTCTCCAAAATCAGAGGGAAAGGGCAACTGCGGTCATATGCCGACAGAATTCGCACCAACCTCAATTCTGATGGACACGACAAACAGAGTGGCACCAACGGCTAAAACGCCCGCACTTATTTTAGAACCAGATGAATACAGCATGGCCAAAGCCGTGCTGTCTTTGCATCAAGGCCTGCTTGTGGCGTTTCCAACAGAAACTGTCTATGGCCTTGGCGCCGATGCCTGCGATGAGAAGGCTGTCGCCTCTATATTTGCGGCTAAAGGACGTCCCTCCCACAATCCACTTATTATTCATGTCAAAGATTTAGCGACCGCGCAGCGTTATGGGCATTTCGATGAGCTTGCCCTAAAGCTTGCCGAGCATTTTTGGCCCGGGCCCTTGACCCTTGTCGTGCCGCGCCTTGAAGGGGCGGGGCTTTCCCCTTTGGTGAGCGCTGGACTTGCAACGATTGCCTTGCGGGGGCCGGCCAACAAGGTTGCGCGCTTACTCCTGGAAGGTTTTGAGGGTCCTGTTGCCGCGCCAAGTGCCAATCGTTCGGGGCTTTTGAGCCCGACCGAGGCTGAGCATGTGGAAGAAATGCTGGGGGATCAGGTCTCGCTTATTCTGGATGATGGTGCATGTGAACGCGGCATTGAATCAACCATCATCGGTTTTGAACGCGGGTCAGCTATTGTTCTGCGCTCTGGCAGCCTGCCAGTCGAGCAAATAGAGGCTGTGAGCGGCATCAAGATGCAAGCTGCCGACACTGCAAGCTCCCCAGATAAAATCACGGCTCCTGGGCAATTATCCAGCCATTACGCCCCAAATGCCCAATTACGTCTTGAAGCAACAAGCGCTGGTGAGGAAGAATTGATGCTGGCTTTTGGCCCAGATGCGCCAAAAGGCCGTCCCGGGGTCAATTTGAGCCCCACCGGTGATCTTGTTGAAGCAGCTACCAATTTGTATGCCTATCTGCATCTGCTGGATGACACCGGAGTTGAGACCATTGCGGTCATGCCGATCCCCGATAAAGGGCTGGGGGTGGCGATCAATGATCGCTTGCGCAGGGCCGCTGCACTACGTCCTGATGACGAAGAGTAGAATTTCTATAGTCGATGATATATATTTGTGTCATCCCCGCACAGGCGGGGATCCATACTCCCTGTTCTGTCAGGTGAATAAGAGAATCAGTTACAAAATTCGGTTCCGATTTTCAAAGGTCTGTGGTTATGGTTCCCCACCTGCGCGGGGATGACACTTACGGTTTGCTTCTGGCATCTTGGATCAAACGAGGTATATGAATGTCGCAACCAACAAAACAAGGCACATCAAATATGGATGCTGAACTTCTAAAACAATTTAGCGCCATTGTTGGTGAGAAATATGCGCTCACTTTGGATGAAGATAAAGCGCCTTATCTTCATGAGTGGCGTGATCGCTACGAGGGCCGTGCAGCTTTGGTTCTTTGTCCCCACAACACGGCGGAAGTATCCAAGATCATGACGCTTGCCAATGAAACCGACACCCCGATTGTCCCGCAAGGAGGTAATACGGGTCTCGTTGGCGGGCAAATCCCGTTTGAAGAGGGCTGTGAGGTCGTTCTAAGTCTCACACGGCTTAACAATGTACGTTCTGTTAACCCTGTCGGTCATGTTATGGTGCTGGAAGCGGGGGTGACATTGGCTGATGCGCAACAAGTGGCGGCAAAAGCTGACCGTCTTTTCCCCTTGTCTCTGGCAGCTGAAGGGTCCTGCCAGATCGGTGGTAATCTTGCCAGTAACGCAGGCGGCGTTAATGTGGTGGCGTATGGTAATATGCGTGAATTATGCCTTGGTCTTGAGGTGGTGCTGGCGGATGGGCGCATCTGGAACGGATTGCGCGCGCTCAAAAAAGACAATACTGGCTATGACTTACGCGATCTGTTCATCGGCTCCGAAGGGACACTGGGAATTATCACAGCGGCGGTGCTGAAACTTTTTCCCCGGCCACGCGAGCAGGCTTGCGCCTTTATTGGATTGAAAAGCCTTGAAGATATTGCAGCGCTATATACGCTTGCCACGCAATCAGCCGGTGGGCAGCTGACGGCCTTTGAAATCATGCCGCGCATGGGTCTTGAGTTTGTGGTGCGTCATGCGCCAAGTGCCAGCGATCCTCTTGAAGCTCCTCATCAATGGTATGCCTTGCTGGAAATTTCCAGCCTTGGCGGGGAGGGAGAAGCCACCCTTTTGATGACCAGATTACTGGAAGAGGGATATGAAAAAGGCTTGGTCATTGATGCGGCGCTGCCATCTTCACTTGATCAACGAGCGGCGATCTGGGCTTTGCGTGAGCGTATGTCAGAAGCGCAAAAACCAGAAGGCGGTAGTATCAAGCACGATATTTCTGTGCCGATCGCCTCGATCCCGGAATTTATCACCACTGCCAATAAGGCGGTCATTGCGCTTGTTCCTGATTGTCGCCCTTGTCCGTTCGGCCATTGGGGAGATGGCAATATCCATTATAATATTTCCCAGCCGGTGGGCATGGACAAACAGGATTTCCTCGATCAATGGGAGCAGGTTTCGGCTTGCGTGCATGAGATCGTCATGTCGTTCAATGGATCGATTTCGGCAGAGCACGGCATTGGCCGCCTGAAACGAGAAATGCTGCAACAGGTCAAGGACCCCATTGAGCTCGATATGATGAGATCGATCAAGCAAACACTTGATCCAAAGGGGATATTGAACCCCGGAAAGCTGCTATAGTCTTTCCTTGTTTGGGGGCGCGGTTTGCTTGCGAGCCGCTCATTGAGCGGCAAGGTAGTCGATCGCTCAAGATGGATCCTCGACAAATTTACGGGGCAGGGCCATTCAATAACAGGACAATCCGGGCCGTAAATTTTCAAGGATGACGAGCGGTGAGAATTCCACCCTTTGTCATCCTTGAAAATATGCGGCCAAGATTTTTTTCGGGACACGGTTTCAACCCGCGTATTTGTCGAGGATCCATCTTAAGCGGTCTTGCAAGGAGCCACAAAAGCGAAACTCTTGCAGATTAACCCGTATCGGCAAGGGAACACAATTTGATGAGTTGTCGTCAACTGCGCCAATGTTTACAACCAACTCACTTCTTGCCCGTGGATGACCAAAACACGGTCTTGCGGGGCATCCAGAAAGGCCACGTAATTTTCGGGGCATTTGGCGAAATAGCCTTGCAGGACGCGGCTGACACCGGCATGGGCGGCGACGATGGTGTCGCGCTCCAACTCATGAAACCAGTCGAGAACGCGTTTAGAGAGCATGGCATAACATTCGCCAGCTGGAATGACATAGCCCCAGGTATCATCAAACCGGTCCATCACATCTTGCGGGCGAGCCTCGCGCAATTCTTCCCACGTATGGCTGGAAAATTCGCCATAGTTGAGCTCTTTCAAGCGGTCGTCCATTTGGAAATCCTCGATCGGCAGGCCAAGGGATTTACGGATCAGTTTCATGGTTTCACGCGCCCGGTTGATAGGGCTGGAAACAAAATCAAAACTTTGCAGATCGGCGCTGAGCTCGCTGAGCTTTTTGGCATTTCCCTCGACCTGTGATTTCCCAAGCGCATTCATCGGGATATCCGTTTGCCCCTGCAAGCGGCCCTTGGCATTCCAGTCGGTTTGTCCGTGTCGTATGAGGTATAGTGTTGGTTTCATTGTATTAATCAGCCCCGTACTCAGGACTTTTTTTGCTCGACACTGATGTCGGGGGCATCTTCCGCCTTCATGCCAACGACATGATAGCCGCTGTCAACATGATGGATGCAGCCGGTCACAGCCCGCGACAGATCGGACAAAAGATAAAGTCCGGCATCGCCGACTTCTTCAATCGAAACCGTGCGCCGTAGTGGAGAATTATATTCGTTCCATTTCAAAATATAGCGAAAATCGGAGATGCCCGAGGCGGCCAAAGTCTTGATGGGACCAGCCGATATGGCATTGACGCGAATATTTTGCTTGCCAAGGTCTTCCGCCATATAGCGCACGCTGGCTTCAAGGGCGGCTTTAGCAACTCCCATGACATTGTAATGCGGCATGACTTTTTCGGCGCCATAATAGGTCAGCGTCAACATGGAGCCACCATCACTCATGAGCTTTTCGGCGCGTTGCGCAACTGCCGTGAACGAGTAGACGGAGATTTGCATGGTCTGTGCAAAATTATCTGCCGAGGTGTCGACATAACGGCCATTTAGCTCGTTTTTATCAGAAAAACCAATGGCATGTACGACGAAATCGAGTTTGCCCCATTTTTCCTTCAGTTCCGTAAAAACGGCATCTAATGAAGCTTCGTTCGAGACATCACATTCGATAACAATATCTGATCCCAACTGTTCGGCGAGCGGGCGCACACGTTTTTCCAGTGGACCACCTTGATGGGTGAGAGCGATTTGTGCCCCCTCGCGGTGTAACGCCTGCGCGATACCCCAGGCAATCGACATTTTATTGGCGACCCCCATGATCAGGCCGCGCTTGCCAGCCATCAGATTTCCCGTTGCAGTCATATGCACCCCATCCCATTTGCGATATTCGTTAGAACTTTGCCGCATCCTACACTTTTCGGCATTGGAATCCAGTCAAAGAGTATTACTTAATATGGCGATGGGGCAAACTTCAATAAATCGAACTTGACTGCGGCCTGTGCGCCTGTGCACAAAGCGCCTTATGGAACAAAAAACAAATAAAATTGGCCTCGTCAGTCTGGGTTGCGCCAAGGCGCTGGTGGACAGTGAGCGTATCATTACGCGTCTGCGCTCGGAGGGCTATGAAATAGCTCCTGACTATGGACGGGCTGATTTGGTCATCGTCAATACATGCGGATTTCTTGATAGCGCGCGGGCTGAGAGCATGGATGCCATTGGCGAGGCGATCAACGAAAATGGCCGAGTCATTGTCACGGGATGTCTGGGGCTGGCCGAACCTATGATTCGCGAGAAATATCCTGATGTGCTGGCCGTCACCGGGCCGCATCGCTATGAAGAGGTGATCAGGGCCGTGCATAAAGCGCTGCCGCCCCTTGCCGATCCCAAACAGATCTTGATGCCGCCGGGCGGCTTGAAGCTGACACCGCGCCATTATGCCTATTTGAAAATTTCAGAAGGCTGCAATCATTCCTGCTCGTTTTGCATCATCCCGCAAATTCGCGGCAAGCTGGTCAGCCGCCCCGTTGGCGAAGTTCTGCGCGAGGCTGAAAAACTGGCCAATGCCGGCGTCAAGGAGCTGTTGATCATCTCGCAGGACACCAGCGCTTATGGCGTTGATATAAAATACAAAATGGATGAATGGCGGGGGCGTGAGGTGAAAACCCGTCTCACAGAATTTGCCGACGCGCTTGGCGATCTGGGCATCTGGATCCGCATGCACTATGTCTACCCCTATCCCCATGTTGACGAGCTTTTGCCGCTGATGAGCGAGGGACGCATTTTGCCCTATCTGGACGTGCCATTTCAGCATGCCAGCCCGCGCTTGCTAAAAGCCATGAAACGCCCCGGCGATAAGGAAAAAATGCTGGAGCGCTTGCATAAATGGCGAGCTGAGGTGCCAGACCTTGCGGTGCGCTCGACCTTTATTGTCGGCTTCCCCGGTGAAACCGATGCCGATTTCGAAATGCTGCTTGATTGGCTCAAAGAGGCCAAGCTGACAAGGGTTGGCTGCTTTACCTATGAAGATGTGGCCGGAGCGCCTGCGAACGCGCTCAAAGATCAGCTTCCCGAAAAAATCAAGAAAGAGCGCTATGAACGCTTTATGGAAGTGCAACAAGAGGTTAGTGCGCAAGTTTTGTCCTCCCGCATCGGTAAAACCGTCGACGTGATTGTTGATAGTGCCGACGAGCAAGGGGCGATCGCGCGCTCCAGCTGGGATGCGCCTGAAGTGGATGGCAATGTGTTTATAGATGATGGCGGCAAGCTGTCGCCGGGCGATATGGTGCGGGTCGAACTGACCGACGCTAATGATTATGATATGTGGGGCAAGCTGGCGAAATAATGCGCTTGCCGCGCGGCGTCCTGCGCGGACAGCGTTGGGGACTAATCCTCAAACCCCAATTTATGGATGAGAGAAATGGATGTAGGGTGTCAATCTCCCACTTCGGGTTCCAAGGGCTCGCCTTTGGTTCCAGCTGAACAGGCTGCCGCCCGGCGAGGGCATTTATGACCAAAGGATAGACAATGATCACCAGTGAACAATTAAACGAAGCGCGCGAGATTGTTTATGCGAGCATGAGCCCCACCATGCAGGTGCCATGGCCACTGCTGAAGGAGCATACCGGGGTTGAGGTGTGGGTGAAGCACGAGAACCATACACCTATTGGGGCTTTTAAAGCGCGTGGGGGGCTTGTTTTGATGGCCAGGCGCCAGCAGGCAGGGCTTACCAACGGTATCATCAGTGCGACGCGTGGCAATCATGGCCAGAGCCTGCCCTTTGCGGCCCGTCAATATGATATTCCCGTGACGATTGTCATCCCCAAAGGCAACAGTGTTGAGAAAAACAGGGCCATGGAGGCATTTGGCGCGACGCTTATCGAACATGGCGGTGATTTTAATGAGGCGTTCGATCATGCGGTGGACTTGTCCGCTGAGCGTGAGCTTGATTTGATCGGCTCGTTCATACCTGAACTCGTGCACGGGGTCTCGACTTATGGGGCCGAGCTTTTTGAGACAGCCGGTGAGCTTGATACCGTTTATGTGCCGATTGGCATGGGGTCGGGGATTTGTTCGCTGATCGGTATTCGCGATTTAATGGGCTTGAAAACCAAAATTGTTGGGGTGGTTTCAAATAATGCCAACGCCTATGCCTTGTCATTCAAGGCTGGCACTGTGACTGCTACAAATTCTGTTAATACGTTCGCTGATGGTTTGGCCGTGCGTATTCCGCATCCGCAAGCTCTGGAGATCATTCTTCAAGGGGCCGAGCGCGTCATAGAAGTATCTGATGAGCAAATCGCGCGCGCAATGCGTCTCTATTATACCCATACCCATAATATCTCTGAGGGGGCGGGAGCGGCGGCTCTGGCGGGATTGATGAGCGAGCGCCAGCAATTGCAAGGCAAGCGGGTCGGGGGGATCTTGACGGGCGGCAATGTTGATATGGATCTCTATCAAAAGGTGCTCTCAAAGGAGCTTTAAGGAGCCATTGTTCGCTGCTTAGCCCTCTGGTTGGTCGCTTTTCTCGCTGGCCAGATGTTTTTCATATTCATGCAGATTTTGGCAGGCTTGCTGGAAGTTGCTTTTGGCGTTTTTAATAAATTTGGAGGCGATGTTCATATAAGCAATCTGCTCTTTTCGATTGATCTTGCCAGCGATGGAGAGCTTGCGCTGTTTGCGCACGGCGATGCCGAACCTTTTTCGGATATTGTTTTTGACACAGACCGCAGGCTTTTCTTTTTCAGATTCTGTAACGGGCAAAACAAGAGCGATGGTGCGTTTGATTTTTAAAGCAGGGGCATGAGTGTTCATCAATTGCTCATATCGATCGCAAATTTCAATGCCGACCGGATCATCCGCTTTCATATCCGGTTTGTTTTCAACCGCGAGGGCAAATAGTTTGCGGATATCAGCGGTGGCCGTTGATAATTCAAGCTGTTTGCTCTGAAGATCGCCGGAGATCTCTTGGCCTTTACTCAAATATGAAGTTCGCTCTTGCTGATAGATCTGGAATAGTTTGTTCAAGGTCGCAAATTGATCCTGAGCGTTTTTGAGCGTACAGGCGTGAGCATGATCTTGGGCCAGCACCGAAAATAACAAAGTCGAAATAATTAAATTTTTCAATGGCTTGGTCCGGTTGCAGGAGAATATTGACGAAGTATAATCCATACAGGTGACAATGTTCAATTAAAACTAAAAACCAGGTCTTGCGCTATGATCTCGTGCGCTGATCCTCGATGAGCGTGACGGTCTCGTCGCGGATGTTTTGGGTTTTGACGCGCAGATCATGAAATTGCTGTTCGGCAAGTTCGGAGGCCCACATGGTAAGCAGTACAGAGACCGCAAAGAAATAGATGCCCGGTAAAACCGTCGCATCGGCGACCCCTGTTTGCTTGGTGTAAAAGACAATGAGGGCCAGAACCAGCACATCAAGCATAGACCAGCGCCCCAGCCAGGACAGGATATATAAGAGCTTTTTACTAGGCAAAATATCGTTCAGACGCCGGAAATACAAAACCATCAAATAGGATAATTTTGTGAGGGGAAACAAGGCGCTAAAAATAATGAGGACACCAGAAAGTAACCATTCCTTATCCTGAAAAAGCACCCAGATAATCGAGATGATGGAGTGTCTGTTGTCAAAAAAATACAGCCAGGTCAGTTTGACCACCGGTAGGGTCAAGCCAAGCAGGAGACATAATGCAGCACTCGCCATCAGCATTTCGAGAAAGATTGAGCGGCGCGTCGCATTCATTTTTTAAACAATCATCCCTTTTTGCAAGTGCCATCCTTCTGGGTAACAAGCACATGACCCATCTCTAAAATATGGCGTTTTAGGTGGAAAATGCAAGTCCAATGAGCGAATGTCAGGGTGCAAGATTAATCGAAGTCGATTTAGCAGGGGGAATTGGAGATTTAAAGCTGAACTGCCCGCCCATACCAAAAAACCGCTTGGCCCCGTCTTTAATTCTTGAAGGGGGCGTAACACAACAAAAAACTCCAGAGAGCTTATGGAGCAGCCACCTGGAGTTTTCTTGATCTTCAAATTCTATGCGTGCAAAGTTTTAGGCTTGCGCGGTGTTGGTGATCGCCACGCCTTTGTCTTGCATCAATTGTTGCAATTCACCGGCTTGAAACATTTCCTTGACGATATCGGAACCGCCAACAAATTCGCCTTTGATATAGAGCTGGGGAATGGTTGGCCAGTCAGAAAAAGTCTTGATGCCATCGCGAATACCCATATCGTCAAGCACATTGACGTCTTTGAAATTGACGCCCAGATGATCGAGAATTTGCACGCACAGGCCGGAAAAACCACATTGTGGCATCTGGTGCGAGCCCTTCATGAACAGCACCACATCATTGGTTGTGAGGGTTTTGCCAATCCAGTCATGGATCTCTTGTTCGCTCATGTCATTTCCTTTTTTTCTTGGCTGTTTTGATTGTGATTGATCTGCAGTTCAGTCGGGTGTCGCCGTTGAAAGCGCCAGTGCGTGCAAGGTGGTGCCCAGCTTGTCGCCAAAGGCTTTATTGACCATCTGGTGCTGTTGCACACGTGACTTGCCACGAAACTGTTCAGATATAACCTTTGCGGACCAGTGATCATTGTCACCAGCGGTGTCGACCAGTTCGATTTGGGCGTCTGGTATAGCCGCTTTTATCAGCTGTTCGATTTCGCTTTGTTCCATGGGCATATAAGTGGCGCTCCCGGGTCTTTACCTGCATTTATGTTCACTCAGCCATATATTAGGGGTTTGCGATATAAAATTACAAGTCAAACTTGGTATCATTTTAAATTAGCGCTAGAGCATTTCCTCCAAAGGGGCGATGCCAAGATGCTCAAACCGGGCAAAATCGAACAATTTGGGGTCGAGCAAATGAGAGGGGTGCACATTGCTCAAAGCCTTGGCCATGACGCTTTTGCGCCCGGGGGTCTGGCGCTCCCAACTCTCAAGCATTTTTCGCACTACCACTCTTTGTAGATTTTCCTGTGAGCCGCACAGATTGCAAGGGATGATGGGAAACTCAAGGGCTTGCGCAAAGCGTTCCAGATCTTTTTCATATGTATAAGCAAGGGGACGCAGGACGATGAGGTCGCCCACATCATTTTTAAGTTTTGGCGACATGGTGGAGAGCTGGCCGCCATGAAACAGGTTGAGAAAAAACGTCTCCAGCAAATCATCCATATGATGGCCAAGCACGATATGGGTGCATTTTTCCTCGCGGGCAATGCGGTAAAGATGACCACGGCGCAAGCGCGAGCATAGCGAGCAGGTGGTGCCACCGACAGGAATTTTTTCCTTGACGATAGTGTAGGTGTCTTTGCGTTCAATGCGGTAGGGAATACCGGTTTTATCGAGAAAACTTGGCAAAATATCGGTTGGAAAACCTGGTTGTCCCTGATCAAGATTACAAGCAATCAGCTCAACCGGCAACAGCCCGCGCCATTTCAAATCCGCCAGCAATGCCAGCAATCCATAGCTATCTTTACCGCCTGACAGGCAGACCAGCCATTTAGAGCCCGGTTCAATCATCGAAAAATCACCAAGCGCCTCGCGCATCTGTCGCAACAAACGCTTGCGCAGTTTCTTGAAAGTGACGCTTGAGGGCGCGCCCCGGAACATGGGATGGCAGTTAGGGAGCTGCGTGGTCTCGTCCTTGACGTTCATTCGATTAACTCCACATAATTGTCGATGGTGAGACCGGCTTTTGTTGCCCATTGGTGGATCAGGTCGAGTTCGCTGCGGGTGCACTCTCTATTGTTTTTGCCGCGCACCTGCACAATCATGCCGTGGCGCTGCACCTCGATGGTCAAAAGCTTGTGTGCCTTGTTTTTGCGAACGCACGTCATCGTCCAGATCGAGCAATAGCCTTGTGCGCAGCTATATGCGTAAGTGGCCACACAATGGCTAAGAGCGTTACCTTCCTTGACGAGATCGGAGCCGCTAAGCAGCTCGATAATGGTCCAGACCTCCTCCCCATGTTTTTTCTCAAAAGGTTTATATCCGGCGGGGGCAAATATCAGCCCGTGTGCATTGTTTGAGCGATTAAGCTCGACGTGCCATTCCTCTACTTGCCGCAGTAAAGCGGCTGGCGTGCGGCCCTGCATTGTGAGGTTGGGTTGGGGTGGCTGAATGGTGTCAATGACTTCGGGGGCGACCATGATCTCTTGCACGGTGAATTTCTGAAATTGCAGATAATCAATGATCGGCCCGACATGGCGCCGGTCAAGCAAGGGATTATTGACGAAAAAAACCAGCACCGTGCGCCAGAATTCCTGATGCGCAAAGGTTTCACCGATTTGGGTGACCAGCACCGCTTCGGTGAGGCGGCGATCTCCCCCCAGCCCGTGTATCTGCGCCCAGTACAGGGCCTGTACGATATTGTAGGCGTCAGGGGCAAGAAGGAACTGATGGGCCATGCGTTTGGTCAGCGCGAAAGGTAGTCTGGTAGCGCAGCGGATGTGTCGACCGCAGCCAATATGCACAAACCAGTCACGATATTCCTGGCCATCGACATGCCTTGGAAACCAGACGCTATCCATGAAAGCGGGCACGGGATATTTCGCCAACAGATGACGCAACAGCGAGCCGAACTGGAGCTTGCGATTATGCTTGCCGGGGCGCCAGTCTTTGAGAGGCCTTATCCATTGACGGCGATGATCGTTGAGGATGATCAAGGCATCGACATAATGAACGATCTGTCCGCCGATCTCCAGTTGCTCGAACAAAAAGTCGGCGCGTTCATTGACCACCAGCAGCAGCTCTTCCAGAGTTTTTCGCCGCTTGGCACCGCTATCAGAATTCTGCACACTTTGGCAAAAAGCCGACCATTTGAGGCGCGTTAATTCATGGGGGTGCATTTTGCCGGCGCAGGCGTGGGCAATGAGTTTTTTAGGATCGCGCAAAGTTTTGTCGATCGCGGCGTTGCGCGCCAATACCTGCTGGTGAAAAGCTGCCTCAGAAGCACGATCAGCATCACTTTTATCCAGGCTGTCATAAAAACCGTTTGTCCAGCACCAGTCGAAATAACTCTTCTGCGTGAGGCCAAGGGCCTCAATATGCTGGCGCATTTTCAAGAGCATTCGGTCGGGATTTTTATTCCCTGTTTTCTTTGCGCGTTTGGCCATGGGGCAGAAGTACAAGCGCGCGGGGAGATTGGCAAGGGCGGGTGGGTTGAACTGGTCTGCATCGGTACAAGGAAACCGAGAGATGGTGCAGTTGGTTGGTCTTATATTCAAATACGAAATCTTACCCCCTCACCCTAACCCTCTCCCCATGGGAGAGGGAATAAGAGGAACTCGATTTTGAGGTGTTTTGCTTCTTACTCCCTCTCCCACGGGGAGAGGGTCGGGGTGAGGGGGGTAAGCCTAGAGATTGTTGGGAATCGGTAACACATAACAAACGGTTGGTCGACTGGTTCCAAATGCCGGAGGGGGTATTTACCCCGTCCGCAGGGTTCATGCTTGAAGTGAGGTAAGTTTGAACGCCCAGACGGGGTGAATACTCTACTCGGCTACAGGGCCTTGCCTGGCTGAGATATGAATGGTCAAACTGGTAGGGAAAGAAGTAGCTCTGCAAGACGTTTGGGTGCTGTCAAAGGTTCGTTGATAGCATCAAGAGTTTTTGCAGTTGGTAACCCAAGTGGAATATGTGGGTTATCAATCATAACATAAACGACTGTAGCACCCAAGGAATGGGCTTCATTAATTTCGTCCCTAACAAACAAGCTTTTCCTTGAGGAATTTGAGAGAAAAATAACGACCCATCCAAAAGAAGCAGCAAGTTTCAATTCATGTGCAATTCTTATGCAATGGTCCTCACCTGTTGCTAGGTCAAAATCGGAGAATATTTGAAAACCAGATTCCTCAAGTGTCGGTATAAATGTCTCAATATTGGCTCGGTCATGTTGGGAATAGGAAAGAAAAACACGAGTTTTTTCTAAAAAGCTGTCGAGCCCTTTTTGGTCAATTTCTGTTTGCTCAACATTGATTTGTCCTATGCGAACAGGTTTCTTTTTCGCGAATGATTGAACCAATGCTCTTTCTTTTTGAACCCATTCACTTGTAGCTGCCGATTGGCTATCACAGTAAAGAAAAAAATTTCGCGATGCGATTTCTTTTTCAATTATCGGCCAAAACTGCTCCGGGTTCTCGAGTGAAAGTAAATGAAATAACAGAGGTGATGCTCCTTTTTTTTCCAGATAATTTCGTACTTGACGGACCTGAACAAGATCGTCGCTGGAATGTGATACAAAAATCCATGATTTTCGATTGTCAAATCTACTCATTTAAAATCTCTTATTAAAAATAAACTAGAATGAACTTACTGAATCACCATAGCAAGGCTTGAGCGTTTATTTTTCCTCATCAAATCGGGGTTTGGGGACCAGTCCCCAACGCTGTCCGCGAGGGCATTTAAACCTTCATAAACCCTGGTAACCAGGCTTCGTGCATCAGGCGCAGGGTGTCGAGGCGCAGCGGGTCTTCGTCTTTTAGGATGATACTATCTCCCTTGACGGTGCCGATCATGCCGGTGGGCAGTTGCGAAAATTGAGCGGTCATGGCGATTTTCGCGAGGTTCTCTTCTTTGCAGGTGAGCACGAAGCGGGCCTGATCTTCACCAAACCACAGGGCATGTGCCGGTAACTTGTTATCGGTGGGGCCAAACTCGATGCCTTTGTTTCCAGCCAGTGCCATTTCCGCAACCGTCACCATCAGCCCGCCGCCAGAACAATCATGCACGGCATTGACCAGCTTTTTGCGAATGAGCGTGCGCACCAGTGCGCCGATTTTTTTCTCAAGCTCCAGATCAACGGGCGGGGGAGCTCCCTCCAGCATGCCCATGACCACTTCTTGATAGATGGATTGTCCCAGCCAGCCACGTTCTGGGCCGATCAGGATAACGGCATCGCCTTCATCCTTGAACGCAATATCACACATCAAGTCAGTGTCTTCGATGAGACCAACGCCGCCAATTGCCGGGGTGGGCGGGATGTTTTCATAGACGCCATCGATGACGGTCTCGTTGTAAAGCGACACATTGCCGGAGACGACGGGGAAATTGAGCATCTCGCAGGCTTCGCCCATGCCTTTGATGGCGGCCACAAACTGACCCATGATTTCGGGGCGCTCTGGATTGCCAAAATTGAGACAATCGGTGATGGCCAGCGGGCGGGCACCAACGGCGGACAGGTTGCGTGCGGCTTCGGCCACGGCCTGCTTACCACCTTCATAGGGATCAGCGGTGACATAGCGCGGCGTCACATCTGTTGTGACGGCGAGGCCTTTTTTCGTGTCGTGAATGCGCACCACACCAGCATCGCCGCCGGGACGGCCGATCGTGTCGCCCATTACCATATGGTCATATTGCTCCCAGATCCAGCGCCGCGAACAAAGGTTTGGCGAGGCCATCATCAGCGCTAAAGCACCAAGAATGGACGGCGGTGCCTTGACATCTTGCGGCTTGATCGCAGGGGGAGGGGTTGGCTCCACAAAGGGGCGCTGATATTCTGGCGCACTATCGGCCAGCGATGCGACAGGAATATCAGCTACTACTTCACCTTGATGGGTGATGGTTAAATGGTTGGTGTCATTGGTCAGCCCGACAATGGCGAAATCCAGCTCCCATTTTTCAAAGATCTTGCGGGCCGCTTCTTCGGAACCCGGCTTCAAGACCATCAACATGCGCTCCTGGCTCTCGGACAAAAGCATCTCGTAGGCGGTCATGTTGGTTTCTCGTTGCGGGATCATGTCGAGATCAAGCGCAAAGCCAACGCCGCCCTTGTCTGCCATTTCAACCGATGAGCTGGTGAGGCCCGCCGCGCCCATATCCTGAATGGCGATGATGGTGTCACCGGCCATCAATTCGAGACAGGCTTCGAGCAACAGCTTTTCGGTGAACGGATCGCCGACCTGTACAGTTGGGCGTTTTTCTTCGCTATCCTCTGCGAACTCAGCCGAGGCCATGGTGGCGCCGTGAATACCATCGCGCCCCGTTTTTGAGCCCACATAGATGACAGGATTGCCCGTGCCGTGAGCGGCGCAATAAAAGATCTTGTCGGTCTTGATGAGGCCCACACACATGGCGTTGACGAGGATATTATTATTGTAGCGGCTGTCAAAATCGGTTTCACCACCAATGGTTGGCACGCCCATGCAGTTGCCATAATCACCAATGCCAGACACAACCCCCGCCACGAGATGACGGGTTTTTTTGTGGGCGGGAGAGCCAAAACGAAGCGCGTTCATATTGGCAACGGGGCGCGCGCCCATGGTGAAAATATCTCGCATGATGCCGCCAACACCGGTCGCGGCACCCTGATAGGGTTCGATATAGCTGGGGTGATTATGGCTTTCCATCTTGAAAACAGCCGCATCGCCATCGCCAAGATCAACAATGCCGGCATTTTCGCCGGGTCCTTGAATAACCTGCGGGCCTTCGGTTGGCAGTTGCTTGAGCCAAAACCGCGATGATTTATAAGAACAATGCTCCGACCACATAACGGAGAATATGCCCAGCTCCGTATAGCTTGGCTCGCGCCCCAGAATATCCAGCAAATGCTCATATTCTTGCTCGTTAATGCCATGCTCGGCCACGAGTTCAGGAGTGATTTTAATCTTGGTCATATTGGTTCTTCGTCCAGATTGTTCGGTTATATCAATTGCTCTATCTAATAATCTCAGCTGTGTCTAATATTCCCAGCTGTCATCCCAGCGCAGGCTGGGATCCATAATCCCGATCTATCGATTATTCTCAAACTGTCAATCTTTCTGCAGCGCTGCGGCGTATGGATCCCTGCCTTCGCAGGGATGACACGGAATTTTGAGCGGTTTGAAGAAACGGGTTGTCATTGCGTCAAATTTAACGACAAATCTTGCCATTCTGGATTATCGTCCTCAATCAGTCTGATTTTCCAGTCGCGTTTCCAGGCTTTAAGCCTTTTCTCCCTGACGATTGCGGCTTCGATTTCTTGATGAACCTCATACCAAACGAGCTTGTGAACACTGTATTTCTTTGTAAAACCTTCAACGAGTTCCTCTTTGTGTTCCCATATTCTTTTTATCAAGTCGCGGGTAACACCGATATACAGTGTCCCATGCTTTTTACTCGCCAGAATGTAGACAAAGTACTGTTTTTCGCTGGTCATTTTCCCTCTCTGGAGCAGGGGCTATGGTTCCCTGCCTTCGCAGGGATGACAGGCGAAACGGGGGCGGTAGTCTGTATTTCCCCTTAAGCCTCGTAGCTGTCTTCTTCTTCGTCCAGTTCAAAGGCTGCAAGGCCCTCGACGAGGAATTCCTTGGCGTCCTTAAAAAATTCTTCTTCTTCCTCATAGGCAACGACCTGAGGAAAATATTCACTTTCAGACGTGAAGGCGATGGAGCCGTTTCCCTGCACATAGACGGTGCCGATGTGAAAGGGTGCTTCGGCATAAAGCACTGACACTCTTGGTCCGTCTTCATTGTCGAATTCATAATCAAACTTTAGGCGCTTGCTCTGGATTTCCAGTGACAGTTTGTCGGCAAAGGACTGGGTGGCGGCAATGACTTGCTCTGGTTCCAGGCGGGCTGCAAGGAATTTTTTCTTCTGCTTGTCTACATCATCATCAAAGCTCATGGCGAAAATCCTTTTATTGGGGACAGGGGGGATTAGTGCAACGTATCAAGAATGGAGCGGAACAGGGGAAGGCCATCATTGCCGCCAAGTTCAGGCGCGATCATGCGTTCGGGATGGGGCATCATGCCAAGAATGCGCGTGCTTTCATCATAAATACCGGCAATATTGTTGCGCGAGCCATTAATATTGGCCTCGCTCGATGCGTTGCCTTGTTGGTCGCAATAGCGAAACGCCACGCGATTGTCATCTTCGAGTTGGCGAATGGTGTCATCATCGGCGAAATAATTGCCATCATGATGAGCAACAGGAACCTTGATGACCTTATTGTCTTTATAATCAGAAGAGTACAAGGTGTCATCGCGCTCGATCGTTAGATGGACGTCCTTGCAGATGAATTTAAGGCCCGCATTGCGCAGTAGGACGCCGGGTAGTAATCCGCTTTCGGTGAGGACTTGAAAGCCATTGCAAATACCCAGTACCGGCACACCGGCTTTGGCCCGCTCAATGACAGCGTTCATGACCGGGGAGCGCGCCGCCAGAGCGCCAGAGCGCAGATAATCGCCGTAGGAAAAACCGCCCGGCAATACAATAAGATCGCTGGAGGGTAGGTCGGCGTCTCCGTGCCAGACCATATGGGGTGCCTTGCCGGTGACCTCGTTGAGCGCCACCGCAACATCGCGGTCGCAATTGGAGGCGGGAAAGACAATGATCGATGCTTTCATGACATAGTTCCTTCGAGGTTCGCTCGGGCTAGGATACCAGCTTAAAGTCGTAATTTTCGATGACCATATTGGCGAGTAGTTTTTGGCACATCTGCTCGACCTGCTCACCGGCACGTTGTTCATCGGTCTCTGTTAATTCGATTTCGATGAAGTTGCCCTGGCGTACTTTTTCTACGCCCTCGAAGCCAAGAGCTTCGAGTGTGTGCGAGATGGCTTTGCCCTGGGGATCGAGGACGCCTTGTTTGAGGGTGACATGAATACGTGCTTTCATGGGAAGACCTTTTTTGAGTGCTTGTCGTAATGTGTTTTTAAGCTGCTGAGGCAAACTGATCAATTGTTTAGTCAAGCTGCTCGCCCTGTGCAATATTTATCTTGGGGTTATTGTATCGCAATGTTGATTGCCGCAGATCTTATCCCCCCCTATATAGGGAGAACTTTATGGACCAGAATCGGATCAGTGTATGGAACTAGCGCCCCCAAAATCGAGACTATCGAGAGATAAGGATATTTTCCGTAGAGCGGAAATTACCGAGAATCTGGCCAAAATCGCTAAAACCCATCAAGGCAATGAAGCCAAAATGCGGTCCGAACTTTTATCGGTGTTCAAGGCATGGATGGGGGATGTACATGGGGATTTGCAGGTTCGGTTTGAGGATGACAATAACGGGCTGTCTTGCGCGGGCGATTTTTCAGCCTTTCAGGACCAGTTGATCGAATATATTTTTACCTTTGGATCGCAACATATTTACCCGCGTCTCAATCCCACCTCTGGAGAGCGTATTTGTCTTGTGGCAACAGGGGGATATGGCCGCGGGCTGCTGGCGCCTGGGTCCGATATTGATCTGTTGATCCTGCTGCCCTACAAGCAAACGGCCTGGGGCGAAAGTCTGCTGGAATTCATCTTGTATACCTTGTGGGATCTGGGCTTCAAGGTGGGACATGCAACGCGCACCATCAAGCAATGTATCAGCACAGCGCTTGAAGATTATACCATTCGCACGGCCTTGCTCGATAGCCGCTTCTTGTGCGGGCATGAGGAACTATTTGAGAAATTTACTGACAGCTTTACTCAGCAGGTGATCAAGGGGCGCTCGGAAGAATTTATCGTGGCCAAGCTTGACGAGCGAACGCAGCGCCACAAGAAAAGCGGCAGCTCGCGCTATATTGTCGAGCCAGATATTAAAGAGGGCAAGGGGGGCTTGCGCGATCTGCATACGTTGAACTGGCTGCTAGATTACACACAGCGCGACGTCAAGGTCATGCAGGCCAAGCGCAATATCGAGTTGTCATCGGCGGAAAAGGCCACTTTTGCACGTTGTGAAGCTTTTTTATGGTCGGCGCGCTGTCATCTGCATTTCTTGAGCAAGCGCCCCGAAGAGCGGCTCTCCTTTGATGTGCAAATCCCTATGGCCGATCGTATGGACTATCATGAGCGGGCCGGTTTGCGGGCCGTTGAACGGTTTATGAAACACTATTTTCTGGTGGCCCGTGATGTTGGCGAACTGACACGCATTATCTGCTCGGCGCTTGAATTGAAGCAGCTCAAGCAGCCCCCGGTCCTCTATCGCTTGTTCGATAAGTTAAGACCTTCCAAGTCAGAGCCGGTCTTTGAAAATGACGATTTTTCCATTGAGTACGGGCGTATGAATGTCAAGTCAGAGCAATGTTTTGAGCGAGACCCGCTGAATATTATCCGGCTGTTTTATCTGGCTGAATTGAACAATGTTTTGCTGCATCCTGCAGCCCTGCGCCTATTACAAAAAAGCTTTCATCTGATCAGTGACGAGCTGCGCGAGAGCCCCGAAGCAAATGAGTTGTTTCTGGATATTTTAACAACCCCGCGTGGTGTCGAAAATTCCTTGCGCAAGATGAATGAGGCCGGGGTGTTGGGACGCTTCATTCCTGATTTTGGCAAGATTGTCTGTTTGATGCAGTTTAATATGTATCATCGCTACACGGTGGATGAGCATCTTATTAAAACGATCGGTGTGCTGGCCAAGATCGCGCTTGGGGAATATGCCGAGGATCATCCTCTATCAGCTGAAATTCTTGATTCGATTGAAAATACCCGCCTGCTCTATGTGGCTTTGTTGTTGCATGATATTGCCAAGGGACGCGATCAGGATCATTCGGAAGCTGGCGGCGAAGTGGCGAGGGTTTTGTGTCCCCGTTTTGGCCTGTCACGCTCTGAAACAGATATTGTCGTCTGGCTGGTGGAGAATCATCTCGTGATGAGCCATTATGCACAAAATCGCGATAGCTCGGATCCCAAAACATCGGCTGACTTTGCCGCTATCGTGAAAAGCCGTGAGCGGTTGAAACTGCTGCTGGTGCTTACCGTTGCCGATATCAGGGGCGTTGGTCCTGGCGTATGGAATGGCTGGAAAGGCGAGCTGTTACGCAATCTTTACTATGAAACAGAACCGGTGCTGGGCGGTGGTCACACAAGGCTAGATCAAAAACGACGTATTGAGGTGATTATTGATAGTCTGAGAGAAAATCTGGAGGGATGGTCAAGCGATGAGCGCGACCAGTATGTCGCGAACCACTATGATGATTATTGGCTCAAAACCAATCAGCAGCATCAGCTCCAGCATGCTGCATTGGTGCATCGGGCCACGCGTAAAAACATTAATATTGCGACCAAGGTTGTGACGGATGAGTTTACGGAAATTTCCGAGCTGATTTTGTATTCGCAGGCGCATCCTCGTTTCTTGTCGCAGGTTGCTGGGGCTTGCGCGGCGGCTGGTGCCAATATTGTCGGGGCGCAGATTTCGACGACGCGCGATGGTATGGCGCTTGATAATTTTTATCTGCAACGCCAGTTCGAGATGGAAGAAGACGAATTGCGCCGGGGAAAAAGGATTGCCAAGACCATTGGCAAGCTGTTGCGCGGCGAAACCAGTTTACGTAAAATAATGGCAAATAAAATGGCCGCCAAAAGAGCCATTGATGCGTTTACGATCGAACCGATCGTCACCCTGGACAACAAATTGTCCGATAAGTTCACGGTGATCGAGATTGAAGCGCTGGACCGTCCAGGGCTGCTTTATGATCTGACCCATGAATTGGCAGAGCTTAGTCTGTCCGTGACATCAGCCCATATTAGTACCTATGGCGAGCGGGCTGTGGATGCCTTTTATGTCAAAGACCTGCTCGGAGAAAAAATTCGGGATGAGAGGCGTTGGTCGACCATCCGCCAAAGCTTAACCGACTTGCTGCGCCGAGCGGAGTTGGATTAGATTTGATTGGCTGGCATCTTGAAAATCACTGGGGAAAATTAAATGCATATATTAAGTACAATTTTTATTGTGCAACAAACTATTGCATAGAAGGTGTAGAAAATTACCGCACTGAATAATCACTTTGGGGGTCATTGTCGTTTGGGAACGTGACAAGAGGACTTTTAAGGTGCAACAATAATAAACAGATCAGTGTTTATGGATTGCAGACGGGACGGCACGCCCCGGGGGAAACCAATAATGAGAATAACAGCTTACAGCAATTACGCATTGAGAACCTTGATGTACTCGGCGCTCAAGGGAGATGAACTCTCGCGCGTCAAGGATATTGCACAAGCATATAATATCTCCAAAGCACATCTCGTGAAATGCGTGCACCAGCTAGGGCAATGGGGTTATCTGGATAATTATCGCGGCCGAAATGGCGGTTTTAAACTGGCCACAGCGCCTGGGGACATCACGGTTGGTGAAATTTTGCGCAAAACGGAAGACGGATTTGATCTGGTTGAGTGTTTTGTACCAGCCACAAGTACGTGCCCTTTGACAGGCTTGTGTGAGCTGTCATTGACTTTCCAAAAGGCACTGGCAGCTTTTCTTGAGGTGGTCGATGACGTGACCGTGGAAGACCTGATTGTGGGGCGCAAAGACCTCATGCAGGCCCTCGATTTGATGAAACAAGACGCTCAGTAGCGTTTTTTTTCGATTCATTATTTATCTAGGGCTTGATCTTGACAGCTTTTGATATTTTCGCGCACCAACCCCGCCCGTTTAAATCTTGATAGCCAATTCTTGATAGACAGGGCGCTGGTCTTGGGATATGCAAGAGCCCATGACATATATGGGTCTCAATTCAATTCGCGATACACGACGATGTGGTTGTCAGCTGGTGGCTTAACGCCATCGCTCCCCAATTGTGCGCGCTTTTGATCTGTCCGGCTTTTCCAGAAATTTCCTTTTACCATCTGGCTGGATCAATCTGCCTGTCTTTATGCGCACAGCTTGCTTTTTGTCGTGACATGAAAGAAAGACGTGGATATGAGTTGCAGCGATATGAAAATCCGGCCTGAGATACGCGCAGATGCCCCACAGATTGAACGGTTGCACATGGAGGCTTTTGGCCCTGGGCGCTTTGCTAAAACGGCCTACCGGGTCCGTGAAGGCGGCGATTTTGTGCAAGCTTTGTCGCTCACCGCGACGCATGAAGAGCGGTTGGTGGGCTCGATCCGCTTTACGCAAATCCTCATAGATGGCAAAGAGGGTGCCTTGTTGCTGGGACCGCTCGCCGTCTTTCGCGACTATAGTGGTCATCGTTGCGGCCTGCGCTTGATGAATGCGGGGCTCGATTTAGCCCGTGATCAGGGATATGAACTTGCGCTGCTGGTGGGTGATATCGCCTATTATGAAAAGGCTGGTTTCAAGGTCATTCCCAGCGCCCAGATTTTGATGCCGGGGCCTGTGGACATGGCACGGATGCTGTCCTTTGAGCTGCAACCCGGGGCGCTTGAACGTTTTGCGGGGATGGTTTCATTAGGGTAAAAAAGACTGGATGCCTACCGCTGCGCTGTCTGAGGGCTCTTGTGACGCCCTACCGCTACGCTGTCTGAGGGCAGCAAAAAGCAGGTGCTCCGGTATAACGCAAAACCTGTGATACCCAGAGCAACCTGCTTCGACTAACGCAAGGCGTTAGTGTTCAGAGTGCGATCATGCCTCATGGTGGGGATGGATAGCACGAACACACTCCAAAAGTGCAATATACACTATAAAATAGTTTTCTCACAGTTTTGAGAGAATATCAAGCCTGCTAAACAATTGAAGTTAATTAGCGTTTCTCGCTTGCAGCTTGAGACTTGACGGTTTTGTACTGCCCAATTTTAAAACTCACCGGTCAATTTCAGGCCTTTGATCCACGTCGCCCCGCTGTTCTGGTCTTTGCGGCGGATCACGTCTCTTGGTATAATGCCGGTTTCTTCGGAAAGTTGCACTGCCAGTTGCTCGCTATGGGTAACAATCCAAATATTCGTGCGAAAGGCGGCCTTCTTGATCATTCGTGCGAGGGGGGCGATTAGATCCGGGTGCAGGCTCGCCTCAGGTTCGTTGAGTGCAATGAAATTTGGTAATCGATAGCTCAAAAGCGCGCCCACAAGGCACAAATAGCGCAAGGTCCCATCCGATAGCTCCAGCGCCTTATAGGGACGGTTGATGGGGGGATTGGCATCGGGGAATTCGCTTGGAAAAGCCAGTGACAGGTTTGCCTGGCCATTTTCCATACCCAGATGCAATTGCGCTCCTGGAAAAGCATCGTCAATGGCGCCGTGAATATCGGTGGTGTCCTCTGCAATATCGGCAATGGTGGCAAAAACGGCAGCCAGATCATGACCGTCTGAGCTTAAAGTTGGCGTACATAATGCCCGGCAGGGTTGACGCACGGGGGAGGCCTGATCGGTGCGAAAATCATGATAGAAGCGCCAGTCAGTCAGCTGCGATTGAACCGCATCTATTTCGGGAGCATCCTTGTGCCCACGGATACGAGACAGGGCGGTCTCGGAGGGGAGCAGGGTCATGTGCTGCGCCATCTTGTTGTTTTTGCCCCGTATCATCACACTTGGTCCCTTGCGCATCATAATGACAACAGCTCGTTTGCCGGTCCGCAAGGTCAGGCGCTCCTCCTTGATCATCGGTTCATTGGCAAGGGCGGCGTCCGTTGGACGCGGAAAACCGATTTCGATCGCATAACTATAGTCATCAAGCTCGGCTTCGAGCACCAATCGTGTGCTCATATGGCGCTTGCGAGGGCCCGCCCACATCACGGAGTGCAAGCCTCCCTGATCGGCTATTTCTCGCGTGATCGTGCCGTTGGCCGCGCAATGTAAAAGCCGCATGGCCTGATAGAGATTGGTCTTACCGACACCATTTTTGCCCACAAACACCGTCAGCTTGTGCACGGGAAAGGAAATATCGGGGATCGAGCGATAGTTTTTGATATGGATCGCAGTTAAAGACATGAAGATCATATTCCAGATAGTGACAAATTGATTTGCGAAGGTGCCTCCTTTGACACCAGACTAATCGAAATTATAAGGCATTGGCGCTGGTTTCCAAAGGGGCATTGACGTCTTGATTTATGAACTATCAGTGTAAGCCTTGTCTCGGTAATGAGAATGCAAATGATGTCTTAAAGTTTTTGTTTTCCAGAGATTAAACCAACGGGGTGAGCTCAAACCTGGGATAAGAAAATGAATTTCAATCGCGCAAGCACTGCCGCTCGAGGGATCGCAGATAGCGTAAACCAGGTCTCGCTGGCCATTTGGGTCGCCGTTCTGGTCATATTGTCTACTCTGGGATTTATAGGGCTTGGAGCGAAATATGTTCTTTTGGAACAGCAAAATACGGCGCTTTTGAACAAGAATGATACTTATATTATCCTGGAAAAATTGGTGATCGCTATGGAAGGGCGCCTTGCAATCTTGAGCGCCGAAACAAATAGCGGTGCTGCTTTGGATGTCATGTCGGCCGTGCATGAGGTGAGCGAGCAGGCGGGCGAGCTGCAAAGCAAGATCGATGACTTCTTGAGTGATGTTGCCGCGGCCTGATGGCGTATCAGAATCTAATAGAAATTATATCTGCTTTTCCCCGTCTTTGAGCCGCTGGAGATATTCCTCAAATAGTGGGACTGTAAACGCAATATCTCCGTGTGCGGGGCTGTATATCATTCCTTTGCTGATTATTTTTGCGCGGCGTGGTCCATATGACCTGACATTGCCTTTCAGCACGTCAGCAACATCTGAAGATCTGTATGGTCCCTTGCCAAGACTTGCCATAGCCATCACATATTCGCGCTCCTTGGGGGTGAGGCGCGCATAGCGAACGCGAAAAAAGCCGTCATCAAGTCGTTGAAGAGCGGCAATTGATGCAGCCTCTACATCATCCTTGTCGATCGGCGATTGGTCCGCGATATTCCATGCCTGAAACGCCCACTCCTGCAAGAAGTAGGGGTAGCCCTCGGTTTGCTTGATGATCATATCAAGAGCTTCATCCGTTATGGCCTTTTCTTCTTCTTCAATGGGCTGTTTTATGGCAATGATTGCAAACACCTCATCAAGAGGGCCTATGGCTGGATAGTTAAAAAGCCGCTCGGCATATGATTTGGCGTCACCAGTGAGGGCGGCTGTTTGGGGCAATCCGGCACCAAAAAACATAATTGGTAACTGTTTTTGCCCAATGCGATGTATGGCAACAATCAAAGACGCCAGCTCTTCTTCAGACAGGTATTGAACCTCATCGATCAAGAGTGTCCAGGCTTTGCCTGCAATTTTTGCTGTTTCGCCAACTTTTACAAAAAGCTCGGTTAAATCAAATTCAAGATTGCCGCTATCAGCAACGCCGCTCTCTGGATCAACAGAAACCTCGAAGTCCCCCATCTTTACTCTGAAAGTGCTGGCAAACGAGCGCAAAGCGCGTTTGGCGTCGTGGGCTTTTGCTTTGGCGTTTTCAACAAGTGAGAGCTTGCGTAGCACCTGAGAGATCTTGGGATAGAGCAGAGTGGCGAGAGATTTGCCTTCCGGTGCTTCTATAAAAGAGGTCAGGTGGCCATGCTTTTCCGCCAGCTCTTCAATTTTGTTGAGCAATACCGTTTTACCGGTTCCACGCAAACCCAAAAGAATTTGGGATTTGTCATGCCTGCCGATGATGATCCGTTGAAGGGCAATCTCAGCATCTGAAATAATGTCGTCTCGCCCGGCCAAAGCTGGCGGTTTGGAGCCCGCGCCGGGGGCAAAGGGGTTTCTAATTTGATCCATATTGGATATATAACAAAGTTATCAATGTATAACAATATATTGTTATACTTATGTGTATATTGTTATACTTCATTCGCAATTTCACCTAGGGCCATTTCACCACTGGCGGCATAGAGGATAAAATGCTGTCTATATTGCCGCCGGTTTTGAGGCCAAAGATCGTGCCGCGGTCATGCAGCAGGTTAAATTCCACATAGCGTCCCCGCCGGATCAGCTGTTCTTCGCGATCTTCTGGCGTCCACGGTTCGTTCATATTGCGCCGCACGATCATTGGATAGACGGCCAGAAAACCGCGTCCTACATCGGTGGTGAAGGCCAGATCGTCAGCAAAAGAACCGCTATTAAGCCGGTCATAAAAAATGCCGCCAATGCCGCGTGGTTCATCACGGTGGGGCAGGTAGAAATATTCTTCACACCATTTTTTATAGTGCTCATAGTCGGCCACATCGTGCATGTCACAAGCCGATTTCATGGCCTCGTGAAAAGACAAAGTATCGGCGTCTGTCTGATTACGGCGACGATCAAGTACAGGTGTGAGGTCGGCGCCACCGCCAAACCACGATTTCGTTGTCACCACAAAGCGGGTATTCATATGAACGGCTGGCACATTGGGGTTGTGGGGATGGGCAATGAGGGAAATGCCCGCCGCCCAAAAACGTGGATCTTCCTCTGTCCCGGGGATCTGTTTGCGAAATTCGGGCGCGAACTCGCCATGAACGGTGGAGATGTGCACGCCGACCTTTTCGAACATGCGGCCGTGCATCATCGACATTTCGCCGCCGCCGCCCTTGGCGCTGGTATGGTCGGTGCGCTCCCACGGGGTACGCACAAATCGTCCGGGCTGCCCAGGTACCATTGCCTCATTAACATCATCTTCAAGCTTTTCAAAAGCTGCGCAAATCTGATCGCGCAGCTCGCGAAACCAGGCGGCAGCTTGTTGTTTGTTTTGATCCAGTTGTTGATCTTGGTTCGCAGCGCTCTCACTCATATTCCAGGGTCCTTAAATTCAAATCCATCTGTTTGGCGCAGAGCCTCTCCCATGATCATGGCGGTTGAGAGTGCCAGATTAAGCGAGCGTGTGCCTGCCTGCATGGGAATTTTTATGCGCGCATCGGCCAACTCATGAATATTTTGGGGCACACCAGAACTTTCGCTGCCCATCAAAAGAATATCATTCTTGGTGAAGCGGTGTTCAAGATAGGGCGTTGCACCTGTCGTGGTTGCCAATATTAATTTCATGCCATCTCGTTCAATTCTGCTTTGCACAAATGCGCTGAAATCGTCATGCAGATCAAAAGCGGCCCTGTCAAGATAGTCAAGGCCTGCTCGCTTCAAGGCACGGTTAGACAAGTCAAAACCTGCAGGGCCAATAATGTCGACATGCAGGTCAAGACACGCGGCCATTCTTAAAATCGTGCCGGTATTTTGTGGGATGTCAGGTTGATAAAGGGCAATATTCATGAGTTTTCGCTTTTTCAAGAGCATAGAGGGGGCCAGGCATTCGAGCAGGTCAAGAACTTTATACATAAAATGCTAGCTGCGCTGATTTGCCCGCATGGATACGCTAGACGTGCGAACATTTAAATGCAAAAAAAAGAGCGGACTGTTCCCTTTGGGTTGGACACCAACTCATTTCTTGGGGAGGGAAAGTATGTCATCGAAGGAAAATAAACAATGACAGCGACTATGGATGAACATCAGGAAGGGTCGACGCGCCGTAACTTCCTTTATATTGGTACTGGCGCATTCGCATCAGTTGGTATGGCAGCGGTGATCTGGCCCTTCGTCGACCAGATGAACCCTGACGCTTCACAAAAAGCACTTGCCTCAATCGAGGTTGATATCTCGCCCGTCGCAGTTGGACAGGCGATCACCGTATTGTGGCGCGGCAAACCGGTTTTTATCCGCCATCGCGGAGCATCTGAAATCGAGGAAGCTGGCAAAGTTGATGTCGCTAGCCTGAGGGATCCGCAAAAAGATAGCGAACGGACCAAAAAGCCGGAATGGTTGGTCATGGTCGGTATTTGTACCCATCTGGGTTGCGTGCCAAATGGTCAAAAAACTGGTGATGTCAAAGGCGACTATAATGGTTGGTTCTGCCCATGCCACGGGTCGCATTACGATACATCAGGTCGAATTCGCAAAGGACCGGCACCCCGCAATCTGGATGTGCCTGATTATTCTTTTGTCAGCGATACCAAAATCAAAATCGGTTAACTCAAATGCCCTTTGGGGGTGGTTGGACTGATCGGTATGAACGCAAGAAATTTGAAATAAACAATAGTTTATGGAAGGGGGGATAGCCCATGGGGCACCACGAATCCAATTACGAACCTAAATGGGGCATTGCCAAATGGTTCGATGAAAGACTGCCAGTCGCTCGTATGGTGAGCGACCAGTTTATCGTTTTTCCAACGCCACGTAATCTCAATTACTGGTGGACCATGGGAATGGTTCTGTTCTTCTTTTTGATCATTCAGTTGATCACCGGCATCATCCTGGCCATGCACTATATCCCGCATGCGGATATGGCGTTTAACAGTGTTGAACATATCATGCGTGATGTGAACTGGGGCTGGTTGTTGCGCAATATGCATTCCAACGGTGCCTCGTTCTTCTTCATCGCGGTTTATATCCATATTCTTCGCGGCATTTATTACGGCTCTTACAAGGCTCCTCGCGAGATCTTGTGGCTGGTTGGTGTGGTCATCTATATCATGATGATGGCCGCCGCTTTCATGGGCTATGTGCTTCCTTGGGGGCAGATGAGCTTTTGGGGCGCAACGGTGATTACCAACCTGTTTAGCGCCATCCCACTGGTGGGTGATAGTATCACGCAGTTCTTATGGGGCGCTTATGCTGTTTCCCAGCCAACGTTGAACCGCTTCTACTCTTTGCATTATCTGGTACCCATGTTGCTGGTGGCTTTCGTGTTCATTCACGTTTGGGCCTTGCATGTGGTCGGCAGTAATAATCCAGAAGGATTGTCGGTCAAATCTTCGGATGACACCTTGCCATTCCATCCCTATTTCACGATGAAAGATATGTATATGTCGGTCGTCTTCCTGACGATCTATGCTTTCTTCGTGTTCTATATGAGCAATTATATGGGCCATCCCGATAACTTCATCCGTGCCAATCCGGTGGTCACACCGGCGCATATTGTGCCTGAATGGTATTTCTTGCCGTTCTATGCGGTTCTAAGGGCTATCCCCGACAAGCTGGGTGGTGTGATCGCCATGTTTGGTGCGATCATGGTTGTGGCTGTTCTGCCATGGCTGGATCGTAACCCGATCCGCTCGCTGCGCTATCGGCCCAAGGCGCGGTTCTTCTTCTGGTTGTTTGTGATTGTTGCCATGTTGCTTGGTTTCCTTGGCGCCAAACCGGCCGAGGGATGGTATGTCACCGCATCAAGAATTTTGACCGCTTACTGGTTCATCTACTTCCTGGTGATCGTGCCGTTACTTTCCAAAATGGAGACAACCAATCGCCGCATGCCGGGTAGTATAACCGACGCAGTGCTGGGCCATCATGGCAAAATATCAGAAGGTGCGCAAACCGCATCTTCTGGCCACTAGTCAGGAAAAGGAATAAACAAATGTCTGTAAAAAATACACTTGCATCATTTGCCGTTGCCCTGACCGTTTTTGGCGGGATTGGCATGGCCGGTGCTGCTGAAAAAGCTGGGGAACATCATGATAAATCTCATGTTGAACGCCAAAACTGGTCGTTCAGTGGTTTGCTTGGCAGCTATGACAAGGCGCAACTGAAACGCGGATTTGCCGTCTATAATGAAGTCTGTTCAGCCTGTCATGGTATGAATCTTTTGTCATGGCGCAATCTGATGGAAGAGGGCGGTCCCGAATTCACCAAAGATGAGCTAAAAGCGCTTATTGCCGAAAAAGAAGTGCCTGCAGAACCAAATGAGGAAGGTCTGACCCATAGTGATGAAGACGGTTCTCGCTTGATGCGAGCAGCGCTCTTCACGGATCGCATGCTTTCGCCATATGCCAATAAAAAAGCGGCGATGGCGGCCAATGCTGGCGCGTTGCCACCTGATCTATCGGTCATAGCCAAGGCGCGCGGTATTCCTCATGTGGCTGACAATTCAGAGCCAAGTGCCTGGTATGCGGCCCCCTTTGTGGGTCTGATGGAATATGGCAGCTGGATTGTTAGTGTGGCCAAGGATGTGACCACGCAATATCAAGAAGGTGGTGCTGACTATATCTACGCGCTGCTGACAAGCTATGCCGAGGAGGCACCTGCCGGTGTTGATGTTGGTGACCGAAGCTTCAACTATGTGTTCCCCGGTAATGCCATTTCCATGGCTGCACCACTTGGAACCTTGGAAACAGGAGCGGAAGCCGACAAGGAAGCCAACAAGGAGCTGCATGCAAAATCAAGGGATGTTGCTGCCTATTTGATGTGGGCGTCAGAGCCGCATTTGAATGCACGCAAGAGCCTTGGCCTGAAAGTGCTGATCTATCTGATCATCCTGTCGGGTCTGATGTATGCCGTCAAACGCACCATTTGGGCAGGCGTCAAACATTAGTTTGAGCTGCAATTGACATAGATGATAAAAAAGGGTGTTCGGGGAACCGGATGCCCTTTTTCTTTGCTTCATTTGCTGGCATGGTGTGTTCGCGCTGAAAATATCTCAGCTGGCAATTTGCAGTTATGATCGGAGACTTTATGACAAAGGCGGTGTTGGGCATTATTGGCGGATCCGGCCTTTACGATCTGCCGGGGCTGGAGAACAGGCGCAGCGAGAAAATTGACACCCCGTGGGGGTCCCCCTCTGAGGAGCTGTTATTTGGCGAGCTTGGTGGACTGCCCATGGTTTTCCTGCCGCGTCATGGTCGCGGGCATGCCATACCACCCAGCGAGATCAATTATCGCGCCAATATAGACGCTTTAAAGCGGGCCGGGGTCACTGATCTTGTGTCGGTTTCAGCCTGCGGCTCGTTCAAAGAAGAACTGTCACCGGGCACCTTTGTGCTGGTCGACCAGTTTATCGATCGCACCATCGCGCGCCAGAAGAGTTTCTTTGGCACGGGCTGCGTAGCGCATGTGCCAATGGCTGATCCTGTCAGCCCCTTACTTGGCGATCGTATTGAAAAGGCCGCCATCGCTGAAGATATTCCCCATGTTACCGGTGGCACCTATCTGGCGATGGAGGGGCCACAATTCTCCACCCGCGCCGAAAGTTTGATGTATCGCCAATGGGGCTGTGACGTCATTGGCATGACCAATATGCCAGAGGCCAAGCTGGCCCGTGAAGCAGAGATTTGTTATGCCAGCGTGGCCATGGTCACCGACTATGATTGCTGGCATGAAGATCATCGCGACGTCGATATTGAACAGATCATTAAAACCTTGATGGATAATTCTGCCAAGGCTGGCCGGCTCATTGCGCGTCTTGCCGGTGATTTTCCAGCCGAGCATGAAGCGTGCCCGCTTGGGTCTGACCGCGTCCTTGATAGTGCGATCATTACAGCGCCAGAGGCGCGCGACCCGGCTTTGTTAAAAAAACTGGACGCGGTTGCGGGCCGGGTTCTCAATCAGGAAAGTGCATAGAATGGAACTGCGAAACGGATTTGATCTCAAAAAATATATTCGTACCATTGCCGATTATCCAAAACCTGGCATCATGTTTCGCGATATCACGACGCTGATCGCTGATCCATTGGCCTTTCGCGCCACCGTTGACGAGATGGTCTGGCCGTTTTTGCGCACCCGTATTGACTATGTGGTGGGGATCGAGGCGCGGGGCTTTATTCTTGGAGGGGCGATTGCCCATGAGCTGGGGCTTGGGTTTATTCCCATCCGTAAAAAAGGCAAGCTGCCGGGGGAAACCATTACGCGGTCTTATCAGCTTGAATATGGTGAGGATGCCGTAGAAATTCATAAAGATGCCCTGGCGCATGGTGAAAAAGTGCTGCTGATTGATGATTTGATCGCCACGGGCGGTACGGCACTGGCGGCGCTTGCATTGCTGGAAGATACGGGAGCCGACGTGGTCGCTTCTTGTTTCGTCGTCGATTTGCCGGATTTGGGCGGAAAAGCCAAGCTTTTGGAAACTGGCGTCAAGGTCCATTCTCTGGTTGAGTTTGAAGGAGAATAAAATGAAAATTTTGACAGTCGTATATTGTTTTCTGGCTTTTTTCACATCGGGTTCAATGGCCTTGGCGGCCTCGCTCGAAGTTCAAAAAGTAACCGAAAATATCTATGCTCTGGTCGGTGAAATGCAGCAGCGCTCCCCGCAAAACTATGGCAATAATGCAACCTTTGGCGTGGTCATCACCAAAGGTGGTGTGGTTTTGATGGACCCGGGCGGTTCCTATAAGGGCGCCCAACAGATCGATAAAGCGATTGCGAGCTTCACTGACAAGCCAGTTAAAATTGTTATTAATACAGGTGGGCAGGACCATCGCTGGATTGGCAATAGCTATTGGAAGAGCAAGGGCGCAACGATCATTGCTTCAAGCGCTGCGGTTGCCGATCAAAAGGAGCGAGGCTCCCTGCAAATGACCATGCTTCAGCAATTGGTTGGTAGTGAGGGGCTGACAGGAACAGAACTGGTCTATGCCGATACGGTCTTTGACGAGGAACACAAGTTCGCGTTAGGCGGGGTAGAGTTTATTATCACTCATAAGGGGGCGGCCCATACACCGGGTGACAGCTATGTTTACGTGCCATCCGCGCAAACGGTATTCACGGGCGATATTGTTTATCTCGAACGTCTGCTTGGCGTTGGGCCACAATCCAGTTCAGCCTCATGGGTAGAGAGTTTTGATGCGATGGCGGCGCTATCGCCCCAACATGTTGTACCCGGGCACGGACATGCCAGCACTCTTGAAAAAGCCAAAGCGCAGACTTACAATTATCTGGTCCATTTGCGTAAGCAGGTGGCAGCCCATCTCGAAAAGGGTGGCGATATGAAAACGGTGGTTGATGTTGATCAAACTTCCTTCAAGCACCTTAAGGTATATGAGAGCATATCGAAACGAAATGCTATGTCGGTTTTTGCGCAAATGGAGTTCGAATAATGAGCGACGAACTGGTAATTGACTATAAAAGCGCTGCAAATGGTCGTTTTTCGGGGGTGTTACGTTGGCCCGATTTCGAGATTTTGTGGGAAGCGCTGTTGAGCGGATCGCATGATTGGTATGTTTATGCGCCCCAAGAAGGCCCCCCGCCAGCGGAGCCGTTTACTGCCGATGAAATGAAATCTTTCCTGAGCACGACGGAAAGCTATTTGCGTGAGCGCTGTACACCTGATTTTTGCGGCGCCGTTTATGCCGATGATCTAAGCGATCCTAACTTTGTAAAAATCTATAACCCCCGTCTCATGGGAGGCTGTGGAATAGGTAAAGCGCCATTGCCTCAATGGCTTATTAGCCGTATTGCGCCAGTCTCCTTGATCGGATAAGCCTTCTTATTTGCACAAACATTGTGTGTGCACGGCGATTGACTTGTTCATCAAGGTACCAAGTTCGCTTGCTTTTTGGGTCAGCTCAAGGCACTATAAACTTAATAACAGTCAGCGTGAATCGGCACATTTGCCCAATGGGGACAGACCAGTGGACGGATTGAAACGGTCGCTTGAAGAGGCGATCAAAGAAATGCAGGACATTCCTGCCCCGACACAGCCCTCGATGAGGTCCGGCGAAGACCTGCGTCTGGCGCGTGCTGCTGACACCTTGCAAACTATGCGTCCAATGCCAGAACAAGCACAGGATAATGGGTCTGATCATGGCTCAGTTCGTGGGGCAGACACTCGCTCAGTTCATGAAATGCAGGCTGCCAGCGATTTCGTGCCGACCGCCAATTCTATTGAGGCTGCACTGTCTAGTGCGCCAGCCGTTTCGCCCCATTATGTTGCCCCTGAACCAGTTGTTACTGCTCCAGAGCCGTCCGTCTCCCAGGTGAGCCCTTCAATGGTCAAAACACCCTCAGTTCCAAGCGCTCAAATGGCCCCACCCATACGAAGGGCTCTTCGTTTGGGTTCGCCGAAAATGGTGCCTCCCGCTCCCGTTAGACCAGCTTTGAAAATAGAGTCTACGTTCCCGAATGCGCAATCAAATATGCCAGTGCGAAACGTGCAGTCTGAACCAACTCGTTCTGGTGGGATTGACCTTGGCAAGATTGAGGATGTGGCGGTGGATGTCGCACTCAAGAACAAGAAGCTGCGTGACAATATCTGGCGTTGGACAACAATCGGGGTCAGCTGTGCGGGGGGATTGGCAAGTGGTTGGCTTGGTTCTAACTTCTCGGATCAGGCCAGCGGCGTTTTCCAAAATAGCGTACAAACGATTGTCGGTCGAGCATCCGATAGTGCCAGTTCCACGCGGCCAGCAAGTATAAAAATAGTCCCTGAAGGTGCAGCGAAATTCATGTCCGGCACTGTGGTTGGTGGTCTGCCAATAAACATGACTGGCAAAACGGATAGGGCAGTGCCGCTTGATGAGAATTTATGTACGGTTCTGGAGCTTGATCGTGGTACCGGTTTGACGCTTGCGCGCCCCTGCAAGGTGATTGAAACCGCTGGTTTCACATCAACCCTTGATAAATCAGATCTGCTGGTAAAACCTCGATAGAGCATTTTGCGTTCAAACGAGATCAGAATCATCTGGCATTTTCACTTTGTTTCCTTCGCCAATAATCTTGGAAATATCCAGATATTCCCTTCGCTTATTGACTTGAAACCAAAGCAAGCCTGCTCAGATGATTCTGATCTCGTTTGAACGCAAACTGCTCTAGGTGGTGTTGTATGATTTATGGAGTGAGGACAAGACTATGCGAAAATGCCTGAAAATTACAGGGGTGGTGGTGGTCGCGTTGTTGCTATTTTTAGCCTTTCCGCTTGTTTTTCCAACACCACTCTTTGCCCATAGTGTGACACTGGGATCGTTAAGCGTTTTTTCTGACGAAGCTTTACCAAAAAAAGAAGCACGGTTGTTTTTACAACAGGTGCAAAAACGGCTGGATCAATCGCCGGTGCGTTTTCCGGGCCAACACATGCAGATCTATGTGGCGAACACGAAATGGCGACGCACCTGGCTGTGGCTGGCCGTTCCCAAGGGAAACGGGGGCTTTGTGGTTGCGCCGCTGACGCGCTGGCATACATTTTTGTCGGGGGCGGATTTCAAGGATGGGGTGTTGATCGGACCCACCGGTTATCGGCCAAATGCACCGCGCACGCTCGTTTATTATGGAGCCCATGAGCTGACCCATACGACCATGTCGAAGAAAATCGGCTGGCTGCAATTTCAGTTGATGCCGGAATGGATCAGGGAGGGGGTGCCGGATTATGTCGCCTTGCCACATGAGAGTACAAATGCGCTATATGAGAAGATTGGTGAAGGAGATGCCGACCTTGCCATGATGAAGGCACATGGTGTTTATGCCCCTTATCGCTTGCTGGTCAGCTATTTTCTGGACGAAAAAGGCTGGAGCATTGAGAGACTCATGGCCAGCAATCTGACTTTGTCGCAGGCCCGCACCATCGTTTTCAAGGCGCTTCGGCCCCGCTCTTTGTGAAAAGAGTATAGGTCGTCAAAACCGGGGTCTCTGTTTGAGTTCTTTATCCTGCTTCCGCTTTCTATTTTAAAAGTAAAAAAGAAGGGGTTCGGGGAAGACTTTCCCCGAATGGGTATAGGCGATAGCCCATTCGCGAAGCGAGTTGATTAAGAATTGAATTGTTCTGCTTTTATCTTGGTGCGCGCTTGGCGAGGATACGCTGCAGTGTGCGGCGGTGCATGTTGAGACGGCGCGCTGTTTCCGAGACATTGCGATCGCATAATTCATAAACACGCTGAATATGTTCCCAGCGAACCCGATCCGCTGACATAGGATTTTCAGGTGGCGCAGCTTTTTCACCGGTGACCGCCATCAAGGCATCGTAAATATTATCGGCGTCGGCTGGCTTGGCAAGATAATCAACGGCCCCAAGGCGCATGGCATTGACGGCGGAGGCAAGGTTGCCATAGCCGGTCAGGATCAAGGCGCGGGCATTGGGTTGGACTTCGTGCAGCGCTTCAATGACCGTGAGGCCATTGCCGTCGTCAAGGCGCATATCAATGACCGCGTAGCTTGGCGGGGTTTCACGGACAATCGCCAGACCCTCTGAAACAGTTTCGGCGGTCAAAACCGTGAAGCCTCTGTTTTCCATGGCTTTAGCCAGGCGGGTCAACCAAGGGCGATCATCATCGACGATCAGCAGTGACGCACCATTTGGCAGATTGTCGTCTTGAAGATCATCGGTCTCACCTATTTGCGTGGTCACTTTTCTCTTCCTCTCGATTAAGAACTACTTGCGGTCTGACTTGCCTGCTCTAATCTTATACATGACAGGACAATTACGCCAAGTGTCTCAAGCACCAAAAATGCGTATTTTACAACTATAATTGCAATCACCGTAAATTTTTGGTTTCCAAGTTAGGCAACCCACTCAGATTTTTCGGCTTCGATCGCCTTGCGGGGCCAAATCAGTGTGATGATGGCGCCTGTTTTGGGAGAGTCTTGATTTTCAAGGCTTAACGAGGCGCCAGAGCGCTCCAGCAAGGTTTTGGCGATGAAAAAGCCAAGCCCCAGTCCATTTTCTTTTTCACCCGGGTTTTCACGTCCGGGGGGATGGCGCGACGAGATATAGGGTTCGCCAAGTTGATCGAGTATTCCCATATCAAATCCAGGACCATTATCGCTAATGACGATCTTGACAGTTTTCTCGTTCCATGAGGCATCAATATTGACTTGCGAGGATGAAAAATCAACGGCGTTTTCAACCAGATTACCGATCCCGTAAAGCAGGCCTGGATTGCGGTTTATCACGGGCTGCGTGCGCCCTTGCTCGGTTGTTGCATCATATGAGGCGGCCGTATCAATGGTGATGCCTTTGCCAAAACTGCGGTAAGGTTCAACAGCTTCATCGATCATCTCATGGATGGTCAAGCGGCCATGAACGAGATCGGTATCGACGCGTTTGCGCGACAGGGTTGATAATATTTCCTGACAGCGCTCGGCCTGCGAGGTTAAAAGGTCAAGGTCTTCGGCTGTTTCTTTTCGGCCATCGCATTGGGCCCGCAATTCTTTGGAGACGAGAATAATGGTCGACAATGGCGTGCCAAGTTCGTGAGCGGCGGCAGCCGCCAGCCCGTCAAGGGCCGACAGTTTCTGCTCGCGGGCCAGAACCAGTTCGGCGACCGCCAAAGCATTCGACATATCCCTTGTTTCGCGGGCGATACGCCAAGAGTAAAAGGCCATGAATGTAATGCCCACCACGACGGAGGCCCACAGGCCCGTCACATAGATATCATCCATCTTAGCCGTATCATGGGGATACCAGGGCAGGGGGTAATGATAGAGCGCCAGCAGCGTTGCGCAACCGATAGCCAGCATCCCCAAATGGATGGTGATGCGGGGATATTGGGTGCTGGCAGAGATGCTCACAGGCACCAGTAACAAGAAAGCAAAGGGGTTGAGCAATCCGCCGGTCAAATAGAGCAGGGCAGTTAGATGCCAGATATCAAATCCCAGAATAAGCGCGGCATATGAAGCGATGAGGCGATAGCTGGAGGGATAGACCAATCGCAAGATAATGTTCAGCCAGGCTGACAGGGCCACAAGAGAGAGGCACCAGCCAACGGGAAACGAAAAGCCAAGACCCCAGTATAAAATAGAGATGGTCAGCGCCTGCCCGACGACGGCGAACCAGCGCAGCCTGGTGATGGTGCCAAGACGTAAATGGGAGCGGCCGGGATTCGACAGCTCTTCCTTGGCAGTGCGTACTACTTCCAGGTTTTGTTCGGCTTCCGAAGTTGTTGTTTTGTCTAGCATGAAGGCACTCGTTTAGTTTTTGACAAATTCATCAATATGATCGGCGACTTCTTCGGCAGCAAAATCCTGGAAGAAATGATCGGCATCTTCGATCATTTTGAATTGCAGGTTTTTACCATCAACAAGGGGTTTAACCCCTTCGGGCAAGCCTTTGACGACCTTGTCATTTGCCCCTGCGATCACCAATGTCGGGATCTTGATATCTTTCAACACATTGGGGGTATGGCGTGCGGGGTCAGGTTTGTGATATGAAACAAAAGCGCTGGCGGTTGCCTTGGTATCAGAGCAGTAAATGATGCCGATATTTTCCAGCATTTCACTGCCTTTGCCATTGGCGGTGAGCTTTTGTGCTTTGGCCAGTAAGGGGGCAAGTTTTGTTTTGAAACTTTTTTCGTAGCTGTCTTCGCTATATTTTTGCGACCAGGTGGCTGGCGCGACAAGAATGACGTGATCGACTGCCGCATCGGGCTTGCCGGCGGCGTATCGGGCGGTCTGATTGCCGCCGCGCGAATGGCCAAGTACGGATATTTTGCCTGCCCCTTTTGATTTCAGCCAGTTTACCCATGTGCCAATCTCATCTACCGCATCAAGATGGTGATGTTTATGGGGGGTCTTGCAGTCATACATGCTGGCCCCGCGATTATCGACGCCAAGGCTTAAATTGATGGCCAGCGTGTTGTGACCGCGTTCTTTAAGCAGCGATTGCAGTGTTTTGATGATTTCCATTTCATTGTGAGCAAGGGTGCCGTGGGTCAGTAATATGACCCCGTCAGACAGCTTTTTGTCTTTGGCCAGTTCAAGGTTGGCATTGAGGGTGATCCCGCGCGCTTTTAGTGAGACTTTCTCCGTGGCCTGTGCAACCCCGGTGAAAGCAAGCGCCAGAAATAAGGCCAAAGCGGTGTGGATAGCGGCGTTCATTTATCATCTCCTCGTTGTTTTAGAAGCAGTTTAGCAAAATTGGTCGCCAAACCCCAGCTTTAACGAGCGTGATGGTTTTTGCCGGGTACTAGTCGTTTTTACATTCCTTGAAGACCAGCGCGGAACAGCCCTCACAGCGCCCCTGCATACGGACAAGACGTTGCAATTTGGTGAGAGCTTCATGCTTGTCGTCAAAGAAATGATTATTGCCGATTTGATTGATCAGATGGGTGCGCGAAATGGCGTAATAAACCTGAGGTTTGAGGCAGGCAAAATACAGACCGCCACCTTTTTTCTCGAGACGCTCGGCCTCGTGCAGCAGCATTTCAGCGCCCGTCAAATCAATCAGATTTATACCCTCGCCGATGATCAGAATATCGAAAATGCCGTCTTTTTCGGTGATTTCATAGATTTTGTTCTGGATATGATTGACGGAACCGAAATAGATCGACATGTCGATGCGTAGCACTTTGAGGTGCGGACATTCTTTGAGCGGTTTGGTTTCCACATCCGTTAAAGTATGTTTGTCATAACGCCGATCAAGATCAGGTGCCAGAGTGGTGATTTCAGGCGTTGAGGTGCGGGCCAGGAAAATCACAAGGGACAATAGTACGCCAAGATAAATGGCGAATTCCAGCTCCAGGAACAAAGTGGCAAAAAACGTCGTTAGCAGGATCGCGGTTTCTGCTTTGCTGCTTTCAAGCACGTGCTTGATCTGCTCGAAGTCAATGAGATTATAAGCCACCACCAAGATCACGCCGCCCATGGCGGCAACGGGAAGATAGGCAGCAAGAGGGGCGATCAGCAAGATAATGACCATCAGGATCATTGCTGCAAATATCGCTGACATGGGGGATTTGGCACCAGAGGCATAGTTGATCCCCGAACGTGTGAACGAGCCCGAGCCCGCGTAAGAGGAGAACATGCTGCCAACCATATTGGAGAGGCCCTGACCGATAAACTCCTGATTGCCATCGATCCGCTGGTGTGATTTTGACGCAATAGAACGCGAGATCGAGACGGCCTCGATAAGGCCTAGCAGAGCCACAGCAAAAGCTTCTGGTGCAAGCATTTTGATGGTCGAGAGAGAAAAGTCGGGCGCAGACAAGGGCGGCAGATGGGCCGGGATTTTGCCAACGAAACTAATGCCGTGCAAGGTTCCGCCTACAAGGGCCGCGACTACACTGCCAATGACCAGGGACAGCAAAAGATGTGGCGCTTTAGGCCACAGTTTCTTGATCAAAAGAGCGCTGGCCAGCGTTGAAAGGGCGGTGATCGCGATATAATGGTTCATGGCACCAAGCCCGTGCCAGATGTCGATCCATGTGTGCATGAAGCTTTCGCCGCGCGGCACTTCAATGCCAAGAATATTCTTCATTTGTGAGGTGGCAATGAGAATGGCGGCTCCGGCCGTAAAGCCAATGACCACTGTATGGGAGACGAAATTGACCAAAATGCCCATGCGCGCAATGCCCAGGATAAACTGGTAGATGCCGGCCAGAAAGGTAATGGTCAGGGCAAGGGTGATAAATTCGGGAGTAAACGGCTCGGCATGATGGCTGACCGCCGAAAAAATGACGATGGAGATCGCGGTTGTTGGCCCGGAAATCAAGTGCATGGAGGAGCCGAACAAAGCCGCGATGATCGGCGTTACCATGGCGGTATATAGCCCGTATTCGGGCGGTAGGCCAGCGATCAGGGCAAAGGCCACCCCTTGCGGCAATACAATAACGGCCCCTGTTACACCGGCAATCAGATCAGCGCGCAGACTGTCCTTGGTGATCAGGCGGAACCAGACAAGAAACGGAAACAGTTTGTCGAGCGTTATATTGCGGACAATCATTTTTATGCTGGCGGCATAAGTTTGCTTAATATTCACAAGAGATATCTCTGATAAGGCGCAATGAGCGAGGCCGTTGGGTCGTCATAGCTTGCTAGGCCAAAAAAACGATCTGTAACAGATGACAAAACGTCACGATTGATAACTTTGGCGAATTAACCAGATTTGAAGCGACCTGGTGGGTAGTTGAGAAATACCAGCGTATAGTGATCAATCTACCGCTCCGGGTTGACGGTGAGAGCAAAATAGTCGAAAAAGTCAGTATGTTAGCTTGTCGCGCGAAGAGACAAACAGGGGTATTTTTAAAGATTAACGGGACTTATTGATCTATATTGATCAGTTTGGGTTGGGTACGGGTATGGTCGATAAAAAGAATGAGGGTCCCTTGGCGCAAGGCAGGCGTGTTTTGAGCCGCCTTAATGAAGGCAAAGCCAAAGAGCGCCGGTTGTATTGGCGTAAGCGTATTTACGAGATCATCGAAGTCGGGCGTGGCGAAGACCGCATCAGCAAGATCGTTGATAATTTCCTGATTGTCTTGATTACCTTGAATTTACTGGCATTTGTCATTGAAACGGTCCCCAGCATCAAAGCCATGTGGGGCTGGCATCTTGATATATTCAATATTGTTTCGGTGATCATTTTTACCATCGAATATGCCGCTCGCATTTGGTCCAGTGTTGAGGTGCCTTTTTTAAAGCGCCTGCCAGCCACCGAGGCGCGGATGAAATTCGCCATGCGACCTTATCTGATCATTGATCTGCTGGCCATCCTGCCATTTTATCTGAGCCTGTTCATTCCTTGGGATCTGCGTTTCTTGAGGGTTTTGCGGTTGTTCAGATTTCTCAAGATTGCCCGTTACTCTCCAGCGCTGGCGACCCTCATGCGGGTTTTGTACAATGAGCGCCGCGCCTTGTCTGGTTCGCTGCTTTTGATGATTGCCATGCTGTTATTTTCTTCAACCGGCATTTATTATATTGAGCGATTTGCCAATACCGAGGCCTTTGGCACCATACCAGACGCGGCCTGGTGGGCCATGGCGACCCTGACCACGGTTGGTTATGGGGATGTATCTCCTATTACCCCGCTTGGTAAAATGTTTGGCGGCGTGGTGATGATCCTTGGTCTGGGCATGTTCGCGCTACCGATCGCCATTATTTCTACGGGATTTGCCCAGGAAATGTCGCGCCGTGATTTCGTGGTCACCTGGTCGCTGATTTCCCGTATTCCCCTCCTTGCTGAACTCGATACCAAGGAAGTCGAAGGCATGATGAAATATCTGCTTGCTCATAATTATGCACCCAATATGGAGATCATCAAGGCTGGCACCCCGGGGGACGCCATGTATTTCATCGCCTCTGGCGAGGTGCTGCTCAAATCCAATCATGGGGAGATCACACTGACAACAGGAGATTTTTTCGGGGAAATTGCCATGCTCGAAAACGAAGATTACGAGTTCCCTTATACGACTGTCAGTAATTGCAAGCTGCTGAAACTACAACGTGAAGACTTTGCCGTATTGTCTGGATCTCATCCTAAAATCGGCGAACAAATTCGGGATACTGCAGAAAAACGCAAGGATCAACGAGAAAAAGCGCGCGAAAAAGAAAGCGATTAAATGTGGATCGAACCTACTTTGCAAAGTGAGTAAGACGGAGTGAATAGGAAGAATGAGGGATCGCATTATATTTGCCATTAAAAACTTGGTTCTTGCCAGACCCCTCTCAGATTACAGGTAAATCAGGTGCAAATCAGGGAAACTGTCAGTTAGGTGTATTATGAACAAAAGTTGCGTTAACTCGTACCTGAAGGCGTTGGTGTCATGACCAACGGGGTTAAAGGAAAAGATCTGCAAGGATTTCTTTTCAAGAAACAAGGCTCATTTAGAACGTTGGCGCTCGCTTGTGCGGCGATTTTCGCCTTTGTTCTATCCTTGCCGATCATGGCGGCTGATAGCCCTTCTCGCACTCACATCAAAATTGTGGGGTCCTCGGTCGTCCTCGCCTATGCGCAAAGTGTCTCCAAGGCCTTTCTCGAGAAAACTGATTATCCAGCTCCCGTTATTAAAAATACGGGTTCAGGCTCGGGCATTGCAGAGTTTTGCAAGGGGGTTGGTCTTAAACATCCCGATATCGTCACTTCATCGCGCCCGATGACCAAAGGCGAATGGGAGTGGTGCAAATCGAAAGGGATTGACGATATTACCGAGATCCAATTTGGCCATGACGGTCTGACTTTGACGAAGTCATTGTTCGGGGAGCGCATGAATTTGACCCGATTGCAACTTTACAAGGCAACGGCTTGGCGTGTTCCCGTGCAAGGGCGATTGATGGACAATCCCTATCGTAACTGGAGCGATATAGATGATAATCTGCCTGACGTGGCTATTCAGATATTTGGCCCCACAGATGCTCAAGGGTCTTACAAATCATTCATAAATGCCGTTTATCCGCAAACTTGTAAAAATGATTTGCGCTATTTCAAACAAAAGCGTGCGAAATTGGAGGATCCCGCAAAATTTGAGGAATTCTTAAGAGCCAATTGCTCGCGGATGAGATTTGATAGCGCCTATATTGGTACAGATCAGCCGGTTGTGGAAATATTCAAGATGTTGCAAGCCAACGTTAACGCCATCGCACTGATTGGCTATGCGGATTTATTTAATCGAAGGTCGAGTTTGCAGGCTGTTCGTATTGAGGGGATCGAGCCTCGGATTTACACGATCAGTGATGGCAGTTACCCCTTGTCGCGGGCGCTCTATTTCTATGTCAAAAATGACCATCGTGAACTCGTCCCCGGCTTAACGGAATTTGTGAAGGAATTCATGAGTGATAATGCCATGAGTTCCTTTGGTTATCTGGTGCGGATGGGGCTTGGTGTTTTGTCGGTGGAGGAGCTTCTTAACGCGCGATATGCAGCTGTTATTGGCGATAGAATGAGACGGTATGCGGATTAAAAATGGTAAATATTAAAAAAACACTCAATGGGCTATTGCCTGGCAAGAAAAATGGTGCGGGTAGCGCTGGAGGACCCGCTGAAAAGCGCGGCATGTCTTTGCTCTCCAAGCTTTTATTGATGCTCCTGGCGGCGACAATGACGGCCGTCGTGACGATCGCATTTCTTGGCTATAACCACAGCGAAAAACAGATTACCGAAACGTCGTTTAAGCAATTGAGGTCTCTACGTGTCAGCAAATCGCAACAGGTTGAATGGTACTTCAAGAATTTACGCAATGTTATACGTATTCTTGGTCAGACGCCGGCAGTTGCAAAGTCTATGCTGCTATTCAGCACGTCCTTCTCATCGCTGGATAATAAGCCAGCTGATGTGGATGTTTTAAATGATGAGCAAAAAGAAAAACTGACCGATTACTACAATAAGGAATATTTTCCCAAGCTCGATCAGTTGAAGGGTGGCAAATCCAATGTTGAGATTTTCTGGCCGCGTTCGCGAGCCGGCCGACGGGCTCAATCGATTTACCTTGCCGAAAACCCCAACAAGACAGGCGAAAAAGACAAGCTATCTTATTCGAGTGCAGCAACCAGTTACGACATGGTTCATCGCAAATTCCATGGCTTTTTTCGCGGCGCTCTAAAAGCACCAAACTTTTACGACATATTTTTGATTGATGGCGATAGCGGGGATATCGTCTATTCGGTATTCAAGGAAACCGATTTTGGCACCAATTTGCTCAAGGGTCCCTATGCTCATTCTTCATTGGGACAATTGTTTCGTAAAATCCGTTCCAACCATTCCCCAGGCTATGTATATGTGGAAGATTTCAAGCAATACCCTCCCTCATATAATGCACCATCTTCCTTTATCGGCACTCCGATTTATACCGATGGAGGCCTGTTTATTGGAGTTTTGGCGGCCCAGCTATCCATTGAAGACCTGAACGCCTTTATGACAAATAAAAATCAGTGGAAAGAAAGCGGCCTTGGTACGTCAGGAGAAATGTATCTCATTGGCGATGACAAGCTGATGCGTTCAAATTCCCGGTTTCTGCTGGAGGACAAAGAAAACTATCTGAAAGTCCTGGCAGCAACACATACGCCGAGCAATATTATTGACAAGGTGCAAAAACTCAATACCTCGGTCTTGTTTCAGCGCGTTAATACCGTGGCTGTGCGTGCGGCCTTCAATGGTAAAACGGATACAAAAATCATCGAGGATTATCGAGGCGTCAAGGTTCTTTCCTCATACGCACCGCTCGACATTCCAGATCTGCATTGGGTCATGCTGGCGGAGATTGATGAAGCCGAGGTGCGGGCTCCGCAAGATAAATTTGCGAAAAATGTGCTCCTGACATCTGGTTTGCTATTATTGGGGTTGACCTTGGCCTCGCTATTTGTGGCCTCGAATTTCTTGAAGCCCATCTCCGTTTTGATCGATGGCGTCACACGAATACGTGAGGGTGAGAAGAACGTCGAGATCAAGCGGCTGGCAAATGATGAATTTGGAGAGCTGAGCGATACGTTTAATATCTTAACCAAGGAGATCGGTAATCGGGACATTTTGATCGAGAACCAGTCTTCTTCTTATAATGATCTGCTTAACAGGATCTATCCTGGTAATATTGTCGAGCGCCTGAAAAAGGGCGACAATAAAATTGTTGATAGTGTTCATCAAGCGAGTGTTGTTTACGTCATTATCCACGGGTTTTCCAAGCAGACCGAGGCGATGGATAGTACCGATGCACTCGAGCTATTGACCGAGCTGGTGGATAATCTTGATACGACATGCGAGAGCATGGGCATTGAAAAAGTTAAAACCATTGGCGAGCACTATCTTGCCGTTTGCGGCCTATCTGTTCCACTGCTAGATCATGCCCGACGAGCGCTTGATTTTTCTCATGCCGCCAGCCGCGAACTGGCCATATTCAATGCCAGATATAATATGTCGCTGGCTTTGCGTATTGGGATACATTCGGGGCCCCTGCATGCTGGTATCGTGGGTAGCCATAATTTCGATTTTGATATTTGGGGGAATTCTCTCAATATTGCGCGCAGGATCGTGTTTGAGGCAGGTCTCAATAAAATGCGTCTGACCGTTCCCACTTATCACATGTTGAATACGATGGACGACTTCGGACAGGAAATGGTCGTCGAAACCAAGGCGGTCGGACAGGTTGCGACCTATGAACTTGAACTTGATACGACACTTGATCGAAATCGTATGGAACGCCGCCGGGAGCAAAAGAAAAGAAAAATCGCCCCCGATAAACGCGATGAAGACAAGATCGGCACTGATGGGATGGAAATCCCAACCATCGAAGCGGGTGATCAAATATCGCCATTGCAGTCAGCCAATGGTCAAGGAAAAATTGATAAGGATGGAGGGCAACAGTCCTCATGATGAACTATTTGACTTCATTCATGAGCCCCTTGCTTTCGCTCCCTACATGGGAAGTCACCGGTATTGTTCTGCTCGTTGGCTTTCCAATCTTAACGGTGATTGTCGGAGAAATTGCCCATCGCTTGTGGAAAGCGGAGCAAGAGCCTTTGGCCAATGGTTTCTATTTCCTTCGAAATTACGCCATACCTCTTTTGTTTGCCGGTCTCATGTTGCGCACGGTTGCGGGGCTTGAGCCTGGGCACATTGCCATCAAGCTGACCGATACGCTCGTTGGCATTACCTGGATCAACGCTATTGTATCTTTTTTCAATGCCCTGGTTTTTTCCGAGGGAGAAGATACCTCCAGTCGCAATATCCCAAAACTGTTTCTCGATCTGTTGCGCCTGTTTTTGGTGGCACTTGGCGCGGCATTCGTCATCTCATTTGTCTGGGACGTCAATCTGGGAGCGATGCTGACCGCACTTGGGGTCGGCTCGGTTGTGCTCGGCCTGGCGCTGCAGGATACGCTGGGTTCTTTGTTCACGGGCCTTGCCATGCTGTCGGCACGAAATTTCAAGGTGGGGGACTGGGTGAAAATCGGTACCAAGGAGGGGGTCGTCAAAAGCATGAACTGGCGCACCATGGTGATCCAGACCAGATCCGGGGACGATGCAGTGATGCCCAACCTGATGCTGGGGCGTCAAGAAGTCACCAGATTCATGACGGATGACAAGTGGCACATCATAACAATGGAATTTGAGCTGTCATTCGACCATCCACCAGAAATGGTCAAGAAACTTCTTCAGCAGGCAGGGGCCGCGACCCCCGGCGTTTTAAAAAACCCGCCACCCGAGGGCCGATTGGTCAAATATGATGATCACGCTGTGGTCTATGCGATCAGGTTATGGGTGGCAAATTATGCACCGGTGCCATTGATTAAAAGTGATTTCCATTGCGTGTTCTGGTATTTGGCCAAGCGTAACAAGCTTATATTTCCAGGGCGTTATCACAGGTTTTACAGGCCCCCCGAAAAACTGGTACCGCCAAGCTTTGATGATGTTACGCAGCTCACTGATTTGCTGGTGGCCACCAAAGCCATTCCGCGCAAAACGGAGCTTTTACAAAAACTGCTGGCGAATGCCACCTATGCGACCTTTCGCGAGAATGAGCGGATTTTGGAGCAGGACGAGGTGGCGCGCAGTTTTTATATTATTACCTCTGGGCGTGTTTCCATCGACTATGAGCTGGATGAGGAAGTGCTTGAAGGCGAAGAAAGTGCCGAGCCTGTCCATTTACAAACATATGAAGAGGGGCAGTTTATTGTTTTTAAAACCTTGTTTAACAATGGTCCAACCCCGTTCAGGGTACGCGCTGACACGGATTTGAGCACCATTGCCATACCGATTTCTGATCTGGAAAAATTCCTTACAGAGGATACACAACTGGCCCATGAGATACAGGAAATCATCTCTTCGCGTGAAGATGTGGCTGAACGGATATTACGTAAGGCCATCCCAGGTTACGAAGAGGAAAATGCCGCTTCCAACCGTATTCAGATGATGAAACACATGTTTCCGAATTAGGTTATTATTTCTCTTTGATAGGGGTGCCATAGAGTTCAAGGCGGTGGTCGATGAGGTCAAAACCAAGTTCAGCTGCAATCTGTTTTTGTAATTCTTCTATTTTTTCGTTGCGAAATTCGATGACATTACCGGTTTTCATATCAATGAGATGATCATGGTGCTGCTTGTCAACGCGCTCATAGCGGGCGCGGCCATCGCGAAATTCGTGGCGCTCGACAATACCTTCTTCTTCGAACAAACGCACGGTGCGATAGACCGTTGAAAGGGAAATATGGTGATCGACAGCGCTGGCTCTGCGATACACTTCTTCCACATCAGGATGGTCATCACTTTGTGACAGGATCTGCGCAATAATACGCCGTTGACCGGTCATGCGCAGGCCTTTTTCTGCGCACAGGCGCTCAAGGTGGCTCGGCTTGTCCGGCGTTTTGGTCATGATCCGGGATCCCTTCCAGATGACAATTGCTTCTCATTCTCATATAGCCTTTTATGAATGGCACGTCTAGAGACGTTCTAAATCACGAAAGGGGATCGCTTATTTATTCGTTGAGTTGTTTGGCCATGACGAGCGCATCTTCAGGAGCATTTCGGCCTTGCTGATAATAGCCAGCGCGGCGACTTATTTCTTCGAAACCGTGTTTTTTATAGAGCTTGACGGCGGCCGTGTTGCCGCTGGCAACTTCCAGAAACATGAGCTTGGCACCTCGTAAGCGTGAGAGTTCAAGGGTATGGGCAAGCAGCAAGCTGGCGATACCGGCCCGACGGTTTTTGCTATTGGCGACAATGGTGAGGACTTCACATTCATCATCGGCCTGGCGCGTCATGACAAAGCCTATGAGCTCGCGTTGCGCGTCAAAGGCGGCCAGCGCCAGGCAATTTGGCTTATCCATGAGGTTGCGTAGCGCTCCCTCATCCCATGGATGGGCGAAACCCGTTTTGTGGATGGCAGCCATAGCGGGGGCATCAAGGCTGCCAGCGTGAAGAATATGGGCACTCAAAACATTTCCCTTTTTTCTATCCCGAATTTTTATTGCCGCTCAACGGCATATCCGGTTTGGATTTTAGCATCTGCTGGGCGCAGGTAAAGAGGGCTTGCGCGATGTAAGGATAAGTCTTCCTTTGCGCTAAAGCCAGCGACAATCTCTGCCAGTCTTGCGGCATCTGGCTGCAAGTCGGGATGCGAGAAAGAAATCTCATCAGGTTCGTCCCCCAACCAATCGGCAATCAGGGCGACCCCCGAGCCAGCAAGTGCCAAAGGTTCTTCATGTTGCTTAATAAGCATGCAAATGGCCTGCGGGGCAAGGGCAAGGGGGGCTTCAAGCGCTTGTCCGTGTTTGTCAAATATCTGCCAATAGACTTCGCCGCGCCGTGCATCGATGGCAATAGCCAGATTGCGATCCGGGTCGGCAGGCGGGCTGTTGCTATGGTTTTCGTCCTCGTCACGTCCTAATTCATCACGCACTAATTCACGGCGTACCCTTGCTGCCATCACTTGCAAGGTGCCAATGCCAATCAGGGGCTTTGCACAGGTCATTGCTAGGCCGCGCGCGGCGGCAATGCCAATGCGAACCCCCGTAAAGGTGCCAGGGCCACGGCAAACAGCGAATTGATCTATCTGCTTGATCGAGTGACCGGATTTGCTCAGGGCCTCGTCAATCATGCCCATCAAATGTTCGGCATGGCCGCGTTCGCGGCGCTCATAGCAAGCAGACAGGCACGCGCCTTGTGACGGCTCGGTGCTTAGAACGGCAACGGAGCAAGCCTGCATGCTGGTATCAAGAGCAAGAATATTCATGCGCGGTCTTTCTGAAGGTGGTTAGGGGCAGGACCCATTAATTATGCCCGTTCTGCTTTACAGTTCTGGTTCCTGAACAGGCAGGAAAACGTAGGAAGTCTCCCTGACTTTCAAGTTTTTCTAACGCATTCGGGGGCCTGAACTGCAAAGCCCGAAGGGTTGGATCAGGAGGGCTCGTCTAAGGCCAAAACATGCTCGACAAGGCAAGAAGCCTGTTCTTGCGCTGTTTTACCCCTATTCAAACCCTGCTGACCCAACATAACTGGTATAATTAATGGGTCCTGACCCTAGATGATCGAAGCCATTTCTTCGAATGAAAAGCGCGGAGAGCGGTCAAACATGTCCTTGGGGTCGCCATAGCCAAACGTGCACAAGAAGTTGGACTTGATGGCGGTATCGGCAAAAAACGCCTTGTCGACAGCGTCATTGTCGAAGCCGGACATGGGGCCGGTATCAAGGCCGATCGCCCGCGCAGCCATCAAGAAATAGGCGCCCTGCAAGGTGCCATTGCGAAACGCTGTGGTTTTGATGGCCTCATCATTGCCCTCGAACCAGCTTTTGGCATCTGTATGGGGGAACAGTTTTGGCAGATGCTCATAAAACTCAAGATCATGGCCAATAATGGCAGTCGCGGGGGCTTGGCGAATTTTGTCCTGATTGTCGTCCATGGTGAGGGGGGCGAGCTTTTCCTTGGCTTCATCCGAGACCACGAAAACAATACGCGCGGGTGAGCAATTGGCGCTGGTTGGCGCCCATTTCATCAAATTGACCAGCTCAATGATCTCCTTGGTGGAAACCTTGGTGTCGCGCCAGTTATTAAAAGTGCGGGCTTTGTAGAAAAGCTGGTCGAGGCCGGCCTCATTAATTCTGTTTGTCATAGTGTTCTTTCAAAGTTAGGTTTTGATCAGATGCGTGCTGCTCGATGATATTTGATAAATTGCGTCAGTAAATCGTCGGGACCCATCGTTAGATTATTTGGCGAGATATGGAGCAAGGAGCCAGAAAAACCTTCTTCATCGTTTAATTCTATTTCAATTATCCGTTGATCGTTGACGTTGTTTTCGCGAATTATACTGATGTCTTTCCAAAGAATTTTTGCCCTCGAAGATTTTTCACTCTTGGTCACAAACCTTTTGCGACGCGTGAAGCCTTGGGAATCCAGTGTTAATTCTGGTGTGTGATCGGTCAAAGCCCGCACGCCGATGAACACAGTGATCCAGAAAAACACCATGCACAGGCCGCCAAGGACCCGAATGAGATTGAGGCTGTTCCATAATTGGTTGACAAATTGCTCGGGAGCGCTGAGCATTGTGACGCCCAAAATCAAAAACAGACCCGCCAGCAATGCCAGCGGACCCAGTTTTGATTTGCTCTTGAGAATGACAAGCTCATCCATCTAGTACACCTTCATGCAAGTCCTGACCCACCCGAAGAAATACTAAGCAGCCCGGACTTCCTTGATTTCGGGCAAGAAATGCTTGAGCAGGTTCTCAATACCGTTTTTGAGGGTCGCGGTGGAACTTGGACAGCCGGAACAGGCCCCGCGCATATGCAGATAGACGATGCCATCCTTATAGGCTTGAAAAACGATATCGCCACCATCTTGCGCAACCGCAGGGCGGACCTTTTCTTCCAGCAATTGTTTAATAGTATCAACCGTTTCTCGGTCTTCTTCATCAAACACTTCGTTGGCGTTTTCATCTTTCACGTCGCCATCCATGACGGGAGCGCCGGACATGAAATGTTCCATGATGACGCCCATCACGGCGGGCTTCAGCATGTTCCAGTCGAGATCGCCTTTGGTCACAGAGATGAAATCTGCGCCAAGGAAAACTCCTGCAACGCCATCCACTTCAAACAGGCGAGTGGCAAGGGGGGAGGGGCCAGCTTCGTCGAGCGACTTGAAATCATGAACGCCGGTAGCCAGGACCTGTTTGCCCGGTACGAACTTGATGGTTGAGGGATTTGGCGTCGGTTCGGTCTGAATGAACATGTGTTGTTTACTCCATAAATTCGAGGGTCTGCCAAGCGCTTGACCATCAAGGTCAGCAGGGTTCTTGTCTTTCAATTTAGAACAATTTTAGTTGGATGCAAATAGATCATGATATTTTGATATTTAAAAATCGCTTGACTTTGGTTGTTCTTTAGCATTAACACACTATTAAGTTGTAGTATGTAGAAGTGTAATCATTGATAAATCGACATATTGACCGAATATCTCTTGTTTATTTTATACAGCGTAGCAACCCGCAATTTCCAATATATTATGGGAAATACGGGACGATGTGCCCCGTACAATCGTTTCCCTGTGCAGGGCCAAACTCTGCCGGTGGTTCACATAAATCGCAATCGTTAATTTATTGAACCACCGGTCTTTTTTTGTTCTATTGGATTGCTACAGGCACGCTGGTAACTCGGCTCTTGATATGCGCCAACCTTCTCCTCTCGATAATATCGACCAAAATGTCGCAGCTTAGGCGCGACGGATTGCGCTATCTGGCTCGTAAAAGAACAGGATCGCAGCTAAAAACAGGAGAGAAAAAGATGAACAAGATAAGTGCAGCCATTGTTTCGGGGGTGATTGTCACCGCTGGTGCCCTTTGGCTAAATAGTGCCGCTTTTTCACAAGGAATGGGCCGAGGATCTGGCATGGGGCATGGAAAGGGCCAAGGTATGGGCAAGGGCATGATGGAGAACCATCAACAAGGAGCGGGACATCAAGGCAATCGCATTCGCCATCGGGTCGTTCGCATGGGCGGCGGCGTACCAGCTCCTTATAAGGATGTCAAAAACCCGCTGCCAGGGGATGATGTGAACATCAAGGCAGGTAAAGCTCTGTTTGGCGAGCAATGTGCCTCTTGTCACGGGATGAGTGGCAAGGGAGATGGAGAGGCGGGCCGTGAACTCAAGCCAAAGCCCGCCAATATCGCATTCATCATGGACAAATGGATCGCCACGGACCCCTTCTTGTTCTGGTCGATCAGTGAAGGCGGTGTGCCCCTTAAAACCGCCATGCCCGCCTTTAAGGATAGTTTGAGCGACAAGCAGCGCTGGCAGATTATTCACTATCTGCGCAGCGACCTTGCCAGCAAAAATTAGTACTCCTGGGGTCAGGACTTGCGCCGAGGAGTACTAGGCAGTTTGAGTGTTTGAGGCCTCTTTTTGGTCCGCTATTTCATGACGCGCTTGCGTGATGATCTGGCGGGCCGAATTGAGAAACAGTCCAGCCATCAGCGCCGCGACGATTAAATCGGGCCAAGGTGTAGCGCTTAGATAAACTGCGAGGGCAGCGGCAAGTACCGCCAGATTGCCAATCGCGTCATTGCGCGAACATAGCCACACGGACCGTACATTGGCGTCGCCATCGCGAAAATTCATGAGGACCATGACGCTCAAAAGGTTGGCTGCCAGCGCCATCACGCCAATAATCCCCATGATCTGCTCGTCTGGGGCACCAACAAGGACGAACCGATAAACGGTCGCCGCTAGCACACCAACGCCCATCAGGGCCAGCGAGTAACCTTTGAACAAAGCCACGCGAGCGCGTAAGATGCCAGATTTGCCTATGGCCCACAAAGACAGGCCATAAGTCACAGTGTCGCCAAAAAAATCAAGCGCATCAGCTTTCAATGCCATTGATTGCCCTTGGAACCCCGCCAGCATTTCAACGACGAACATCACGCCATTGATGGCAATGACGATGAGCAAGGCTCGCTTGAAGTCCGCACTGACTCCGTCAAATTTTGTTGAACAGCTATCGCCGCCACAGCCTGCGCCCATGATGAGATCTCCCTTTGCAGTTTTCAATGTAACAAAGTATAATTGCTCTAGTCCCTAGAGGTTCAAGAGGTTTTATCATGAGCATTTTAACAATTGGCAAAGTTGCCGCGCAAACCGGCGTCAAAGTCCCAACCATTCGCTATTACGAGGAGATTGGCCTGCTGCCAGAACCCGAGCGCACCAGAGGTAATCAGCGGGTTTATGAGGTAGCGACGATCAAGAGATTGAGCTTTATCGCCCATGCCCGCGAACTAGGATTCGGCCTGGAGCAGATCAGGGAGTTGCTTAAACTTGCTGATGATCCCGCTCAACCTTGTGCCCAGGCCAATGAGATCGCAGCGCAGCATTTGAAGGCAATTGAGAGCCGTATGAAACGGCTGCGTTCGTTGGAAAAAGAGTTGTTGAGCATTGTGCATGTGTGTGCAAACAATGGCACCGTCAAGGATTGCCGCGTTATTGAAACCTTGGCCGATCATGGCAAATGTCTTTCGCATGAGCATTGAATTAAAAAAGGCACCCGTGGTCAAACGAGTGCCTTGTGATTTGATCGATCATGTCGAGCGATTTATTTTAGCAGGCCTCTGGTGGCCATGCCGATGAGATCATCGGCGTAAGAGCCGTCGCCATCGCGATCCAGCAGCGAGCCAAAAATGCTTTTGCTCTGTTTGCGGCCACCAAACACAGATTTCATGACCATTTTGCCGATCAGCCCGCCAATCAGGCCTTTGCCAAGGCCACTGGAGAGGGCTTTACCGGCCAGATTGCCAATCATGGAGCCGCCGCGCCGCGAGGCTTTGGTCATGACACTATCAGCGATCTCGCGTGATCCGCCGCCCATGGCTTTTTTGGCCAGCCCGCTCATCACCATGGTGGCGATGACAGGCAGCATTTTTTTCAAAAGAGCAGCGCCGATGCCGGTCTTGGCGCTGGCATGATCAGCCACTTTACGGCTTACTTGTTTGGAGCCAAACAGATGGCCAAGGATGCCATTGCCCTGATCAGCGGTTTCTTGTGATGCAAGCATCGCGGGATCGTTTGTGTAGCGATCATGACCGCCATTTGTCAGCGAGCCGAGGAGGTCGGAAAGGCCTTTGCCATCGCTCGTATTGCGGTGCAGGCCGGCGCCAAGCGCTGGTGCGAGCTGGCGAACAGCTGCTTCTGCTTGCGCTGGTTCAAGTCCAAACTGGCTGGCCAGGTTACCGATGGCATCGCCATTTTGGCCCTGTGAAATCATGTCAAAAAGGTTCATTGGGGGTCCTCACCAGTTAAAAGAATGTGCCGCTATATCATGTCTGGTTCTGCGCTGGTAAAAGCACTTCGCATAAACTCTACTCCCCAAGGCTCTGGGGGTGGATAGATATATTAGCTACGATCTATAACCTTGCAGCTCACGCGCTGCAAGTGAGGAAATGGTAATGTCGCAGCCAATCTCTTTGTAAGGATTGGTTGCTGATTTATTGGCTACAATGAGGGCCGATCTATTGTTTTTTGGCGGTCTTGGTTTTTTTGGCCTTCATGGTCTTTTTGGTTTTCTTTTTGCCCGCTTTTTTGGGGCCAACCGTTCTTGGCTCTTCAAAATAGCATAGGGCGGTATCGGTTGTGCACATGACCAGGAAATTACCCAGAATATCATCGCATTTGCTTTTTTCGTGCAAAATCATCGCCCGCCCGGAGGCCAGGTCTTCTTTTTCAAATTGAACCGTGATTTCTTTTGAGGCCTTGAGG
>JAJRPI010000013.1 GCA_024280895.1 Alphaproteobacteria bacterium | reverse complement strand
AGCGACGCTGGTCAAGAAAATGGAAGAGCTTGGCATCGGACGCCCGTCCACTTACGCCTCCACACTTGCGGTGCTACAGAGCCGCGAATATGTACGCATCGATAAAAAGAAGCTGATACCTGAAGACAAGGGACGCCTTGTGACCGCCTTCCTTGAAAGTTTTTTTGAGCGCTATGTGGAGTATGATTTCACGGCCGGGCTGGAAGAAAAACTCGACATCATTTCAGCAGGCAAACTCTCCTGGAAACAGGTCCTCAATGAATTTTGGACTGAGTTCATCGCCAAGGTCAACGAGATCAAGGACCTGCGCGTCACGGAAGTTCTTGATGCCCTCAACGAAATGCTTGGGCCACATGTCTTTCCAGATGCTGGTGATGGCACTGATCCGCGCAAATGTCCTAAATGCGACGATGGCCGCATCTCTTTGAAAGTTGGACGTTTTGGTGCTTTCATTGGCTGCTCCAACTATCCCGAATGCCGCTTTACGCGCCAGTTTTCAGAGAGCAATGAGGAAGCTGGAGAAAGTAGCGGCAATGAATACCGCATGCTGGGAGCCGATCCAGACACCGGTCTTAACGTATTTTTCAAGACCGGCCGCTTTGGCCCTTATGTGCAGCTGGGCGAAGCAGACGATTATGACAAAAAGAAAAAAGAAAAACCCAAACGCATGTCCCTGCCCAAGGGTATGGAGCCGGCTGCTGTTGATTTCGAGCAGGCACAAAAACTATTGTCACTACCACGAGATGTTGGCAAACATCCCGAAGATGACGTGATGATCACGGCCAGCATCGGCAGATATGGGCCTTTTGTTAAGCACAAAAGCGTCTACGCCAATCTTGACAAGGACAATCCCGAAGAAGTCTTTACCATCGGTATTAACCGCGCTGTGACTGTTCTTGCGGAAAAGAAGACCAAGCAGAGCCGCGGTGCTACAGTCTTGAAAGAACTTGGTGAACATCCAGATGAAACAGGCGCTGTGCAGGTGCTTGATGGGCGCTATGGTCCCTATGTCAAACATGGCAAAGTAAACGCCACCATCCCCAAGGGGACCGACCCGCAAGACGTCACTATGGAAGAAGCGGTCAAACTGATTACCGAGCGGGCCGCCAAAACTGGCAAAAAGAAACCAGCTCGCAAGAAAGCAGCTCCAAAAAAGAAGGCCGCCGCCAAGAAAAAACCGGCAGCCAAAAAGAAACCACCGGCGAAAAAGAAAGCCGCAGCGGCCAAACCGGCCTAGTAGGGAACCGCCTTGGCCGACAAAAACCGACGTAAAAAAACCTCGCAAAAACGCAAAGGGAAAACCACTTCCCCAAAGCCAACGCCGCAACAGCGGCCCTTGCCCGAAAAATCGGAGATTCTGGAATTTATTCAGTCTTCTCAGCAAAAAACCGGTAAACGCGAAATTGGTCGGGCCTTTGGCATCAAGGGGGCGCAAAGGATTCCCTTCAAACGTCTATTGCGCGAAATGGCGGATGAAGGCCTGATTTCTGGCCCTCGTAAGAAAATCACGCGTCCTGGCGAACTACCGGCTGTGACCGTACTTGCGATCACTCACCTTGATGATGAAGGCGATCTCATTGCCCGCCCCGAAAAATGGCTAGACGATAGTGAACCACCAAAAATCCTGATCCTGTTTGAAAGCCAGCGTAACAGCCGCGAAAGCGCGGGGGTTGGCGATCGCATTCTTGCACGCATCAGTAAATTAGAGGATGCCGAACAAGGAACGCCGCCCTATCAAGCGCGCATCATCAAAAAATTACCAAAAGAAGACCGAGAACTGCTCGGCATATTCCGGCGACTTGACGATGGCAGCGGTCAGATTGACCCAGTGGATCGCAAAATACTGCGCGAATGGACCGTTCAAACCAAAGACTGCCTTGATGTAGCAGAAGGGGAACTCGTTCGTTTCTTACCTGCAAAATCTGGTCGACATGGCCCCTCGCTCGCCACCATCAAAGCCCGCCTTGGCAATCCAGATGACCAAAACGCCATCAGCTTAATCGCCATTCATCGCCATGGTATCCCGGATCATTTCCCCAAGGATGTGCTTGAAGAACTCGACACGTTACCAATCTTGAGCGAAGACAATCGAGAAGACTTGCGAGATACGCCGCTCATCACGATTGATCCATCCGATGCTCGCGACCATGATGATGCCGTCTATGCCTATGAGGACGAAGACGCTGCAAACGAGGGCGGATTTATCGTCATCGTAGCCATTGCCGATGTGGCTTATTACATTAATACGGGATCACGGTTGGATGTCGAAGCGCTAAAACGCGGTAATTCCGTCTACTTCCCAGACCGGGTTGTCCCCATGCTGCCCGAGAAAATCTCCAACGACCTTTGCTCTTTGCGCGAGCACGAGGAGCGCCCCTGTCTCGCGGTGAAAATGCGGTTTGACAAGCATGGTGAGAAAGTTGATCACAAATTCATGCGCGCCATAATGCGCTCGCACGCCAAGCTCTCCTATGAGCAGGCCCAGATGGCCATAGATGGTCATGGAGATGAGATATCACTGCCTTTGCTGGAACCAGTTCTCAAACCGTTGTGGAGCGCCTGGAAGGGGCTGCTGAAGGCCCGTGCCAGACGCCACCCCCTTGAGCTCGACCTGCCTGAGCGTAAAATCATTATGGATGATGGCGGGCGTATCAAGGATATCCTAACTCCAGAGCGGCTAGACGCCCATAAAGTCATTGAAGAGTTCATGATCCAGGCCAATGTCTGTGCAGCGCAAACACTCGATAATGCCAAATCACCGGTCATCTACCGTATTCACCCCGCCCCCTCATTTGAAAAAATGCAGTCTCTTGCCGATTTTTTACAGACCCTCAAAATCAAGTTCGCCCGCAATGCGCAGATCAAGGCCAAACAACTCAATGAGATCCTTGCCAAAGTCGAAGGAGGTGATCTCAATGATCTGGTCAATGAAACCATCTTACGCTCGCAGTCACAGGCGATCTACAGCACAAAAAACGAGGGACATTTCGGGCTCAATCTAAACCAGTATGCCCATTTCACCTCCCCGATCAGACGCTATGCTGACCTTATTGTCCATCGCGCCTTGATCCTTGCAATGGGCTTTGGTGCGGATGGGCTAGAAGGCATACAGGTTGAACGTTTGAGCAATATTGCCTCTGACATATCTGACCTTGAGCGCCGCGCTATGGCGGCGGAACGAGAAACCACAGATCGGCTCATCGCCTATCATCTGGCCGATAATATCGGCGCAACCTTTCAGGGGCGCATTTCTGGCGTCACGCGCTCTGGCCTGTTTGTGCGCCTGCAAGATACGGGGGCCGATGGTTTCATTCCCATTTCCACCATTGGTCGCGAATATTTCTATTATGATGAGCAAAAGCAATCACTGATCGGCGAAAATAGCGGCGAAACGCACCGTATGGGCGCGACCGTCTCGGTGAGGCTGGTGGAAGCAGTGCCGACAGCTGGCGCCCTTCGTTTTGAGTTGATCTCCAAAGGGCAAGCATCAAGCAGCAAGGATGGCTCGCCTAGCAAGCGTTTTGGGCGCGGTGGCAGCAATCGCGGTAAGAATCCCGGGCGCGGCAGATCGGCACATAAGAGCAAACGAAAAGCCAGAAAACCTCGCTGAATAATGGTCTTTTACGCTTGAATTTGCTGCCATTGTAAAATTAACTGGCAAAAACCACTGGCCATCATGGTAGATCCTCAAGACTATGCTTGACAAGCAGCGCCAAAAGGATAAATTCTGATATCAAATCGCGTGCTCTTAGAACCTTGTTCGGCCGCACCTAATTTCTTAAGGAAGTAAAATGGCAAAATCGGCTGTTCAAAAAATCCGTCTGGTAAGCACAGAGGGTACTGGATATTTCTACGTCACGAAGAAAAACCCTAGAAATATTACGGAAAAACTCGTTTTGAAAAAATACGACCCCGTCATTCGCAAACATTGCGATTTCAAAGAAGCTAAAATAAAATAGCTCCGTTTTCTATTTTCTAAATACTACATTTACACACAGGATCGCTTGCGTGAACCGTGTATGATCTGTTGCGCATATTTTTGCGCCTTGATCATCGGCATAATCAGTCATGCTTGGAGATGTTGAAAAAAGGGTGCCCAGAATACGAAACAGACCTCTTCATATCCCTTCGGCAGCGGGGTAAAATCCGAACCAGGATACTCAGAAGTCTGTTTCATGAGCCAATAAATTAGGCTCATATCAGGTTAAACAGCTAATCGGTGATATTGAGGAGGCCACTCACACCGAATAAAATCTAACCCACACATCCCAAGTCTCAGGAGATGCGGCGGACCTGTAACAGACTTGGGAATTCAAATATTTCTACTTTCTTCACTTAAGATCAAGTGTGTGTACCTTGTCAAGAGTATCAAATCGAATATTGTAAAAAATTTATAAAGATCTGTTTATCCTGAATTATTACGTGAATAGCTTCCCGCTTTATTCATCCTCCTACTGACTATATAGAAGTCTTTAAAATATAGATCAAATTCGGCAATACTGAATTATTGCACCAATTCACCCAATGTAAATTGGCGACCTTATGGGTGAATATTAAAAGTGCTCTCGATCACACCTTAACTCTCGCTACTTATCCACAAAATACAATGTTTAACCAAGTGCCTCCACGCGCTTGAGCGCTATTTGCAGTTTTTCCACTGCCTGCTCCGCCTCATTCTTACGGCGTTTTTGCTCTTCAACGACTTCGGCCGGTGCGCGTGCTGTAAAATTTTCATTGCCCAGCTTGGCTTCGATTTTTTTGATATCACCGCGCTGTTTGTCAATTTCCTTGTTCAACCGTGCCTGCTCGGCGCCGACATCAATAATGCCTTCTAATGACATTGCTATAGTAACGTCATCAAGGATCATCTGGATAGCGCCATCAGGTGTCTGCGTGCTGAAGCTCAGCTCTTCAAGCCTTGCAATACGCCGAAGCGTTTCATCGTGCGTTTCGATCCAGCCTTTTATCTCATCTCCCGCTCCTGTAAAGATCAAAGGCACCTTGGCTCCAGCAGGTACATTCATTTCAGCACGAACAGAGCGCACTTCTGTAATCAAACGGATCAGCCAATCGACTTCACGATTGACTGCCTCATCTTCTAGCCCCGAAAAGGTTGGCCACTGCGCAAGGATCAACTGGCTGTCGCGTTCGGGCCCCTGCTCGGCAAGCTTTTGCCAAAGCTCCTCGGTAATAAAGGGCATGAACGGGTGCAACAGCTTGAGAATCTGATCAAGGACAAAGGCCGCCATCGCTCTTGTTTCGGCCTGCGCTTCGATATCTTTGCCGTTCAAAACGGTTTTGATCAATTCGAGATACCAGTCACAATAGACATGCCAGATAAAGTTGTAGATAGCACTGGCCGCCTCATTATAACGATGTAACTCAATGGCCAAAGTCACGGCGTTAGCAGCCTTTTGCATCTCACCGGCAATCCACTTGTTGATGGTTTCATTGCAGGCGGCCGGGTCAAAATCTTCTTGACGTACGCATTCGTTCATTTGTGTAAAACGGGCGGCATTCCATAGTTTAGTGGAAAAATTGCGATACCCCTCAACCCGCGGTAATGACATGCGCACATCGCGCCCTTGCGCTGCCATGGCCGCTAATGTAAACCGCAGAGCATCTGTGCCATAAGACGGAATGCCGTCGGGATATTCCTTGCGCGTTGATTTGGCTATCGCTTTGGCGTCTTTCTTCACCAATCCAATGGTGCGCTTTTCGACAAGCTGCTCAAGCTCAATGCCATCCAAAAGATCAAGAGGATCCATCACATTGCCCTTGGATTTGGACATTTTGGCTCCCTTTTCATCGCGTACCAACGCATGCACATAAACGGTATGGAACGGCACCTCATCCATGAAGTGCAGCCCCATCATCATCATGCGGGCGACCCAGAAAAAGATAATGTCAAACCCTGTGACCAATACATCGGTCTGATAGTAACGCTCAAGTTCGGGTGTTTTGTCTGGCCAACCCAGCGTCGAAAATGCCCATAGGCCAGACGAGAACCAGGTATCCAGCACATCTGGATCCTGGCGCAGCTCAACCGCTTTGCCATAATGTTTGGCGGCCTGCTCATGAGCCTCTTCACTTGTGTAGGCCACAAAAACTTTTTCATCCGGCCCGTACCAGACCGGAATACGATGTCCCCACCAAAGCTGGCGCGAGATACACCAAGGTTCGATATTGTCCATCCATTGGAAATAGGTTTTATCCCAGTTAGCAGGCACAAATTTCGTGCGGCCATCTTTCACGGCAGCTATGGCTGGCTTAGCGAGTTCCTTGGCGTTGACATACCATTGGTCGGTGAGCATCGGCTCAATCACCGCATGGGAGCGATCACCAAACGGCTGCACGATTTTCTTGTCCTCGACTTCCAGCAGCAAACCAAGCTTATCGATATCTTCGACAATCAGCTTGCGGGCTTCAAAGCGATCCATGCCGATATATTTTTCAGGAATCTCCCCGGCCATCCGGCCCTGTTCATCCATGATGATGAGCAAGGGCAAATCATGGCGCCGGGCCACTGCATAGTCATTGAAATCATGTGCGCCCGTGATCTTCACGGCACCGGAGCCAAAATCAGGGTCAGGATGTTCATCTGTGATGATCGGGATATAGCGATCTGCCAATGGTAGCAAAACGCGCTTGCCAACAATCGGCGCATAACGCGTATCGCTTGGATGAACGGCGACCGCGCCATCTCCCAGCATGGTTTCGGGGCGAGTTGTGGCAATGGAGATATAATCGCGTGTCTCCCACTCGATTGGCTCGCCCTCGTCGTTATGAGCGATTGGAAACTCATAGGTCTCACCATTCTCCAGCGGATATTTAAAATGCCAGAAATGCCCATCTACTTCGATATTTTCAACTTCGAGATCGGAAATAGCGGTTTGAAAGACAGGGTCCCAATTAACAAGGCGCTTATCACGATAGATCAGATCAGCTTCATATAGTTCCACAAATACTTTGCGCACAGCCTTGGACAGTCCCTCATCCATCGTAAAGCGCTCACGCGACCAGTCGCAAGATGCCCCAAGGCGGCGCAGCTGGTTAATGATGGTGCCCCCGGATTTTTCTTTCCATTCCCAGACACGTTCAACAAAGGCTTCTCGGCCCATGTCGCGCCGCCCCGGTTCCTCGTTCTGGGCAAGCTGGCGCTCCACAACCATTTGCGTGGCGATACCGGCATGATCCATCCCCGGTTGCCACAAAACATCCTTGCCACGCATACGCTCAAACCGAATTAGAATATCCTGAATGGTATTATTGAGGGCATGCCCCATATGCAACGACCCTGTGACATTGGGAGGGGGGATCACAATACAATAGGGCTTGGCTCCCGCTGCGACACGATCCGGTTGGCTTTTAAAAGCACCGGCATCTTCCCATTGCTGGTAAATACGCTGTTCGACTTCGCCGGGTATAAATTGTTTCTCGAGCATATCGCCTCATGATCCATAGTTTCATTTTGTCCTGAAAAAACATACTCGCAACGGCCAGTCAAATACTATTGCCGATCAATTTTTTCGATGTTGTGCCGATCGCCTGAACGGGACCACAAAAAAACAGCCACTTCGGAAACGAAGCAGCTGATTCTTGTTTTATAAATTGGCTTCGATGAATGAAATAACTTACGTCTTGTCACTGTCCGGGAGATCAACTTCTTCCTTGATCGCGCCTTCAAGAATCCTAGGCATATTATCGTCGAGCCAATCTTTGATCATCGGCTTAAGCATTGCTTTGACGCTATCTTCGAGGCTATTTCCGGCCTTCTTTTGCGGCACATCAGCCACTACTTCAGAGGGACTGGCACCAGTCAGAGCTTTCTTTGTGGCGTCTGCAACAGCTGTGATCGCTACCGCATCTTCCGGGGTCACTTGACTGGCATCCAATACGACAGGAGCCTCATCGGCAACAGCTTTTACGCTAGGTGCTGGATCGATAACCGGCGCTTGCTCAACGGGTGCTGGTTCCATAAGAGCAGCCTTAATAGCAACCTCGGCGCCAGAAGGTTCCATACCTTCCAGAATTTTATCAGGATCAACGCCATTATTGACCTGCTCGCTATCTGCTTGATCTGCATTTACGGATTGCATCATCTCTTCGACGGGGTCGCTGGTTGCGGACATGGGAGGAGCAGTAGATACAGGAGCGACCTCTGCAAGTGAATTTGGCGAAACCTCTGGAGTTACGAAAGCAATATCATCTTCGATGATCGCCGCTGGCTCTTGTTCGTTCAATTCCGGCAGAGCTGGCTCAGGCGCCATTGCACCGCTGGGTGCAGGAGCCATCATGGCCTCTGGTGCTGCCGGCGCAACAGTTGGTAAAGGCGAAGCAACGGTCAGATCATTGATCGGGGCGGCCCCAAGCTGTGTTGCAGGAGTAAGGGGTTCAGATATCGTCAATTCAGGGGCTACGGGTGGTGTGGGTATCGGCTCGGGTGCAGCAACAGCAGCCAGCGCCTCAGGCGCGGCCGCAAGGCCAGGCACCGCATCAATTTCGTTGGCGACCTCAAGGTCAGGAGTAGATGGCGCAATCGCTGGTTCGGGAATAGCTGCAGGTTCTGGAGCTGGCACTGCCGCATCAGGTGAAGCGGGCGCACCGTTAACTTGCTCTATAGCAGGTTCTGCAATTTGATTTTCTGTCAGTTGGACGATGGCAGGAGATGGAACTTCCACTGCGGGGTTTGTTTCTGGGGCGAGACTTTCTGAAGCGGGGGTTTTTGGAACTGGCACCGTTTCTTGCGCATCATCAGCAATGATATTTCTGATCGAGCTTATAATATCATCCATGCTCGGTTCTGGAGCTTTTTTTTCCGCGCTATTCATCCTGCAATCCCTCAATTATTCCCCACCTGCAATAAGCATTTAACCCGCAAATGTGGCCAGCTCATGGGCAAAAGACGTTATATTTGTAGGTATGAGTATTGCCATAGGTAGCGAATGAAATCCAGAGATGAGTGATCATTCGAGCTATAATTTTTACAAGCCCGGGTACTGTCCATTCGATCCAATTCACGCTACACGGAAAATGGATACAGATACGCGCAAGAGGACTAGCAGATTACTATTTATAACTGGTTGGAAAATAGCGATCATTTACAATTGCTCTGTTTTCCACCTCATCATTATATTCCTCAACCCGAGTGCCAATCCATTTACGTTCGACCCGCTCATAATGAGCACTAGATTCATAACGTTGAACACGCAGTCCAAGTTCAACGGCGGACAAACGCCCCGTCGCAGCCAACAACTGGTATCTAGCGACGACCAGATCTCTTTGTGTAATAGCAAGCGCCACCTGCGCATCAAGAGATTCTTGCTGGGCATCCAAAACGTCAAGAACCGTTCGCTGGCCTACTTTTTCTTCTTCCTTCACACCATCAAGAGCTGTTCTTGTCGCGCTCACTTGGGAGCGGTCGGCTCTCAATTGGGCAATGATTGAAGACACCTGCCCCCAACTTGAAATGACATCAGCGCGCACTCTTCGTTTAGCAGCTTGCAGTTCCTGACGTCTTTGCAGAACCGTCTGCTTGGCCTGTCTCACGCGTGCAGAAATTTCACCACCGGCATAAAACGGCATCTTGAACGTGCCTTTGATAATGCCTGTTCTTTGCTGATCAATGCCATCAACTGGATGAAAACGCCTAGTCCAACTTCCTTCAAGATTGATCTCTGGCAAAAGCTCACCCCTGATAATGCGAATATTGTGAGTTGCCGAAATTTCGCGGTAAGTCGCGCCAAGAATGGCGGGATGTTCGTCCATCCCCCGTTTCAGGGATCCATTGAGAGAGCGCGGTAAATATTTAACGATGCCCTTTGGGTTCCGCAAACCATTTGGGGTCCGACCGATAATCTGTTCGAAGATCGCCCTCCTGGTTTTCAGATTGGCCTGAGCAAGATTGAGACTGGAAACAGCACCACTGTAGCGAGCCCTGGCTTGCGCAACATCCGTTTTGGTCACTTCACCTACTTTAAAGCGATCATCTGTGGCTCTGCGTTGCTCTGCAATGACCCCAACATTACTTCTGCGAAGTCGTAAAATGGCACGATCACGAATCACATCCACATAGGCAGTCACGGCATCCAAAAAGATACTTTGCTCGACTGAGCGCAAGTCTTCACGACCAGCGTAAATGCTGGCATCCGCCCTGCGAATTGAATTGATCGTTCTCAACCCTCGAAAAATCGGCTGCACCAGGCTCACTGTGTAGCCTCCATGACGGCGCTTGCCATCTGTTGGCAACGATGGGCGGGTTTTTACCCGTTGGCTTGTGATATCGGCGTTAAAGTTGACCTTGGGACGGTAACCTGAGCGTGCTCTTGGGTTTTCTTCATCAAGTGCCCGCAGCTTTGCTCTTTCAGCATTTATATTGGGATTGCTTAAATAGGTGCTTGCTAGGACCGAATCCAACGATTCTGCGTTGGCGCTCATCGGTATGAGGCACAATATGCCTGCAAAAGCCAATGCGCCAGATAAAAACCCGTTTCTAAATTCCAACATAACCCAACCTCTTTCGCCGCTATTGTTATTCCCATATTGAGCGCAACTACGTGCTACAACGAAACAACAACTAAACGAAACAAACCGGCATTGCCGACTTACTCTTCTCTTTCCATAAGGTTAAGCAAGAGTGAACTTTACTTACTGAGAATTAAGAAACTGGCCTAATGTGACAATCAAATCATCAAAAAACAAATGACTGATCACGCTTAAATCCGGGTAATGGATGAGCTGAGGCATCGAATGAAATGCGATTCTCGCCAATACTATTCCCGATTTTACGGTATAGATGCGCCTTGCCAACGCCAGCTTGCGTCAACTGAACAGCTACTAACCGACCATTATCCTTCAACTGATCAAACAGGCTTTGAGGAATCAGTTCCACGCTACCATTGACCAATATAACATCATAGGGACCTTCTTTAGAATAGCCTTCTTCCAAACGACCGCTGACTGTTGCGACATTATCACAACCAAGTTCTTCCAGACGGACCGCAGCAGCTTCCGCCAAACGATCATCCGTTTCAAGACAAATGACGCTACTTGCAAGGCTTGCCAACAACGCGGCAACATAGCCTGAGGTGCAGCCAATGATCAGCACCATATCCTTGTCATCAATTCGCGCCAGCTGCGCCAGTCGCGCAATGGTCATCGGGGACATCATATACCGATCCGTGCCCTCTTGATCACGATCGACAAGGATATCTTGGTCCATATAGGCGAGGCCCTGCTTGGTGTCGGGCACAAACTTTTCGCGCGGAATATCTAGCATAGCCCGCAATATACGGTGGTCTGTCACCTGATTGGTCCGCAGCTGACTATCCACCATATTGGCTCGCTGGATTTGGTACTCGCTCATTATTTCCCCTTGGGTATCAATCAATATTTGACAATGATTGATTCTCTTTGATCAATTTTGGCTTGGTCAGCTCGACAATCAAAACAGCCTGAACTGTTCTTGGAAATCCACTTTAGAACGCCCAAGCCCCCCTTTGCAATCCCCTGCAATTTCACGAAGCATTTTTGCATTTCGCCGATGCAGAAAACTGCGCCAGCTATTCAAAATGACTTATACATACATTTCAGATAAATCTTATCCACAATCCGCAAGATAGTCCAAATATTATGCCTTCATGATGCCGTCGATTTGCTGCCATTGGCGCAACAGATCTTCCAATTTTGACAAATGAACCATATTGGGGCCATCAGAGGGAGCATTATCTGGGTCCTCATGTGTCTCAACAAACAAAGCGGCAACGCCAACTGCCAAAGCGGCACGTGCCAGCACCGGAACAAACTCTCGCTGACCGCCACTGGTTTCCCCCTGACCGCCAGGTTGCTGCACACTATGGGTCGCATCAAACACCACAGGGCAGCCGGTTTGCGCTAAAATAGGCAGCGAGCGCATATCCGAAACCAAAGTGTTATAGCCAAAGCTTGCCCCTCGCTCAGTCACAAGGATACGGCTATTACCGGCTGCTAGCACCTTGCCAACGACATTCTTCATATCCCAAGGTGCCAAGAACTGACCCTTTTTGATCTTAATCACGGCACCGGTCTTTGCGGCCGCCACCAACAGGTCAGTCTGTCGGCACAAAAAGGCTGGAATTTGCAGGACATCAACGACTTCAGAAGCAGGTTGGCAATGAGCCGCGTCATGAACATCTGTGACAATTGCCAGCCCATATTTTTCCTTGATCTCGGCAAAAACCGGCAAGGTGCCCTTAAAACCCAGTCCGCGCTGGCTACTGATGCTCGTGCGATTTGCCTTGTCAAAACTGGCTTTGAAAATCAGTCCTATTCCCAAGCGGTCACATATTTCTTTTAGGCCGTGTGCCATTTCCAGTCCGTGATCGCGACTTTCCATCTGACATGGCCCGGCAAATAGCGCAAATGGCAACGCGTTGGAAATTTCGACATTCCCAAACTTAACAACGGCATCCGGTTTTGTATCTTGTGTCATTCTTTCACCCTGTCCCGTTCATCACAGCCATAACGCTCCTGTAATGATTTCATTATACCAATACCAGCGACTTTAGTTCTCTGCTCTGGATGAGCCGCCACCCAGCGTACGAAATTTTGGACCAGCCAATTCGTGATTTGTTGGCGTTTAGGCAAACAGTATGGTCCAAACGTGTTGTTTTCCATATTGGCAAGTGTTTTGCCATAGTGAAAAGCGGCAATGTAACTGGTGCATTTAACCACATCCACAGCCTGATTTTTCGCCAGCTTGCCCTTGCTGGTCTTTTTAATCAGCTTGAGATAGGAACGGCAATGTTTATCAAGTTGACCAACTGTAAAAGTCTGCGCCAATGCCTGTTGTCCTCGAAACGTCAGGACCATTGCAAAAATGCTTAAGGCATAAAGCAATGTCCGACACGGCCTCATGACTTAAACCAGTCGGCTTTGTTTGACCGCTGCCGCAATAAACGAAGCGAACAAGGGGTGTGGGTCGAAGGGGCGAGATTTGAGTTCTGGATGAAATTGAACACCAACGAACCAGGGATGGTCTTTCAATTCAACCGTCTCTGGCAGCAATCCATCTGGTGAGCGGCCAGCAAACATCAAACCATGGCGCTCCAGCTGCTCGCAATAGCTCATATCCACTTCATAGCGATGGCGATGGCGCTCGCTGATTATCTCGCCCTCGCCGTAGATTGAGCGGATCAAGGAGCCTTTTGCCAAACGGGCATCATAGGCACCCAGTCGCATCGTGCCGCCAAGGTCTCCGCCCTGCTCTCGCATTTCAAGATCTTCACCTTTCATCCATTCGGTCATCAGGCCAACAATGGGAACGGCGGGTTTGCCAAATTCACTTGATCCAGCGCCCTCGATGCCAGCCAGATTGCGCGCGACTTCAACGATCGCCATCTGCATGCCCAGACAAATGCCAAAATAAGGGATGTTACGGGTGCGGGCAAATTCAACCGCCGCAATTTTTCCCTCAGAGCCGCGCTTGCCAAAGCCACCGGGCACCAAAACGCCATCAGCTTCACCGATAATCTGCGCCAGGTCTCCCTCTTCAAGGTCACTGGCTTCGAGCCATCTGGGCTTAACGCGGACTTTATTGGCAATGCCACCATGAACAAGCGCTTCATTAAGCGATTTATAGGCCTCCAAAAGGCCTGTATATTTACCAACAATAACAATATCGACTTCACCGTCAGGATTGGCGATCCGTTTGGATATTTTTTGCCAGGTTTCCAGATTAGGTTTGGTTTTATAGTCAAGATCGAAAGCGCGCAGCACTTCGCGATCCAGCCCTTCATTGTGATAGGCCTCAGGCACATCATAAATGCTGGCCACGTCGAGCGCCTGAATGACCGATTCGGGCCGCACATTACAAAACAGAGCAATCTTTTTGCGCTCAGAAGCTGGCACTTCACGATCACAACGGCACATCAAAATATCTGGCTGGATACCGATAGAGCGCAATTCTTTGACCGAATGCTGGGTTGGCTTGGTTTTCAACTCGCCAGCGCTCGATATAAAAGGAATGAGCGTCAGATGAATGAAGACCGTATCGCCGCGTGGCAATTCTTGACCAATCTGTCTGATAGCTTCAAAAAATGGCAATGCTTCAATATCGCCAACCGTGCCGCCGATCTCACATAAAATGAAATCAACATCATCAGTATTCGATAAAGCAAAATCCTTGATCGCCTGTGTCACATGGGGAATGACCTGCACGGTAGCGCCAAGGAAATCACCCCGGCGCTCCTTGGCCAATATATCCTGATAGATCCGCCCAGACGTCACATTGTCTGATTGGCGACCAGATACGCCTGTAAAGCGCTCATAGTGACCAAGGTCCAGATCGGTTTCCGCGCCATCATCAGTGACGAAAACTTCGCCATGTTGATAGGGGCTCATCGTGCCGGGATCAACATTGAGATAGGGATCGAGTTTGCGTAGACGGACGGTATAACCGCGCGCCTGTAGCAGTGCACCAAGTGCAGCAGAAGCGATGCCTTTTCCAAGAGAAGATACCACGCCGCCAGTTATGAAAATATATCGCGCCATGGGCTTGTAGAATACACATAACCGCACTGATTCGAAGTGCTTTTTTCAGTTTGGACGATTTTTCTGTTGAAGACGCGAAAACACGGCCATTTTTGTGCGCCTGCTCTACCTTTGAAAGAAGCGCAGCCAACCAATCAAACAGAAATCAAGGCCGTCTAATTGGAATTGGGCACACTTGGCGCTGTTGGTTTCTCTGGAACAATCAAGCTGGAAGCTGGCGGCGTTGGCACGACTGGTTTGCTATCAATCGTTTTGACAGGACCGGTTGGCGACAAGGTATCAAGGATGGATGTTGGCGTCCGATCACTTTTGGCAAGAATTGCCAGAGTGATACTTGTGGCAAAAAATATCGCGGCCAGATAGCCCGTTGTACGTGTGAGCATATTAGCAGCACTACGTCCCGACATCATACCTCCACCAGCACCACCGCCGCCCATGCCAAGGGCTCCGCCTTCCGAGCGTTGCAGCAATATCATGACAATCAATGCCAAAGCGATCATCAGGTGAATAACGAGCAAAACAGTTGCCATGATAAAGGTTCCATCCCTCAAGGACTTCTACAAGCGAAGTCGATAATGGTTATTTCAATTATAGCCCGCACCAAATAGCGGACTTCACATAGTTAAGATTGCCAACAGGCAAGCACAAGAAGAACCACTTTTACAGCGGCCCGTTTAAATTCGTCAATAGGCTAGTCATAAAAGCGCGCAAAACTCATTTTGAAGGCGGTTTTGCCACTGTGCTGGCAGTGTCGTCTTTTTTGCCATTCGTAACCGCTGAAAGTACCGATTTTTCCTCAGGTGACATTTCTTCGCCACCCATGGTTGGCCGCATCAAGCCAGACGCGGCCTGTTTGTTCTTTTTGGTCTTGCCTTGCAACAATCGACGGGAATTTCGCACAGGCAGCGGGATATTGGCATGAAGAGCCGTTTGTTTCTTTTTGTCGATGGTGGATCTTCCACAACGAAATCTGATTTCTTCCCCAAGCTTTAGGAAGGCACCAACTTCGCTGAGCTGCTCGGCGCTCAGGTTATCTGCCGCCCATTTGGCTCCTTTGGTAACTTTTGTCCCAACGCCTCGAGTTTCCAGCTCATGTCGGAGCTGACGCAAACCAGTGCATTGTTCGGACGACAGGGGGGCCGCCAACGCCAACTGCGCCGTCGGGCCTGTCAACAATAACAAGCCCGCCAAAAGGAAAACGACTTTTGATCGAATATGCAAGCTATTCTCCTTGAGGTTGATAAAACGCGTTGTCGGCAGTTTTCTAACTTTTATAGCTGTTGATGATACCCATAAAATCGTCGGCTTTGAGGCTGGCTCCGCCAACAAGAGCGCCATCAACATTTTCAACTGCCATCAGTTCCTTGGCATTGGAGGCCTTCACTGATCCGCCATAAAGCAAATTCATGCCACCGCCATTTTCAGCGCCAAAGCGTTCAACCAGCACCTTCCTGATATCATCATGTACCTTTGTCACATCTTCAACGGTTGGTGTAAGACCGGTGCCTATGGCCCAGACGGGTTCATAGGCAATAACCGTGTTCTTGGCTGTTGCTGCATCAGGTATGGCATTTTTTAATTGCCGACGTACAACATCAAGGGTGAGTCCATATTGGCGCTGTCCCGCTGTTTCCCCAACACATATAATGGCAACGAGCCCTGCACGCCACGCAGCTTGCGCTTTTTCGTGGACAAGCGCATCAGCTTCGCCATGATCAGCACGGCGCTCGGAATGCCCGACAATAATGGCAGTAGCTCCACAATCAGCAAACATCTCGGCAGAAATATCACCGGTATTGGCTCCCGAAACCAGTGTGTGGCAATCCTCGGCACCAATTTGAACGATACTGTCTTTCATCAATTCGGAAAAAGCCAATACGAGGGTGGCTGGCGGGCAGATCATAACATCAACACCGTCGACTGGCTCATTTTTCAAGCTTTCTGAAAGTTTTACCAGTTCGCTAGCACTTTCTCTCAGACCATTCATTTTCCAGTTACCAGCAACCAATGGTGTATTCTTTGACATTTATGTCTCCCGATTTATCACAATCTTGGCCCTAAATGAGCCCTTCATTACATTCAAAACACGAATCTGCCCATTCGGCACTTGATCCTATTTCCTCAAAGCTTTACCTGTTTCCCCACAACATAATTCAAAAGACCCCCTGTCATATGCCAATAATCTGTCACATAAGGACAAAAATTGTTGTATTGCCGGGAGGGCTTGTAGTTCTTATGATGTCATTCACGTCAACCAAATGACCGAAATTGCACAAAAAATCAATGCGGCAAATGAAAACTAGATAGAAATATGCTAAATCAACTTCGAAAAGGCGCCGGTACCTGGATCGCCAAAATATTCATCGGACTGCTCGTCTTAAGCTTTGCCGTCTGGGGCATTGCTGATATTTTTACGGGCTACGGCAACCGCGTTCTGGCAAAAGTCGGCGATATTGAAGTCTCTCCCCAGGAATATGAGCGCGTCTACCAACGCCAGATCAGAACCGTTTCCAATCGCATCGGTCAACGCATCACCAGCGAGCAGGCGCGGGCCTTTGGTCTGGACCGTCAGGTCCTGAACAGCTTGATCACCAATGCCGCTGTATCCTCCCACGCTCAACAGCTGGGACTTGGTATTTCCGATGCCGCCATACGTGATAGTATTTTCAACAGCCCCGCCTTCAAAGGGGGAGATGGTAAATTCTCGCGCATCCAGTTTGACGAAGTGCTGCGCAATAACAACATGAATGAAAATACGTATATCGCCGAGCAGCGTATTGGAACCGTCCGCGAGCAGCTGATCGCGTCCCTGTCCAGCGATCTGTTTGTGCCAACAAGCATGAAGGAAAATCTCAACCGTTTTGACAATGACACCAGAACGCTTGAATATTTCATCCTTCCCAAAACCGTCACAAAAAAAATCGAAGAACCCGATGAAAAAACCCAAACCGATTTTCTGGCCGCCAACAAGCGCACTTTCACGGCACCCGAATATCGTAAAATCGGCGTCCTGACGCTCTCGCCCGAGCTTGTTAAAAAATCCATCAAGGTCACCAAAGAAGATATAGCTGCGAACTATGCGGAGCGCATTGATCAGTTTTCCACTCCCGGCAAGCGTCACATCCGGCGCATGTCGTTCATTGATCGCGAAAAAGCCAAAGAGGCCCGGCTCGAGCTGACCGGCGGGGCTGATTTTATGGCAGTTGCCAAAAAATACGGTTTTAAAACTGACGGAACGGATATGGGCTTCATCAACAAGACCCAGTTGCTTGATCCGCGCGTCGCTGATACGGCCTTTTCACTCAAAAAAGGTGATATATCACAACCCGTGGTAAGCACTTTGAGCACCATCATTTTGCAGGTCGTTGATATTAAACAAGGTACCATCCAGAAAAAACTGGAAGATGTCGAAAAAGAAGTCCGCACCTATTTGATCAATGAACGGGCCTCTGACAAGATCGGCAGTCTCCACGATACGATTGAAGACGAGCGAGCCGGTGGCAAGTCCCTTGCAGACATTGCCAAAGATTTTGAACTTGGATACGTCGTTGCAGATGCGATTGATCGCTCTGGACTCAATAAAAAAGGTGAGAAAATAGCTAACTTTCCAACCGCCCCTCGCCTGCTCACGACCGCTTTTGACAGCGATATTGGTGTGGAAAATGAGCCGATTGAAGCAGCCGGCGGGGTTGTCAACTGGTTCGAGGTTCTTGGTGTCACTGGCGAGCGCACCAAACCGCTTGCTGAAGTCAAAGACCAACTCATAGGCTTGTGGAAAGATCGCCAACGTGAAATCAGACTGAGCAAAATCGCCAGCGATACTGTAACCGCCCTTCGCAACGGCGAAAAACTGAAAAAATATGCCAAGAAGTACAAGGCAAAAATCTTGACCTCAAAACCATTCAAACGCTCTCAGGAACATGACGATATTCCAGTGGCTGCCGTCAATCAGGCTTTTGTACTCGCAGCTGGTGGTGTTGGCATGAACTCTATCGCCGGTGGCAAGGGACGAGTGATCTTTAAAGTGCTTGAAAAAGGCATTGCCAAACAACCTGGCAAGGAAGAAAATGACAAGCTTGCTCAGAATATCAGTCGGGCTTTGGAAAATGACGTTGTGGCACAATATGTTGCCGATATCCGCAAATCTTATCCTGTCACTATTAACGAACAGGTATTTCAGCGTCTCAACGGCACGACACCATATAACGGTTCTGCGCCAAGTAATAACCGATCAGGCATGTAGCACTTAGATTAAACTTGAATTCAGGGCGGGCCAGGGTGCAAAGCGATCCATCATACGAAAAATTCCTGAAAAAATATAAAAAAGGCATCGCGCAAGTCGTCACAATGCGGCTTGTCGCCGATCTTGAGACCCCTGTTTCCGCGATGTTACGCATTGCGGCTCATGAGCCATTTGCATTTTTACTAGAATCGGTTGAAGGCGGCACAACACGCGGGCGCTATTCCGTCATTGGTCTGGCGCCTGATCTCATCTGGCGCTCGGGCGGCAACAAGGTTGAGATCTGCAAAGATCCCGCAGCCACTCCGCGCAAATATGTCAAAACCAAAACCACGTCTCTTAAATCCTTGCGCGAATTGCTTGATGATAGCCGCATTGACCTACCTGAAAACCTGCCTCCGATGGCGGCTGGCGTGTTTGGCTATATGGGCTATGACACCGTACGTCTGATCGAGGAGCTTCCTGACGATAATGAGGATCAACTGGGTCTTCCAGAAAGCTTGATGATCCGCCCGACCCTTATTTTGATCTTTGATGCCGTCAAGGATGAAATCACCGTTGTCACACCGGTCAGGTGCAAGAAAAATGTCACGGCAAAGGCGGCATATAGTCAGGCGATTGATCGCCTCGAACTGGTGATCAACCGTCTTGAGACCCCCATTTCACATGGTGATAACGAGCAATATCAAGAAGCCACCGCCAGCGAACCAGTGTCCAATACCACACCCGCCAAATACAAACAGATGGTGGCCCGGGCGCAAGAATATATTGAAGCTGGAGATGTCTTTCAGGTGGTCCTGTCACAGCGCTTTGAGGCACCCTTTACCCTGCCCCCGTTTTCTCTCTATCGGGCCTTGCGGCGCACCAACCCCTCGCCCTTTTTGTATTTTTTAAAATTTGACGATTTTTGCGTTATTGGCTCCAGCCCCGAAATTCTCGTGCGGCTTCGCGACAATGAAATCACCATCAGACCCATCGCGGGAACGCGGATACGGGGGCGCACTCCCAAAGAAGATCAGGAAATGTCGGACGAGCTGTTGAGCGATCCCAAAGAGCTTTCAGAACATCTCATGTTACTGGACCTTGGCCGCAATGATGTGGGGCGTGTCGCCATTCCAGGCAGCGTTGAGGTCACAGACAGTTTCTTTTTGGAATATTATTCCCATGTCATGCACATCGTCTCCAATGTCACGGGCCAGGTTGATCCAAAAAAACATGATGCCATTGACGCTCTAATGGCTGGCTTCCCGGCAGGCACTGTATCGGGGGCTCCCAAGGTGCGCGCCATGGAAATCATCGACGAGTTGGAAAAGGATCGGCGCGGCATTTATGCCGGTTGTGTTGGCTATTTCACAGCTGACGGTGAAATGGATACCTGCATCATATTGCGCACCAGTATCGTCAAGGATGGCATGATGTATGTGCAGGCCGGAGCCGGCATCGTCGCCGATAGCCAACCTAAACTTGAGCAAAAAGAATGTATTAACAAGGCCAAGGCTCTATTCAAGGCCGCCTCTGAAGCAGTCCGATTCGCCTCGCAAGCCAAGACGGGGCAATAAATATCATGTTGACACTGACCATGCTTCGTCACGCCAAATCAAGCTGGGGGGACCCCTTGCTAAAAGACAGGGATCGCCCATTAAATGCGCGAGGAAAATCTCAGGCCAAGCTAATGGGAGAGTATCTCTTTCAACAAAGCATCGATCCTGATCTGATTATCTGTTCAAGCGCCAAACGGGCACGACAAACTCTCAAACAAGTCTCGAAAATCTGGCAAACTGATGCGAAAATCGTCTTGGAAGATCGACTTTATCTGGCATCGACCAGCACCATTTTATCGCTACTTGAAGAATATGGAACGAGTGCAAACCATATCATGATCGTCGGTCATAATCCTGGGTTTCACATGCTGGCAAGTTCCCTGGCCGACACGGGGGATAGACATGATTTAGTTACTCTCAGCCAAAGATACCCAACAGGTACGCTGTGTGTTATCAAATTAAATGCAACGCAATGGCAAAACATTGATAGTGAAGCGGGAGAGCTGGCGATTTTCACAACTCCCAAAAGCCTCAATCTGAATTCTTGAAGAAGCAACAAATCACCTATGGCCCAGATTACTCTCATAGATAATTATGACAGCTTTACCTACAATCTCGTCCACTATCTTGGCGAGCTTGGCAGTGACGTCACGGTCTATCGCAATGACGCCAAAACAGTGCGCGAAATTCTGGCGCAAAAACCAGCGGCTCTGGTCCTCTCGCCTGGTCCCTGCGAGCCTGACCAAGCCGGCATCACGCTCGATTTGATCAAAGAAGCGCCACGCGATCTACCCATATTGGGCGTGTGTCTTGGCCATCAAAGTATTGGCCAGGCATTTGGTGGAAAAGTAGTGCGCGCCCCAAAGCTCATGCACGGCAAACTTTCACACATTCACCACAAGGGAGAAGGCATATTCAAAGACCTGCCCTCACCCTTTGAAGCCACGCGCTATCACTCGTTGATTGTCGAAGGTGACAGCCTGCCCGACTGCCTTCACGTTACTGCCCAAACCAGCGATGGATTGATCATGGCTTTTGAACATGTTGAGCATCCAATTCACGGCGTGCAGTTTCATCCTGAAAGCATCGCCTCGCAACACGGCCACAAATTGCTGGCCAATTTCCTGGAACTGGCAGCCATCAAATGCAAGACACCCAAGAAATTTTCCTTCAATCGACCGGCCATCGCCGTCGTATAACCTATTGGATTTATCCTTATGGCAGACATGAAAACATTTATTGCTAAGATTACCGAGGGAAACTCCTTGAGCGAAAGCGAGGCCGCGCAGGCTTTTGACATCATAATGTCAGGGAACGCAAGCGATGTTCAGATCGGCGCGTTTCTCATCGGCCTGCGCCTGAAAGGCGAAACCGTTGATGAAATAACAGGAGCCGCCCGTACCATGCGTGCCAAGGCCACCGGCGTACAGGCACCCCAAGGTTCGATTGATATTGTCGGTACCGGCGGGGACGCCAAGGGCACCTATAATATTTCAACCTGCACCGCCCTTGTTGCAGCTGGTGCTGGTGCTCTTGTCGCCAAGCATGGCAGCAAGGCCGTCTCCTCAAAATCAGGGGCCAGTGACGTGCTCGACGCGCTTGGCGTCAAACTTGGCATTGCCCCCGAACTGGTCACGCAATGTGTGAATGAGGCCAATGTGGGCTTTATGTTTGCGCCCGCTCATCATTCGGCCATGAAACACGTCATGCCCGCCAGGGCTGAACTCGCCACCCGCACCATATTCAATCTGCTTGGCCCGCTGACCAATCCAGCAGGTGTAAAAAGCCAGCTCATGGGCGTTTATTCGAAAGACTGGGTTGAACCACTGGCCAATGTGCTTAAACATCTTGGTTCGGATCATGTATGGGTCGTGCACGGCTCTGATGGCATGGACGAGTTGACGACCACCGGCATATCTTATGTCAGCGAACTCAAAAATGGTGTCGTTTCAAATTTCACAATATCGCCAGCAGATGCAGGCCTTTCAGAGGCTAACCCCGACGACTTGATTGGCGGCGATGCCGCACATAATGCAAAAGCCATCCTTGATGTGCTAGATGGCAACGCAGGACCCTTCCGCGATGTGGTGATCCTAAATGCAGCTGCGGCCCTTATCGTCGCGGGCAAGGCCAAAAACATCGCCGAAGGGGCCGCTCTTGCGTCCCAGGCAATTGATTCTGGCGCTGCAAAATCAGCCCTCGACAAGCTTGTCGCAACATCCAATAGCTAGGTTTCGCTTTTTATGGCCGATATACTTGATAAAATCATCGCTTATAAACGAGACGAGATCACCAGAGCGCAGAGCAAGATCTCTCTAAATGATCTCGAAGCGCAACTTCCCAATGCCCTTCCTTTGCGCGGTTTTTCAACGGCTCTCGAATCAAAGCACGATGCGGGTGAGTTCGCCCTGATTGCCGAAATCAAAAAAGCATCGCCCTCCAAAGGGCTTATCCGCGAGGACTTCACGCCCGCTTCCCTTGCCAAGGCCTATGAGCAAGGTGGTGCCGCATGCCTGTCTGTTCTGACCGATACGCCCTCTTTTCAAGGCCATCCCGATTATCTTAAGCAGGCGAAAAACAGTTGCACCTTGCCAGTACTACGCAAGGATTTCATGATTGACTCCTATCAGGTGGTCGAAGCCAGAGTATGGGGAGCAGATTGCATATTGGTCATCATGGCCTGCCTCACCGATCGCCTTGCCGCAGAACTCACCGACCACGCCCATAAACTCGGCATGGATGTGCTGGTTGAAGTGCATGATAATAACGAGCTGGAGCGGGCGCTACAGCTCGACAATAAAATCATCGGCATCAATAACCGCAATCTCAAAACATTTAAAACCAGTCTGCATACGACCGAACAGCTGGCTCCGCTTATTCCTGACGACTATATTATCGTCAGCGAATCAGGCATTTCAACCAATGATGATCTCAGCCGCCTTTCAACCTCAAAAGTGCGCACCTTTCTGGTTGGCGAAAGTCTGATGCGCCAAGACGATGTCACACTGGCCACAAAAACCCTCTTGTCTGGAGAACCAATTTCATCATGAGCAATGATAAACTGTCCCATCTCAATAAGCGCGGCGCAGCCCACATGGTGGATGTCGGGGCCAAGGAAATAACCTCTCGTACTGCCATTGCTTTTGGACAAATCACGACACTCAAAGAGACATTGGAGCTGGTTGAAAGCGGCAAGGCTAAAAAGGGTGATGTATTGGCAACCGCCCGTATTGCAGGGATTTTGGCTGCAAAAAAGACATCTGATCTTATTCCTTTGTGCCACCCTTTGGCTCTCACGAAAGTCAGTGTCGATATAGAATCCGATCCTGATTTACCCGGATATAAAGTCACGGCAACGGCCTGTGTATCCGGTAAAACCGGCGTTGAAATGGAAGCTCTTGCGGCCGTCAGCATCACCTGCCTGACCCTTTATGATATGCTCAAAGCAGTCGATCGCGGTATGGTCATTTCACAAATCAAATTGCTTGAAAAGCATGGTGGAAAATCAGGATCTTTTTCCACGAAACCGTAAAATGACTGTCTTTTTCCTTGCAGAACACAATCAGAACAGCTATAAATATGTTCATGTTTTGTACAAGAACATTCTAAGAACTGTTTACGATGCTGAAAAGGGAGTTTATTCGATGTTGACCCAAAAGCAAAAAGACCTGTTGATGTTTATTCATCTGCGGATCAGCGAAAAAGGCGTTTCTCCTTCCTTCGAAGAAATGAAGGAAGCTTTGAATCTTAAATCCAAATCTGGTATTCATCGCTTGATTACCGCACTTGAAGAACGAGGCTTTATCAAGCGGCTGGCCCATCGTGCCAGGGCACTGGAAATCGTCAAACTCCCTGATTCAGTTATTCCAGATAGTACTGGCGAGGGCGGCTCTGTGCTATCAGGTGAATTTGGTTCTTCCGGGGGAGTAAACTCTGGTCAACCTATTGGCACGAATGTACCGGTTATGGGCCGCATCGCCGCCGGCGTACCGATTTCAGCCATTCAAGAACAAAGCCACAGCGTTGTTGTTCCCCCCGAGATGGTCTCCAAGGGGGCACATTTCGCCCTTGAGGTAAAAGGCGATTCGATGATTGATGCGGGAATTCTCGATGGTGATACCGTGATAATCCACAAGACCAGCTCCGCAAATAATGGGGATATAGTCGTCGCCTATCTTGTCGAAGAAGAAGAAGCAACGCTGAAGAAGCTGCGCCGCAAAGGAGCTAGCATCGCTCTGGAAGCAGCTAATCCCGCCTATGAGACCCGCATATACGGTCCCGACCAGGTGGTTGTCCAAGGACGCTTGATTGGATTGTTGCGCAACTATTAGAACTCAATGCTGCAAAGGTAATTTCTGAAGCTTGCGACACTTCACGATTATTGACGCAAGCGCTTACCCTGCAACACATTGCTTTTGTACCAGCGCCAGCAACAAGGCATATTGAAAGATGTGCCTTGTTACCGGAAAACCCTAGCTTTTCTTCGAACGACCAGTTTTAAACAATCTGGCAAAAAACCAGATTGGCACGACGAGGAGAGCGCCAGTCAAGAAGTATGAAACGCCTTTTTCAAAAGCGTCATAGCCCATATTATAAATGCGTTCGGCCAGTCTTCTTACGCCATCAAAAACATCAAATGGTTCTAAACCCAAAGCTGCGAGAACGACACCGACAATGACCGACAATATGATCAAGCGAACAAGTACGCCGGTCGGGCTACCACCAATAAATCTTTCCATAGTCTCTCCTGCCTTTCGCGCAGCTTATATCAAAAATGAAGCAGGACGAACTCCCTAATCACCCTTGATATTCTATCCCGCAAACCATCCAATATATATCTGTATGGATAGCAGATAAGCTGGATTTCTCTAATATACAAACAAAAATGAGGGAGCAATATGAATTGCTCCCCTATTTTTATGCGTCTGCAACTGATTGCGCTATCTATGGTTCTTCTTATTATGTCTTCTTACCAGTAGCACCAGCCAAGCTCGCCTTGCGATATTGGCCAACAACATTAGCGTTTTTATCAGGAGACTTTGGCTTCCAGTTGCGTATTTTCTCGTCCAATTTCTTTCGTTTCGCACTAGGAAGCTGGCTGCGCAGATCTTCAACCATACCCTTTGCTTCCTTGTCGCCAGCACGTGCTGCAAGCGAATACCATTTATAGGCCTGTTCAAGATCGAGTTTACCGCCCATGCCATTTTGGTAAATGATTGCCAAATTAAACTGGCTATCTTTGACCCCATATTGAGCGGCTTTCCTATACCAGGTAACGGCGTTGGAATAGTCTGCTTTACCAAGGTTTCCGCCAGTATAGAGTACGGCAAGATTGTGCATGGCTTTCACATTGCCTTTATTGGCTGCAGAAATATAGAGTTTCATCGCGCGTTTATAGTCCTTTGCAACGCCCTTACCTCTTTCATACATGGTGGCCAGACGATAGATCGCTGGAGCATATCCAGCTTTTGCAGATTTCTCATACCATTCGACAGATATTGCGGGGCTCTTTCGCACGCCAATGCCCTGACCAAATCTACGAGCAACCTCGTATTGCGCCTGGGCATCGCCACCACTTGCAGAATGTAACAAGCCTGTTGGCCCGCTTATTTTTGCAGGAATTTTTGCCTTGCTAACGGGGGGGGAAGTTTTCACCCCTGTCTGATCGCTGGCTGTCGACGGCGCCGAAAAACTAATATATTGATCAAACAAGGAACCTGGTTCAACGCCGTTATTCGTGCGAGCAATTGAGCCAGTGTGGCGGATTGCATTAGGTTCTATAGCCAAAACAACGGTTCGCGAGCTATTTATTTTGTCTAGATCGGTCGACATATCAGAACCGCTGCTTGCTTTTACCTGCTTGACAGCTACAACTGCGATTTTCGATCGCTCATCACCACCCACCTGTCGAGGCTTTTGAATTTCATTGAATTTCAACGTGCCCGACGACCCAATTTCATTCCCAAACCCAATTGTTTTTTGCTTTGCCGTTTTCTCGACCGCATTCAGCTTCACGATCGAACCGGTATCAACATTATTTCTGGACATGCCATAAAGCAACAACGCACTCGTACCAAAAAGTATCAACGACGTGAAAACCAACAATGAATTTGGCCCTTGAACCTTATCTGTAAACAAGCTGTTTTTTGGCGCAGGTTTAACCCTCTCGACGATTGGTTCTGGTTCCACGCCTATATCCTTTTGCTTTGCAGCCTCTATAAAATCTCCAATTTTTGCGATAGATTTTGATTTTCGGTCAGCTGCATTATTTGTTAGTTCGGGTTCGCGGGCTCGCTCATTTGCAGCGCGCGCCGCGGCTCTTGCAGAACGAAGAAAGTCATTACTCGCCGTTTTTTCTTTCTCTGCTTCTAAACATTCTTGCGCTGCCTCCTGCTCCTCGCCTTCTAGTTTCTTTTCTCCGCCTTCGGGATCAGGCTCAATAGACATTTGCTCGATACCTTGCTTTGGCTGGAGCACCTGCTCGCCCTCGCTTGATGTCGCGATATACGCAAGCTCTTCGGCTTCGTTCAAAGAGAGTTTTTCGGTGGCATCCGCATTTACATCCGCAATAATAACCTTGTCCAGAATACCATCTGATTGCTTGGCTATTGGCGCAAAAACGTCCGCTGGTTCTAAGGGTGCATCCAGTTGATCAGCGTGCAAATCCTGTGTTGCATCAGATAGCCAAGCCGGCAATTCGTCGTGTGCGGCTGGTTCAGAAACATTATTCGATATCTGCGCTTTGACTTCACTCGTCTCTGAAGCCTCTTCATATTCACTTTCAGCAGTCGATAAACCAAGAGACATCGAGGAGCCGAGAACTGACGATAAAATACCTGCACCAGCAGGCAATGCCATTTCACCCGATTGAGGGCCGACTGAACTTCCAGATTCCATGGCTTTCACGCGGTCACCAACGTCTTTTAAAGCATCATGTAATGCGTCAAGTGAATCAGACATTCGCACATCCTGAATATGGCGCTGCTCAGCTGCTTGCGCCAATTCTGCTTTCATAGCGCTGAATACATCAGATTTTTCGAGCGTTTCGCGCACCGCTTCTTGCGTCTGCGTCCGCACAATATCCTCAACCAAATCGCCCATTTTACTTTCTGAAAGACTGACATCATCCAGAAGCTTCACAATGTTTGTTTCAAGCGCCGATATACGCAATTCCAATTCTTTAGACGGTACGCTGGGAGTTGCTATAACCTCACCGATTGCCGCACTGACAATATCCACATTTTTGACGATCGGATCCGACACATTGCTGTTCATGGAAGAAGAGAGAGCCTCAATATTTCTTTCAATATGCTGAAGGTCTGGATCAAACTCAACAGTTTCAACGACTTGTTTTATATTTTCGGTTGATTTGGACAACCCCTTTGGCACCACGTCGACGACGGACAATGGCGCAAGAACGGTTCCTATCTGTGCGTCAGGAATACACAAATCGACTTCTGATAGTTCGACTTCCAATGGAGGCGTTGTTTCGGTGCCATCTTTTGCCTGTAGCTCGGCATCCCATTCGCTGACGTTTTTCTTCTGCTGAATGGCCTGTGTTTCGCTCAACTCACCCGGTTCTTGTCCAGCGAGTTCAGGCTCATCACGATGCGAGAGTCCAAACCGTTCATTGTCAATATCAAGATCGTCGTGATGAATGGCAGCTTTGACGACGGGCGTTTCTTGCTCGACATGCTGCTCTTCAGGTTCCTGCATTTGTTCCAGATGCTTTTTGACACCTTTACTGTAAGACAATCCAGCTCCGCCAAGCTTTGATGCAAGGGCTGCTGCGCGTTTTTCAATATTCTTGAAGTCGGAATTTGAATCGCGCTTTGAAATTTGATGGTCTTGCTGTGCATCGTCAGATTGGACTGTCTCGGTAAGGGTTGGCTTTTCTCGCGTCACAGAGTCGTCCGTAGATTCTATATGTTCGATAATACTGTCCAATATTTGCTCGGCTTGCGTTGAGCCGTCCTCGTCATTGCATTTCGTATCATCTCGGTCGCTGGAATGAGCCACAACGATCTCCTTGCAGGCCATAGAAATATGGCCAGAACACAAAATTGATATTCACGTGGAAAATACAACCCCTGAAAATGCGGGTAATAGTGGCATTGCCAGTCCAGCCTGAAGCACACTCATCGTCTCTCCATCGCAAATACGCGCGAAAAATCCCGCACGATGAACACAGCGGAAGGTCTAAATACACTCTTGATGATCGGAGTGAAAAAACGGTTAATACACTCTGCCTGAGAGGCAAAAAATAGCCATTTTTCAATGTTGAAAATTAAATGCTCGCAGCAAAAATATGGTGTGCTTAACTGTCACCATCGTTTCGCAACGCAGAACCTTTGTAATTATAGGCGTATTGGCCATATACTAAGGTCAATTCACAAACTTTTACAAAGCAGATCTCGCTTAAAACGCATCAATGATTCCAATGGAGTAGAACATGACCAAAGTCCAGCTGATCTCATCCACCTTTATCGCGGGGTCTTTTCTTGTCGTTGCATCAATTGCCCAAGCAGAGACAGGTCGCTATTCCATGACACCAACCAAAGACGGAATATTAAGACTGGATACCAAAACTGGCGAAGTTGCCCTGTGCGCGCACGTTTCTGGGCGATTGAAATGCCAGGGAGTCGAAGGAGAAAGTAGTTCCCTTCAAGAAAAGCTGCGTCGTCTGGAACAGGAAAATGATAGTTTGCGCGCGGAACTGGACGCCGCAAGACTAGCCCCTGCCCCGGGTAATAGTGGCAAACTCGAAGTCCCCACTGAGGAGGACGTGGATAAGGCCATGGATTTTATGGAGAAGCTGCTTCATCGCTTTAAGGGTATGGTTGAGGATCTGAAAAAAGATAAAAAGCACGAAGAAGGTGTGCCTCTGTAAATCTATATCTCCCTAAAAGGATACCAAGAAAAACCACCATGCCATTAAGCCAGAACTTGCATACGATTAATGTGCCCACGACCGGCAAGGGGTTATTCGAAATTAACCTGCAATTGCAGAGCTGGCTTGATCGCATACAAGCCAAAGATGGGCTTTTGACCATTTTTATTCGGCACACATCTGCTTCCCTGACCGTGCAGGAAAATGCTGACCCGACCGTTGCACTGGATCTTGTTGATGCCCTCGACGGCCTCGCCCCTGAGCGAACAGATTATCGCCATTGCAGTGAGGGCCCTGACGATATGCCCTCCCACATCAAAAGCATGGTCACGCAAACACAGCTAGCCGTCCCCGTGCAAGAGGGCCAGATGGCTTTGGGCACCTGGCAAGGAGTGTTTGTGATCGAACATCGCGCGATGCCCCACACGAGGGAGGTTGCTCTTCATTATCTCGGTAGTTCCATAAAATGAAGATGAATGTGCTCGGCGAGTCACTGGCTGGCTTGACCATTGATATATGAGTTGACGATTTTCGCTGCTTCACGGCTTGGTGTCGTCCCCTTCAACATGATTTTCTCGTGCACCAAGTTCAAACCATCTTGTTGAGCGGCAAGAGCTGGTGTCTCACTTAACAGCTCATCCATAGCCGCTAGCAGATTGTCTGGCGTACACTTTTCTTGCAGAAATTCAGGAAAAACATTCTCGCCAAGCACGAGATTGGCAAGCACAATGGATTGGACACTCACCATTTTGCGTAGGCTGTATTCCGGTTTACCCATAATATACGCCACAACCATAGGGACCTTTGTGAGAGCAAGTTCCAGGGTCACAGTGCCAGACGCCGCAAACGCGGCATTCGCCAGATTAAATGCTGCATATTTGTCGCTCTCTCCGCGTAACAAATGGGGGATAACCGACCAATTGGAGCTGAGCTCAACGATCAATGTCTCTACCGTTGGCATGACTGGAATTAGTATTTCGAGATTTTTGTGTTTTAGGCGGAGCTTGTCGATGGCCTCCCCGAACGGAGCCATAAGACGCTTAACTTCATTTGGACGACTTCCAGGCAAAACTACCAGCTTAATCGCTTCATCACATATTGACAGTTTGCTTTGCAACGCCTGCGCCGAGCATTGCTTGATAAAATCAACTTTTTCGATCAAAGGATGGCCAACATAGTTGCAAGCTGGACCGCCAAGCCGTTGATGAGCTGCCGGTTCAAAAGGCAACAGGGCCAAAACATGATCGACATATCTGTTCATTTTTTTCGCGCGCCCGGGACGCCAAGCCCATACGCTGGGAGACACATAGTCGATGATCGGAACTTCGGGCAATTTTCGCCTGATTCGCTTGGCGATTGGATGGGTAAATTCCGGACTATCGATGATCACGACAATATCTGGATCAAATGAAATCGCCGCATCCACGGTTTGGTAGACGCGCTTTACCACCGTTGGAAGCCGGGAAATGATGGCTGTGAGCCCCATAACGGCAACATCACGCAAAGGAAACAGGCTATGCAATCCCTCCAATTCCATTGAAGAGCCGCCGACACCAGCATAAATGGGGGGTTGTTCGAGCTCACGGTTCAGAGAGCGCATCAAAGACGCTCCCAAAAAATCACCGGAATGTTCTCCTGCCACAATGAATATGCGTTTGCGCGCCGTCATGATCCGTCCCCAGGAAAATTTACACCGTGTAAAAAAAGCTTGCCCATGTTGGCCGCCTTGATCGTCGCTGACTTATCTGCGATCAATGTTTCCCCGGCGGCAATAGCGATCCCGGCAAGATTAGCGGCAAGCGCCCGATCAACGGTTTTTGGACCAATTGTTGGTAAATCAATACGTCGATCCTGTGAGGGTTTAGGAGCCTTTACAAGCACTCCATGGCGTCCTTTGCGCCCCCATTGCCGCAAGGTCTGGCAGCGCTCGAGCATCTGATCTGTGCCTTCAGCCCCTTCAACAGCAATGACATGACCATTAACAACTACAACCGCCTGCCCCACGTCAAAACGGCCCATTGCAGCCACGACATCGAGCCCCGTTGCGATATCCTCTCGATCACTCGCACCAGGTTTTGAGTCGCTCATCTCGCCAAGGTCCGCCGCTAGAGAGGGAACAAGATCGAGAACAGAACAAACGCGGTGGCCCTTATCTTCGAACAGGCCTGCGATTTTGGATAAAATACTATCGTCACCACCTGTTTTCAATTTCATGATAAAAGGCAACAGCTTCAAAGCGCCTAGATCCATGCGGACCTGTGAAAGGTCAGGGCGCTTTACATGGCCGATAATCACCACATCAACACAATTTTCTTCGCGTAGAATGGCAAACAAGCGCCCGATTTCCCCCCACTTGACCCAGCTATGGGAAAATTCGCCGATCTGCTGATCTGCTTCCCCCTCTATGCCAATGAGATGAACGGGCCGATTACCGGCTGCCGCTGCTCGCGCAACATCACAGGGTAACCCCCCGCCCCCTGAAATTATGCCCAGCTTTTCCACGGATTGTGACACTTTCCAGAAATCAGGGTTATTTTTGCGGGATGCAAAAAGATCGATCAGATGCAGATTTTATAAAGTTTATAATTTTTTGCACGCTGGCATCTGAACTAAATTCGTTATCGACGAGTTCAACGCGCTCCATCAATGTGCCTTCACCTGCAAACAGCTCTTTGTAAGCCTTACGAACCGCATGGATCTGTTCACGCGGAATATCATGACGACGCATACCAACAAGATTAAGGCCCGCCAGCGCTGCTCGATTGCCAAGCGCCATGCCAAAGGGAATGATATCAGCTTCGACGCCTGTCATTCCGCCGACAAAAGCATAATCACCAACCCGAACAAACTGATGCAGCGCACAAAGGCCGCCAAGTATAACATGATCACCAATCTGACAATGTCCTGCCACGGTGGCATTATTGGCGAGAATCACATGGTCACCGATGACACAATCATGAGCGATATGAGAGCCAACCATAAAGAGGCCGTTCGAGCCAACCTTGGTGAGGTTACCACCGCCACTGGTCCCAGGATTCATGGTGACATGTTCGCGAATAACATTGTTTTCGCCAATCTCCAGCTGGCTTTCTTCGCCAGCAAATTTCTTGTCCTGAGGTGCCAGACCAATGGCACTGAAAGGAAAAATCTGGGTCCCTGCGCCAATGCGGGTATTTCCCTCGACAACAACATGAGCATGTATTTTGACGCCGGCACCAAGAGTGACGCCGTCACCAATCACACAAAACGGCCCAACGAAAACGTCATCGTCAATTTTTGCACCGTCGCTTATAATAGCAGAGGAATGAATGTCGGACATCAAGACATCGCCTTTGCATCAATATCCACTGTTACCATGGCACTGATTTCTGCCTGAGCGACGAGATCACCATCCACCTTGGCTTCGCAGCGAAAACGCCAGACTTTACCTCGATTACGAATTTTTTTTACGTGATAACGCACCTGATCCCCCGGCACCACAGGCTTGCGAAACCGAGCTTTGTCGATGGTCATGAAATAGACGAGGCTTGGCTCATAACTCTCTTCCATATTGTGCACACAAAGCGCTCCTGCTGTCTGAGCCATGCCCTCAATAAGCAAGACCCCCGGCATCACCGGAAATGCAGGAAAATGCCCTTGAAAAAAATTCTCATTATAGGTGACATTTTTAAGCCCAATCGCGCTTTCATCACCATCGATATCGGTAATGCGATCCACCATCAAAAAGGGATAGCGATGGGGCAGCAGCTTCATAATCTCTATAATATCGGTAGTCTCAAGGTTTTTTTGTTGTTCTGTCATATCTGGTCCTTCACTGGCGTTGGCCGCAAGCATCGTGCTTGTTTGAGCAATCTGCACCAATCCTTTGCTCTATCTATATTCAATAATGGAGAGGAGTTAAACCCATGATTTATCGTCACTGTTGGTCTATTTCTTTTTTGCAGCCAATTTTTTGATCGCGACTATTTGCCTCTTCCATTGCATGATGGGAACGGCGGGAGCGCCACCGATAATCGCACCAGGTTCAACATTATTGACGATTTTTCCGTTAGCTGCAATTTTCACACCATCGCCAATTTTGATATGACCGACACAACCACCCTGCCCGCCAAATATAACGAAGTCTCCAAGCTCTGTACTTCCAGAGATGCCAACTTGAGAAACAATCACGCAGTTCTGACCAATTATGACATTGTGGCCGATCTGAACGAGATTATCAATTTTGGTCCCTTGGCCAATAACTGTATCTTTCAACGCTCCTCTGTCAATGGTCGTATTGGCGCCAATTTCCACATGGTCTTGAATAATAACCCGGCCAATCTGTGGGACTTTTAAATGCCCCTGTGCGCCCATGGCGAAGCCAAACCCATCTTGTCCGATCGCAGCGCCCTGATGGATAATCACACCATCGCCAATCAGCGAGCAACTAATGCTTGCATTGGCGCCGATTGAACAATTGCGGCCGATATAGCAACGTGCGCCAATCACCGCGCCCGACGATATAATACTATCCCTGCCAATTTTAGCCCCGGCCCCGATCACCGCACCAGGTTCGATGATTGCCCCATCTTCTATTTCAGCGGTGGGGTTAACAAGGGACGAGTTACCTTCGGCAACAGGTCCATAAGATAAGGGTCTGGCAGCTGTGGGATAAAACAGGCCAAGCACCATGGCGTAAGCCCGGTACGGATCGGGAACCACCAGTAGCATCGTGGCGCTGGTATCGTGATCCTTGAAAGCTGGGGAGACAATACAAACCGACGCGCTGGTTGTTTCAAATTGTCTGCGATATTTTTTATTTTCAAAAAAAGTGAGGTGTCCATCGCCAGCCAGATCAAGCGATTTGATATCCCTTATGGTGCCATCATCCCCAGACGGGCCAGACGAACCAACAAGTTCGGCATCAATAAGATTGACAATTTCCGCTAAGGAAAAAGGTCCTTTATTCTCAAAAAATCCGGGATGATCCATACTTGTATATCACTCCTGTCCGTAAAGCTTGCTCAAGCGCAACGATGGTCTTGAATCGATAACAAGGAAATAGCATTTAATCCCGTAAATTCAAAATCATCCCCTGCACAATCGCAACCAAAGAACCATTGTAAACAAAAAAACGCTGCTCCAGTTGGAGCAGCGTTTTTATGGTTGATCTTCGAAATGATTAGAATTTCGTTTGCGCTCCAAAACTAAAGAGTTGTGTCTTATCATGTTTCTCTTCTTGAAGAGCATAGGCAAAGTCCATGCGCAACGGACCCATAGGTGAATCCCACAAGAGGCCAACGCCAACAGAGGCCCTTATCGTGTCGTCATCAATGATTGTACTTGATGACAATACTGGATCAAACATCATACCTGCGTCAGCAAATACGGCCCCTGAAAGTCCCAGATTATCCGGGATGAAAGGGAAGGGAAACCTGATTTCAGCTGTTGCACAGGCATAGGCGTCAGTGCCAACAGCATTGCCATATACTCCTGCGTTATCAGTCCGGGGACCAAAACCACCAGCTTCAAAGCCGCGCACACAATCAGCGCTACTCGTAAAGCCATCCGTACTATCAAGACTTTTACTGCCCCAGCCCGAAATGTGGCCAGCTTTAGCACGACTAGCGAAGGTGATTTTCTCGGTGATCGGATAATATGCACGCCCTTCAAGATAGGAACGTATATATTGCTTGTCTCCACCTACACCTGCAAATTCTTGTGCAACGGACCCAAACAAACCACGTGTCGGCTTTTTAAAATGGTTCCTGGTATCATAAGTCAAACCATAGCCTACAGCGGATGTGATCGTTACATCACCGTCTATAATGTCATCGGCGGCCAAAGAATTATTATTGATGTCAAAATCAACGCTCGTGATTTCCCTACGCAAAAAGCGATAATAGGTAGTCAATCTGACTTCATCATTGAGTGGCATTGAAAGACGAAGTTTACCGCCAGTTTCGATTTTCTCATATCCAAGCGTACTACTGAGATCAGCAATCCGATGAAAAATATCAAAGCCAGCTGCCAGATTTTGATCAAGAAATCTTGGTTCAGTAAAGCTAAGGTCGATCTGACCTTTACCGGTAAAGCTACCCTTCACTTTAAGCTGCAGGAACTGTCCGCGCCCCATGAGGTTACGCTCGGTAACGCTCACATCGCCAATTACACCATCCGATGTGGAGTAACCAGCACTAAAGCCAAGTTCACCAGAACTATCTTCAACGACGGCCACATTGAGAACGACCCGGTCTGGCGCGCTACCACGTGACCGCTTGATCGTTACTTTTTTCAAGAAGCCAAGACCTTTAAGCCTGTCTTTTGCCCGTTTAACAAGCAAACGATTATAGGCATCGCCTTCTGCGAGACGAAATTCGCGACGAATAACGTAATCTCTCGTGCGGGTATTGCCGGTAATGTCGATACGCTCAATATAAACCCGCGGCCCCTGTTCGACGACAAAATTGATATCAATCGTTCTCGCCAGAGGGTCTCTGTGCACGACAGGACGAACTTGAGCAAAGGCGAAACCTTCTTCCGCCGTTTTCAGAGTGATCGCCTCAGTTGTCTTATCGATTTTACCAGCATTGTATATCTCGCCAGGAAAGGTGGTGATCTCGTTTCGGAGCAATTCAGGATTAAGGGAAGCCAATGAGGTTTCCAGATCGATATTGCCAAACCTGTAAAGTTCACCCTCGTCAATCGTGAAGGTAATAAAGAAGTTTTGACCATCTGGAGCCAAATCAGCCACAGCAGATATAACCCGTGCATCGGCATAGCCGTTTTTAATATAATATTGACGCAACAGTTCCCGATCAAGATTGAGACGGTCTGGGTCATATATATTACTGCTGCTCATAAAGCTGAACAGGCCGGTTTCACTTGTCGTAACAATATCTTGCAACTGGCTATCAGAGAAGGCCCTATTACCAATGAAATTGATGTTTTTGACGGTGGTCTTGGACCCTTCATCAACTTCGAAGACAAGATTAACCCGATTATGATTGATTCTGATGATTTTGGGCTCGACATTGGCTGCGAATAGACCCTGGCGCTGATAGACGTTCAAAACACGGCGCGTATCAGAGCGAACACGTGCCCTTGTATAAACCGAACGAGGTTTTAACTGAATTTCGGCGACCAGTGTTGCATCATCGACTTCAGAATTTCCTTCAAAGACGACTTTGTTGATAATCGGGTTTTCAACAACCCTTATTGTAACAACGCGTCCTTTGCGTGAAATATTGACGTCGCTAAACAAACCTGTTGCGAACAGTGATTTCAGCGAGCTGTCAACTTTGGAAGCATCATATCTGTCACCCGGCACGAATTGAAGATAAGAGAGCACAGTCTCATCTTCCACACGTTGATTGCCGTTGACAATAATTTTACCAACTGAAGCAGCCTGAACCTGGCTTGCTCCGATCATTGTTCCTGGCGTAGCCAGCAACGGAAATGATAGCATTACTGCCAGCAGCAACTTCATCCCCCGCCAATTAATTTTTTGCACGTTCATACTGTAATTCTTGTCCCCGAATTGCCTGGACATAATTCATACCAGGCGAACAGTTTTTAATTGTCTTGAACCGCTGGCACAGCCCCACGCTGTAATTGCCATTGACGTCTAAATACTCGTTGGAGTCCTTCTTTATTTTAGAAGATACTCACTTGACACCATGTTTACCGAATTCTTGACGAGGTTAATAGCCAATAATCCCAAATATGGGTTGTTTTCACGACGCTTGTAACTAATGAGTAACAGCTGTTCGCCAGACCTACAGCACCTTGATGTGTATGAGGTCGTTTAACGTGGCGAAAATCATAAGCATAAGAACGAGAGCAAGACCAATTCGAAAACCATACTCGCGGGTTTTCT
>JAJRPI010000012.1 GCA_024280895.1 Alphaproteobacteria bacterium | reverse complement strand
ATGCAGCAACGAACGCTACGCAGCAAACCGCAATAGATGCGAATGCCACGGCTGCGAGCGCCAATACGGCCACGAACGCTACACAGCAGACAGCAATAGATGGGAATGCAGCAACGAACGCTACGCAGCAAACCGCAATAGATGCGAATGCCACGGCTGCGAGCGCCAATACGGCCACCAACGCTACACAGCAAACCGCAATAGATGCGACCGCCACGGCGGCGAGCGCCAATACGGCCACCAATGCTACGCAGCAAACAGCGATAGATGCGACTGCCACGGCTGCGAGCGCCAATACGGCCACGAATGCTACACAGCAAACAGCGATAGATGCGACCGCCACGGCTGCGAGCGCCAATGCGGCAACGAACGCCACGCAGCAAACAGCGATAGGTGCGAATGCCACAGCAGCGAGCGCCAATGCGGCAACGAACGCCACGCAGCAAATAGCAATAGACGCGACCGCCACCGCAGCGAGCGCCAATACGGCCACCAATGCTACACAGCAAACCGCAATCGATGCGACCGCCACGGCTGCGAGTGCCAATGCGGCAACGAATGCTACGCAGCAGATAGCGATAGATGCGAATGCGGCCACGAACGCCACGCAGCAAACCGCAATCGACGCGACCGCCACAGCTGCAACCGCCAATAAAACGATGAACACCGCGCAGCAAGATGCCTTAAACGATCATGAAAACAGAATTTTGGCCAATAGCAAAGCGATAGCGAACTGGTCTCAGCAAGAATTTGTCATTGACAAACTGGAGAACCAGGTTGGCGCAAACCAGCGACTATTAGCCACTCATGGGACGGCAATCAAAAAAAATTCGGAGGGTGTATCTATGGCTCTGGCATTGTCATCACTTGGCGGATTGGCGGGCGGCGAAGATTTTGCAGTTTCTCTGGGCTGGGGCAGTTTCGAGGGAGAAAATTCGTTTGCTGCGGCTGGTGCCATGCGTATTGGTAAAGGCTTATCCATCAATGGAGGGCTTGGCTTTGGGCTTGGGCAGAAAACGGTCGGAACCCGCATTGGTCTGCGTGTCGGCTGGTAATGTCAGGTTTGAATGGCGCTAATCTAGTTTGAACTGCATCAATACGGTGCGTTGCAGACCGTTCTTGTTGAAATTATTATCAGACATCAGCGTGATAATGGTTTCCCCTGCTTTATTGGTATGGGTACTGATGCCTTCCATATTATCGATATTATAGCGCATTGTGGCTCTGACCAGGATTTCTCCGTCCAGCACGGCTTTTTTGCGAATGGCTTGATGCTTGATTTCACGAATACGCATTTGCACGCCAGTCAGAAAACTGAAATGTCGTTCAAGCACTAGCACATTGCCGTTGGCTAGAGTGGTCAGGCCGGTGATATCAAATTTACCATAGCGCTTGAGGCGGATTTTCCATGATTTCTTATTGCGGATCAGCCAGCCTTTGTGATTGCCTTTTTTATCGTGACGGCGCTCCAGAAAGGTCAGCACTGTGCCCTTGTTTTTCTTGTCTGTGAGGATCGTCAGGGCTTCAAGGCCCTTGTTGCGGGTGGTCTTAAACACACCTTTGGGCAGTTTGAGATAGTTGGTGGGTTTTTGAATGCCGGTCTTTGTGATGGGAAAACGTCCGATACGATGCTTGCGCTCAAAACTGATCAAGGCATAGGTTTTGTTTTTCCTGGTCCAAAGAGAAATATCTTCGGCATCTGAATATTTTTTGGCCCGCAGGCTCTTGCCATTTCTAGCCCGCAGGGGGCCGATCAGGGTTTTCGTGATACCGGTGAGATGAGCGTTTTCGTAAAGAAGTTTGGCCCGCAGCCAGGTACCCTTATCGGAGACTGCAAATATTTGCTGACCATTTTTTGTAACGGCAATGCCAGAATAGCCACCAAATTCGTCATGATCGGAATTAAGAACCAGACCGCCGCGCCAGGTAAGACGCCCAAATTTTGTCGTGCCGGGATTGAGTTTGTCAAATGTGAACTGGGTGGCGCTGACCGCGATATTATAATTTTTTTGCAGTTCTTTGGAGCCGCTAAGAACATCGCTCGATAGCATTCCGGAAAAGAATATTGCAATAGCAATGGATAGAAGAGAGCTTTTCATATGCAGGTGGTCTCGCAGATTAAGGGTTCGCGCCAGTTTCGCAATAGAATGTGGTTCATCCAAGGAGCTCGAGCATGCTATTTCTGATCGTCGAACAGCTCGGCCAGCTTGTCGGTCATGGCGCCCGCCAGTTCTTCGACGTCCGAAATGGTGACAGCGCGGCGATAATAGCGGGTGACATCATGGCCAATACCAATGGCTAATAGCTCAACGGGTGATTTGGTTTCAATTTCCTCGATCACATGGCGCAGATGGTTCTCCAGATAGCCCCCTGAATTAACCGATAGGGTGCTGTCATCGACGGGCGCCCCGTCCGAGATCATCATCAAAATGCGCCGTTGCTCGGGGCGAGCCAGCAAGCGGCTATGCGCCCATGCCAGCGCTTCGCCATCAATGTTCTCCTTGAGGATACCTTCGCGCATCATCAGCCCCAGATTACGCCGGGCGCGGCGCCAGGGATTGTCAGCCGATTTATAAACGATATGGCGCAAGTCGTTGAGCCGTCCAGGTCCTTGGGGCTTGCCCGCTTTGATCCAGTCATCTCTTGACCAGCCGCCTTTCCAGGCCTTGGTCGTAAAGCCCAGAATTTCCACTTTGACACCGCAGCGCTCCAAAGTGCGAGCCAGAATATCGGCGCTACAAGCGGCAATGAGAATGGGGCGCCCGCGCATGGATCCAGAATTATCAATCAGCAATGTGACGACTGTATCGCGGAATTCTGTTTCGCTTTCTTCCTTGAAGGAGAGGGCGGACAAAGGGTCCGTGACGAGGCGTGTTAATCTGGCAGTATCCAGCACGCCCTCTTCAAGGTCGAAATTCCAATGGCGATTTTGCTGGGCCATCAAGCGGCGCTGCAAGCGATTGGCAAGACGCGATATGACTTGTGACGAGTTTGCCAGCTGTTTGTCCAGAAAGGCGCGCAGGCGATCAAGCTCAACAGCCTCGCACAGCTCATAGGCGTTAATAACCTCGTCATGCTGGGTGGTGAAGGTGCGATATCCAAACGCTTCAGGGCTTTCAAGGACGTTCATATTGGGGGGAGGTGGTGCATCTGGCAACTGCATGTCCCCAGACATATCCATCCCCGGTGCATCGGCGTCGGGGAGGTCCTGCGGGTTCATCTCGTCGCCATCTTGCCCCTCGCCCGATTGCGCGTCTCCATCCCCCTCCAGATCGCCGTCCTGGCTGTCCTCGAGACTCTCGTCTTGCTGGTCATCGTCACCGGTTTGCTGCGGGCGGTCTTCATCGGCATCGTCACTAGAGATCTCATCCCCATCAAGCTCTTCATCCAGAAGATCCATATTGGTCAGTAAAGATCGAATGATGCGGCCAAATCCTTCCTGGTCTTCCAGTTGGGTGTCGAGATCGCCAAGCAGATCAGCGCCATGTTCGCTTACAAACGGGCGCCAGGCATCGACCATCGGCTTGACCCGTTTGGGGGGGGTGGCGTTGCATAAATGTTCGCGTAATATGAGGGAAAGGGCTTCTGATAAAGGCGCATCTTCTGTCGAAGAAAACCGGTCAAACTCTCCGTCTTTGTAGTGGTCGCGCCATTTGGCCCGCAGGTTCCGCGCCACCCCGCTCATGCGCCGCGCGCCAATGGCTTCGACGCGCACGCGCTCAACCGCTTCAAATATTTCCAGCGCATCACCGCCGGACGGGCGCAATGCGTGATGAATTTTGGGATTGTGACAGGCTTTGGCCAAAGCCAGCGCATCGGCATGGCCGCGTATGACGGCTATGGTATTGCGTGAGGGCTTGTCGCCCGGTTCAATCAGGTTGACCGTGGATTGATCAAGGCCGGGATCCGCCGCTCCATAGACAAGTTCCAGTTCTGGATCGCGGGCAATGGCTCTGGTGGCTACCTTCAAGGCGCGTTTAAACTTGTCGGTTGGCTGTTCCATATTCTGGGTCATTATTCCGCCGGTTCCCATGCGCCATCTGATTGGCGCAGTGAAGTTAACTTAACGCCACATTGATCGCGGACTGGGGCAGCTCTTCGTCAAAGCAGCGCTGATAAAGTTCGGCCAGCAGCACCCGCTCCAGCTCATCTGTCTTGTTGAGGAATGACAGGGTGAAGGCGAAACTGATATCGTCAAAAATCTCGACATTTTCTGCCCAGGTGATGACCGTGCGCGGGCTCATGAGTGTCGAGAGGTCGCCGTTCATGAAGGCATTGCGCGTCAGATCGGCAAGGCGCACCATGCGATCAACGGTTTTGCGTCCCTTGTCATTGGCAAAGCTCTTGACCTTGGCCAGGACGATTTCAACTTCATCATCATGGGGCAGATAGTTGAGCGTGGCGACAATCGACCAGCGGTCCATTTGGCCTTGATTGATTTGCTGGGTGCCATGATACAGCCCCGAGGTGTCACCAAGACCGATGGTGTTGGTGGTTGCAAACAGGCGAAACGAGGGGTGAGGGTGGATGACCTTGCTTTGGTCCAGCAGGGTCAAGCGGCCAGAGACCTCCAATATGCGCTGAATAACGAACATCACATCGGGGCGCCCGGCATCATATTCGTCAAACACCAAAGCGGTGTTGCTTTGCAGCGCATAGGGCAAAATACCCTCGCGAAATTCGGTGATCTGTTTGCCCTCCTTGAGGACAATCGCATCCTTGCCAATCAGGTCAATGCGCGAAACATGGCTATCAAGATTAATGCGCATGCACGGCCATTTAAGGCGCGCTGCGACCTGCTCGATATGGGTTGATTTACCGGTGCCGTGATAGCCCTGGATCATCACCCGGCGATTATGGGTAAAGCCGGCAAGGATCGCCAGGGTTGTTTCGCGGTTGAACTGATAGTCGGGGTCTAGCTCGGGGACATGCTCGTCATCTTGCGAAAAGGCGGGTACTTCCAGATCGCTATCGATTTCGAATACGTCGCGAACCGACAAGGTGATATCTGGTATCCCGGATGCGGTTTTTTTGTTCTTGCTCATTTAACCCATTTTCCATGATATTGCGCGCCAAGGCAACGTGCCCCGCTCTGGCAGGCATGAACCGTTTTGTAAATCAGTTCAGCAGTTATGTGACCTAGCACATACCTGATTTTTTGAGATAATTATAGGCTTTGATGACGTCACGCAGCTTTTCTTCTGATCCCTTGCCACCAGAACTATCGGGGTGATGGCGTTTGGCCAGTTCCTTGAAGCGATCCTTGATCTCTTCGGCGGTGGCAAGCTCGGTTAAGCCAAGCTCCAGCAGGCTGCGTTTGGCCATGGGAGGAAGCTTGCGGCGCGGCTTGGTTTCTGGTTCGGACGCTTTTCTTTTGCCCATGATTTCAAGGGGATCTTCTGTGGTGAAATTGTCCGTACTGGTGTTGGGACGCCGTCTTCCCGCCATGCCCCATTCATGACTATCGGTGTCGCCGGGTTTTTTATTGGTGCTGACTTTCCAGGTCGGGCGATGGCCGGTGGGAATTCCTTCATGGAATTTCTCGGCCTCATTATCGCTCATGCCTTTGAAAAAATTGTAGTTTTTATTATATTCGCGCACATGTGACACGCAAAAATGAAAATACTCACCTTCGCGCCCGCGACCCTTGGGGGCGAGATGGGGGGCGGATGAGTCGCATTCAGGCCAATCACAGGTCGCTTTGACCTCGACCTTTTTCTTTTGGCCTCTTTTAGGCTTGGAGCGGATGCTATCAAAATATTTTGAATTAGTGGCCATATTGAACTGATCTATCTATCTTGCTTGACTGTCTTTAGGGTTAATTTAATCGCGTCAAATCATTGAAAAGCTGATTGAGTGGATCAACCTTCCAATTTGGGATAGTACTCTAGCAGAAACCGGGGAGAAATTCATGTCCTTAGAGCAAATAATTTCAGAAAAACTTGTCGAAGCCTTTAAGCCACTGGAATTAAAGGTAGAAAATGAAAGTCATCATCACTCCGGACACTCGGGAGATGATGGATCAGGGGAAAGTCACTGGCGTATTGACATCATTGCCGAGGTATTTGCCGGCAAATCGAGGGTTGAGCGTCAGCGCATGATCAATCAGGCTCTGGCCCTTGAACTCAAAAATAACATACATGCGCTGGCTATGAGCGTGAAGGCACCTGGAGACTGAGGAGACGACTGAGGAAGGGAGCGGGGGCAATTAGCCATGCTGTTGCCACGAAATAGGCCGAATATGCTTGATCTTTGAGAAAATTGACCAGGCATCATAACTCCTCATGAACAAGAAACTCTCTTTATGTTTGATCCTGTTGAGCCTGTTTGGGGCGGGCAATGTCTATGGGGCATCGGGTTTTACCACCGAGGTCGTGCGTGCTGGCGGTGTGAGCACTGAGGAGGCGAGATCTCATGCCAAGCGTACGGGGCGCTCTATCAGCCTCTATAAGGAAGACGATTTCGAGCCTAAAAAGAAATTCAAGTCCGCCCAGCATGTCATAGTCTGGATCTATGATTACCAAAAGAACCCGCACCCCGAATATGTGCCTGATGCCATTCATGCGCTGGCTGATTTCGGCGTGTTCGAGGATCTTGATCAAGCGGGGTTATATATCGGTTTTTTAGCGGGAGTGCTTGGAGACAATCAGCTGCTGGCTCGCCGCTTGATCAAACGTTTGTTCCCCATGACGCCCAAGAATCAGGCTGTGATCATCATGGCGATTGCCTATTCGGGACTACCTGAGTGGCGGCTGATCATGACCGACTTTACAGAGCGTATGCCAGCACGAACCGTGTTGATTGACGAATTTTTATTCGGTAGTCACAAACCATTGCTGGAAGCGCCGCTCGACCAAAACCCGCATATGATTGATGCTTTGTGGGGCTATTATATTGCCACGGGTTATCTGCAACCGGTGGAGCGGGTCATCTCGACTTTAAGCTGGACGCAAGCAACTGATAATACCGACCGATTTACCCTGGCTCATATGGCCATGTGGACGCTTGCCAAAAATGCCGAACGAGATCGACCGCTTTTGCGGTTTTACCGCAGACAGCTGCCATTCACTTCAAAAGAGATCCGTGCGCCACTGAAAAAAGTGATCGCAGCGTCCGAGCGATTTGAAAGTACGAAAATCAAGAAATCCGTCATCACTGCGATTGCCGCGCAAAAGCGGCGCCAGCCCGGTAAAACCACAAAATGGGCATGGAGTGCCAAGGCAGGCGAGACCTTGCTGGCTGTCGGCTGCGTAACGGCAAGCGCGCTCGGTCATCCAGAGCTTGCCGCTCCCTGCATCGTTACAGGAGCCATCTATAAAGGCGTCCGCAAGCTGATGTTTGATAAAACCAGCCCGTGAATAACTTGCCAAATATCAAACCGTTGGTTTGCAGGCCGCCCATATTTCGGACTTGCCCTCAATGGGAGGATCGCCCTTGATAATCTTGACTGAAATTTCGTCGTCGCTAAGTTGGTCAGCCGTGAAGCGATCCCCTGCATTTGGTTCACCCGCAGGTATTTGATAGTCGATATGGTGGCGTTGATGATTGGCGTTCACTTGATTGCCAGCCGGGGTGATGACATCGCTGCCGTTAATCGACAGGGTTTTGCCGTTGGCAGAACACCAGTTGCCGTTGATCTGATCGGCAAAGGCGGGCTGGCTCATCGCGCCGATGAGAGCGGTGGCGAGCACGCAGATTTTCAATAGCTGGGCCATGACTAAGCTTAGGCGCGATCACGCTCGATCACAAGAGTAGAGCGTTTTATGGTGCAAAACATTTGTATGGCAAAGCGTCAGCTCATAAAGTTAGCCATGCTGTTTTTGCGGTGTAATGCGCAGGGCGGTGATCTGGTTGCGTTTGCGGCGCAGGACTTCAAACATGAAATTATGGAAGGTGAAACGCTGACCTGGTTCTGGAATGGCCTGGGCATTATGGATAACAAGACCGGCAATCGTCGTAGCGTCCACATCTGGCAGGTTCCAGTCGAACTGGCGGTTGAGATCGCGGATAGTGACGGGCCCATCCACATTGACCGAGCCATTTGGTTGCGGGCGGATACCGGTATTTGCGGTATCATGCTCATCGAGAATATCGCCTACAATTTCTTCCAGAATATCTTCAAGTGTCAGCAAGCCCTGCACCTCGCCATATTCATCAACCACCAGCGCAAAGTGCTGTTTTTTACGCAAAAAAGCGGCTAGCTGATCTTTAAGAGAAGTGGTCTCGGGAACGAACCACGGGTCGATGGTCAGCTCGGCAATATCGATTTTTTCAACATCACCATCGCATCTGGAATAGGCGCGCACCAAATCCTTGACGTGTAAAACACCGATGATGTTTTCAGGTTCGTCGCGCCATAAAGGCAATCTCGTAAAGGAGCTTTTAAGGGCTTCATCCACCAGTTTGCGCGGACTGTCATCAGCGTTGAGGGCGGCCATTTTGGTGCGATGGATCATCACGTCTTCAATGTCGAGGGCTTTGAGATCAAGGATGCCGCCGAGCATGTCCTTGTCGTGTTTGACAACCGCGCCTTCCTTGTGATGCAGATCGATGGCCCCGCGCAGTTCTTCATGGGCGTCGAGCTGCTCGGTGCTGATGCCGACAAAACGCGTCAGAATTTTTTCTACGATTTTTTCGACCAGTGAGCTGATGGGACCAAACAAAGTGATAAGAGGACCGAACACGGGCGCAACTTTGAGCGCCACCTTGTCGGGATTGGTGATCGCATAGGTTTTGGGCAGCACTTCAGCAAACACCACCACAAGGGCCGTCATGATGATGGTTGCATAAACCACACCAGCTGCGCCAAACAGGTTCATGAACAGGCTGGTGGTGAGAGCGGAGGCGAGAATATTGACCAGATTATTGCCCAGCAAAATCGTACCGATCAGCCGTTCCTTGGCGTTGATCAGGCCGTTGACAACAGTGGCTTTTTGACTGCCATCCTTTTCCAGCTTGTGCATGCGCGCGCGCGATACCGCCGTGAGGGCTGTTTCAGACCCTGAGAAAAAGGCCGATATGATCAGCAATAATATGATGGCAAGGCCGATAAGGAGCAGTTCTGGGGTCATGATATTCGTTTCGTTTTAAATGAAGTCAAATCGTTCAGTTTTTGGCGGCGCACTGGCTTTGCAGATAGGTGGCAAGCGCATCCATTGGCACTTCGTCATCAATAAAGCTTTCGCCGATATTGTGGACCATGATGAATACCAGCTTGCCATTCTTGACCTTTTTATCCTGCGCCATGGTTTTTAAAAGCTCATCGGCATTAGGACCATTTTCATCGGCGATATCGGCAATCCTTGTGGGCAGGCCGACAGATTTGAAATGTTTCTCAACGCGGTCTGCCGCCCCATCTTCACAATATCCCAGCTTCTGCGATAGTTCAAAGGCCATGATCATACCGATACTAATAGCCTCGCCATGCAAAAGTGAACCATCATAGCCCGCCCAGGCTTCAAGCGCGTGGCCAAAGGTGTGACCAAGATTGAGCAGCGCCCGCACGCCAGATTCTCGTTCATCTTGTGCCACAATACGGGCTTTAGCGCGGCAGCTCACCGCAATCGCGTGGGTGCGTGCCTGCGCATCGCCCGCAAGGATGCGGGGACCATATTCCTCCAGCCATGAGAAAAATACAGGATCATCAATGAGGCCATATTTGACGACTTCGGCATATCCAGCTCGCAATTCGCGTGCCGGTAGGGTTTCCAGCACATCGCTATCGATTAGCACGAGGCTTGGCTGATGGAAACAGCCCACAAGATTTTTGCCCTGCGCCGTATTGATGCCGGTCTTGCCGCCAACCGAGCTATCGACTTGTGATAACAAGGTCGTGGGGATTTGTACAAATGACATGCCGCGGCGCAAGATGCTGGCGGCAAATCCAGAAAAATCACCGATCACACCGCCACCAAATGCGATGATCAGATCACCGCGCTCAATTTCCATTTGCAGCAGTTCTTCGCAGGCCTTTGCAAGCGGTGTAAAGTTTTTAGTGGCTTCTCCGGGGGGCAGCACGATGGTGCCGTGGGACAGTCCCGCTGCATCAAGGCTGTTGTGCAGTTTTTCAAGATGCAAAGCTGCTACATTTTCATCGCTCAAAATGGCGCAGCGGCGCTTGCCAAGCCGGGCGACGATCATCTCGCCAGCCTTGTGCAAGAGACCCCCGGCAATCTCAATGTCATAGGATCGATCACCAAGCTCGACGCGCACGCTTGCTTGTGTCTCACTGGTCTCGCTGATCTTTTGTTCTCTCATGGGCGTTTTGGTTTCTGCTTTTGGGGCTTGTCTTTGCCTGTTTTCTGGCTTGTTGGATTGTTGTTGGGATCATCTTCATGACAGAGAAATTCGCACAGATTAACAACCGCCTCAGTGACGATGGTGCGCTTTTGCACATTGCGAGAGATCACGGAGACATCTGACAGGCCATAAATGGGATAGCGCTGATCCAGCAATTTTTTCATGACGGCGCGCGGATCGTCGGTTTGCAGCAATGGTCTGGTGTTTTTGCGCGACACCCGCTCCATCAAGATGTTGAGATCGGCTTTTAGCCACAAGGTAATGCCGCGTTTGGCAATGGCATCTCTTGTTTGCTTGTTCATCACGGCCCCGCCGCCAGTGGCTAGAATTTGCGGTCCATTGTCGAGGATGCGCTTAATGACTTTGCGTTCACCATCGCGAAAATAGGCCTCGCCATGCTCGCTAAAAATATCCTTGATGCTCATGCCAGCGGCGGTTTCAATCTCTTGATCCGCATCAACAAATGGCAATTTAAGGCGTTTGGAAAGCATGCGTCCAATAACGGTCTTGCCGGCCCCCATGAGGCCAACGAGAACGATTGAGCGGTCGCCAAGCTTTGATAATATAAGCTCGCGCCGATGGCGGCTCTTTTTTTGAGCTGCTTTGTGCTTTACGGCCAAACGCATTTTTTATCTGATTTTTTCATGTTTCATCT
>JAJRPI010000011.1 GCA_024280895.1 Alphaproteobacteria bacterium | reverse complement strand
GCCGCCCTTGCTGCTCTCAGCCATGCGGTTTCTGGTAGCGGCTGTTCCTGCCGTATTTTTTGTTAAGCGTCCAAATATCTCCTGGGGCGCACTCACCGCCATTACCTTTTTCCATGTTTCACAGTTTAATCTTTTGTTTTTTGGCATGTCCGCGGGCCTGTCCGCTGGTATCGCCTCGGTTGTGATCCAGTTGCAGGCTTTTTTCACGGTGCTTCTGGCGGCATTTTTGCTGGGAGAGAGGCCGCGCGGGCGTCAAATCGCCGGGATGGGGCTGGCCTTTGCGGGCATGACCATGATTGCCCTTTCACAAGGGGGCTCTGGCACTGCGCTTGGATTGGCGCTGACAATTTTTGGCGGCCTGTCCTGGGCGATTACCAATATTTTTATGAAGCGGGCCGGCTCTATCGACATGTTTGCCTTGCTGATTTGGGTCGCGGCGCTTGGGGCATTGCCTATGTTCGCGGTGTCGTTGCTGGTTGAGGGGCCCGATCAGATCGTAAACGCGCTTGCAAATCTGTCATTGAGCGGCGCTGCATCCATTGCCTTTATGTCCTATGGCGCTACGATTTTCGGATTCGGAGTGTGGGGGCTCTTATTGCATCACTATCAGGCCGCCAGAGTTGCCAGCTTTTCCTTGCTGGTGCCGGTATTTGGCATGGCCTCCGCGGCTTTGTTGCTGGGAGAGCGTTTTAGCGCAGATAAAATGATTGCCGCGCTTTTGGTGTTGGCGGGGCTCTATCTGGTCGTTGTGCGCAAATCGGCCCCATAGGCACCTGCTACAAAACGGACCTAATAGGCTCTATACTCAATTTCTGTTTGCTCATATTCCCCATCAGCAAGATTGAGGGAGCTGAGTTTTTCATCCAATTCCACTTTGGCGAGTGTATTGAGAATATCCTTGATCGAACTTTTGGGCCGTTTCTTGGCGGGCAGAGGTTTTGGCGAGGGACTTTTTGTGCGCACAAGCTCGGCAAGCTTATAGGTACTGGCCTCGTATGACGTATGACCGCTAAACGGCCCGATATCAGGGCAGCGCTTGGCGAGTTGGTGCAAGGGTTCGTTGGAGCGTTTGGCGAGCGCTCCCATATAAAAGGTGGCGATATAGGGCATCATGCGCCGCACGAGTGTAACATCAATGTCAGCGCCCTCGGCGGCCACAAAGGAAACAGTGCGAATAATCGCTTCATTGCGTAAAAGCAGGCTCAAAACACCGGTGCCGTTGGCAAGGATGCGGGAGTTTTCAAACAGATCGCCAGCGTTGTGATCCCGCTGATGCTGCCCTGAGGCCAGTTGTGCAAGGATGGTCGCCACTCCCTGTGGGCTGGCCATGCGCCTCGTCAGGGCGTCCTCCAGCATGGGCACAACATATGCGAGCACCGCCTCTACTTGTTTTTCTGACAATTTGAAATAGGCCCCAAATAGGGGAACCGTTTGCCCTTGCCTGGCCGTTGAGATGAGGTTGAGAATGTCCATTGGTACGCTGCGCTTTCAATTTATGGGGTCTGCTAACCTGATAAATGAAACGCCTGCGGACAATGATTGCCCCTAAAGCGGGGCTATTTTTACGCAACCGATCAGCAGATACAGGTGTGCTGACAACCAGGGTTCTTAATGATGGAACAGCTGAACTATGGAATTATCGTGTAGCTGATCGTATATAGAATTGGTAACTGGTTCATGTTCGCGCCTGAATGTGGCGGAATATGGTGTTGCAAAGAGCGCGGGGCGAAAAAAGAACCCAGGCTATAAATTTTAAAGAAGAGTGTTGTAAAAAGGATAGTATGTAATGGCGATTATAAAAGTTATTGAGATTATGGCAGACAGCGAAACAAGCTGGTCTGATGCGGCCAACAATGCCGTCAAAAAAGCCTCAAAAAGCGTCAAGAAAATCAGAACAGTTTGGGTCAAAGATCAAAGTGCAACGGTCAAAGGCGGCAAAATCACAAATTATCGCGTCACTGTAAAGCTGACTTTTGAGCTTGACGCCTAACAGGCAGCCATTGATATCTCAATCAAGAAAATAAAAGGTTGTGGGCGAAATATGCCCACGACCTTTTTGTTTGAGGTGCTAGCGCGCAAGCAGCACGACTAATTGCCGTTTGAAAAAGCTTACCCATAAAAGCTGACGGGGGTTGCAACTAAACGCGGTTACTGGCAAGAATATCTGGATGGTATTTGCTTGATCAATCGGGCGAATTTGGCGTGGATTGAGACCGCTCCCACGTTTTGGACCATTTTGCATGTTGCTTTTTGTTGTAAGGTTTTGATTGTATGCGCCAGGCTCCTCGTCTTCCAGAATGTGCTTTCAACGGCTCTCGTTTTTTCGTGAGCTGGCAATTAGTAGTCCCCGCCTTGGCCATATTGTTCGCGGCTATTTCGGGTTTTTCATATGCTCCACAAGCGCTGGCGGCGAAAGCCAACCAGATCCGTATTGGCGGTGACTATAATTATCTTAGAGTACCGGCGGGATCGGGTTATCGCTGGTGTGAAGAGAGCTGCCGCATCGATGCCAGATGTAAATCCTGGACCTATATCAAGCCAAGTCGCCAATGCCGTCTGAAGCGCTTCGTTGCGCCGGCTCGCCCCAGTAAATGCTGTGTATCGGGGGTGAAAAAGGTCTCCAAAAAGAAAACCCGCCGGGAAATTTGTGCTGATTTTGCCAGTCAGGCCGTCGATCAGCAAGATGAAAACCTGGCGCGCAAATGTGGTTATCGTGGCGATAACTGGAGCGAGCGCTATAAAAAACATTTCCGTGGTTGCCTGACCTTGAGCCCCAAACAGCGAAACGCGCTGAGGGGGGGGCGCAAGAGCGCGTTGCAGCGCTGTGAGAAAAACAGACGCCGCACTAATCGCGAATGTCAGCTTTTTGCTCAGACAGCCGAAGATATTGCCGATTCGGCGGGGCGTAATAATTGCCAGTTAACGCCCACTAAATGGCTTGGCGGCTTTGATGCAGCCTATAGCTGGTGTCGCCGCAACAAGGATGATGCCAACGAGGATGTTTTGAGTGATGCGCGCGCTGCTTTGTCTTCTTGCCTGCGCCGAGGGGGCGGGCCCTTTGTGAAGCGCTGCGATAATTATGCGCAGCGAGCGGTCAAACAATATGGCAAGGCGCGCAGCAATGAGTGTGGTTTTTCTGGTAGCCGCTGGCATGATGGCTATCGTGCTCATTACCAATGGTGCTTAAAGGTTGATCCCTGGGATATCCGCAACGAAACGCAAGTGCGGGCCGACACGTTGGAGCGATGTGTCGCGCAAGGCGGCGGCGGCGGCGAAGGCAAAGTCGCCTGCGATCACTATGCCCGTCTGGCAAGTGAGCAAACGCGCTCCAATCGCAAACAGAACTGTGGCCTCAAGGGACGGCGCTGGCTGGCTAATTATGATCGCCATTTGTCCTGGTGCGCCAAAACGTCAAAAGTCAATCGTGATGGCGAGCTGAAATATCGCGAAGCGGAACTTTCGAAATGTTTCGAGCGTGGCGGTGGTCCCTTCAATGAAGCCTGCGATACCTATGCGGTGCGCTCGCTTCGCCAATTTGAGAAGAATGTTGCACGCAGCTGCAATTATCGCGGCAAATACTGGCATGATAGCTATATTGGTCACTATAAATGGTGTGCCAAGGCATCGAGGGGACGGCGTTCTCGCAAAATGCTAGAGCGCAAGGCGCTGCTTTCGACCTGTAAATTTGGTTTTAAATTGCCGTTTGGTCGCCCGCGTTAGATCAATGAAAGAGCGAATGGATTTTCTAAAAATACCGCACTACTTGGTGAGTGCGGTATTTTTTTGGTCTGTGAAAACCGCATTTTCGAGCACTTTAAAACCACAATGCTCAAAAAAAATGCCGTACCCTGTTTTAATTTGACCAAACTGCTGGCATACTATCGTTACAAAAATGCTAATAGTCGGGTCCGTTTTGCACTCGACACCAAGAAGAATGCGCCAATTATACCATGGCGTTTCAATGAGGAGCTCCGCATGCAGCCGTTTCGAAAGACCTACCAATTTTCCAAGGGAGCGTTCATTGCGCTCTTTACTTTGATCGCTATTACATTCGCGCCAGTTGGCAATGCGATAGCTGAAGAAGTAGATAGCCTGAGAATTGGTGGAGACTATCAATTTTTGACCTTGCGGGTCGGAGATGACTTCAGAGTTTGCCGGCGCGCCTGTAAAGATGATGCGAGCTGCAAGGCCTGGACCTTTATCAAGCAGCGGACAAAGAAAAAAGAAGGTATCAGCTTTAATCTTGGTCCTGATCTCAATATCGGTTTTGGTGGAAAAAGAGAAATCATTCCTCCTCAATGCCGTCTCAAACATAGCGTTGGTCCAAAGCATGCCAATGAATGTTGCACATCGGGCGTTAAACGGGTTGTGCAACGCACCCGCCCTAACAAGGCCGAACGCTGTGCCAACTACGCGGAATCTGCTCTGGATCAACAAGATAAAAACCTGACCCAGCGCTGCCGCCTGCGTGGGACTAGATGGCAGGGAAATTATCGCAATCATTATCGCTGGTGCATGAATAGCTCAAGACGGGCTTCGGTACGCGAAACGCAAGCACGCGATGATCAGCTTAGTGAGTGTCGTGATAATCGCCGCGTGCGCAGGGACCGTAAATGTGATCGTTATGCGAGCACCGCAATGGATGTTCTTGAGCAGGCCAATGCCAATAATTGTCGGACGCCCAATCGTGAGTGGGACAAAGAGCATGAGCGGGTTTATCAGTGGTGCCTTGATAATGGCAGATCGAAACGCCGTGATGTTCTTGAACGGGCGCAAGCCAAGCTCGCATCTTGTATCAGGCGCGGTGGTGGTGCACGTTCGGAGCGCTGTGAAATCTATGCAGAAGATGCGCTCGAACAGGTTGGTCAAGCTAGAAAGAACAGATGTCGGACGAGTGGTTCGACCTGGGCGCGAGATTTCAAAACGCATTATAAAGCATGCCGTACTCTAAATGGTCGTCAAATGCGCGCCAAAACACAATTGCGCAAGAGGTACATAAACCGTTGTATTCGTCGCGGTTCGCAGCCCAAAGTCATGGAAACCGGATCGGTTGAGGTGCGCCAGAGAAATGCCCGTCAATGGCATAGTGTAAGGTTCTCGAAGAGATTCAGAGATCCCGTTGTGATCATGGGGCCCGTTTCCTTTAATGGCAGTGACCCGGCACATGCACGCGTGCGCAGAGTTTCGCCGCGTGGTTTTGAATTCCGCATTGAGGAATTTGGCAAAGACGGGGCACATGTCCGTGAAAGCCTTTCTTATATGGTGATCGAAAAAGGAATTCACAATTTTGACGGAACCATCATTGAGGCAGGGGCTATTTCCACGAGCGCCGACATGGTTGATCGTGACTGGTCATCGGTCCGCTTGTTCAACAGATGGCGCAATGCTCCCGTGGTGCTTGCTCAGACCCAGACTTTCAAGGGGAGCGATCCTGTGAATGCCCGGATCAAAAATGTTTCTCGCCGCGGGTTCGAGATTACCTTGAGCGAGCAGGAAAGTGACCGCCGTGGGCATGCCCGCGAAGTGGTTGGATATGTGGCGATGTCGCAAGGTCGTCTTCGTCTCGATGGCGGTCGTGCCAGCGATGTTAACGTCTGGAGTGGACGCGTCTCGCGGACTAATGACAAGTGGCGCAAGATTGCCTTCCCCAATCGTTTTGGTGGAAACCCCGCTTTGTTTGCAAGGGCTCAGTCTTCAAATGGGGCTGACACCTTTGATATACGCTATCGTAGATTGACATCACGCCGTGTCGAGTTGCGCTTGCAAGAAGAGCAAAGCAGAGATCGTGAAACCAACCATACCAATGAAGTGCTGGGTGTGATCGCCATGCCGTTTGGTAGCTATTGGGCCACCTCGTCGCGGTCCATTGATGATCAAGTTGCAAGGGACCGGCGGCCCGCCCCGCGCCCAATTGCTCCTCCGATTGGTCCAGGTGCCAATTTGGCAAATTGCCGCGATTATGCGGATCGAGCTGTCACCCAGTTCCGTCGCTCAAGACGTAACTCATGCGGTTTCATTGGCACAAATTGGCATGGCGAGGCCAACCGGCATCATCGCTGGTGCCGCCGGAACGGGTTGCGAGTTGCTGATCGCTTTATCGTCAGGCACAGAAACCAGTTACGCAATTGCCTGGACCGGATTGATAATCGTCCCGTGCAAGAGAGTGAATGGGTGCCAATTGGATGTGCCAGGATTGCCTTCAAGAAGGATAGAGAACGCTTCACGGTTGGTCGCAGCAAGGGCCGGTTCAGCAGTTTGATGCTGAAGGCTGGCAAGGCAAGGCTTTCGATCTATGAGGCCAAGGTCACCTTCGGTAACCGCTCCTCGCAGGTTCTGTCTTATCGAGGTCGATTGGGAAGTGGCGATTCAACCGGGCCATTGGACCTCAAAGGGAATCGCAGATTTATTTCCGATATTGTTGTGACAGCCAAGGCAAAACTATCATTCCCCCCCAGAAAGGGTAATGTTTGTGTATACGGGAAGAGATAGGCGAGAGCTGTTGCTGTCATTATTGACGCAAATACTTTGAAAAACACAAAGAGGCCATTTGCTAAAAAAAGCAAAATGGCCTCTTTGGCGTTTGGGCTCTATGGTCTTAACGGGACTTTTTCTTTTTTCGCTTGGGCTGGCCCATCGACCTGATAAAACTGGCCAGTAGAAAAAGCGGCGCGGCTCCCGGTAGAAGCAAGGGGAGATTATTTGATGACCAGATCCCCGACTGCCAGTAAGACGTCACATAAAATCCGGCAACAGACATAATCGTGAGCCATCCACCAAGCCTCATATAGATCCAGCTGATGACCAGACCGGCCAGCACACCATAAGGAAAGAATAGCGCCAGCAGCTTTTCATCCGCGCTTGGCTGGTGCGCTATGATTTTGTCGCTCACCAACATAAGGCCAAGGATGCCAAGGGCAATGAGCGCATAGAGACGGGCAATTTTCGCAATCAGCTTCCAGACCATCTTCGCAGTTCCCCCAAGAGTCAGTAATCTGGCAACAAGCGACTATCTAATCGTTGAACTATCGATACATATGCCCACAACGCGCAACGTGATAATATCACTTTCCCGCTCAGATCGGGCTCGAAGATATATATACCGCCCTTTGATAAGCTTGCCAGGCGTGGCCGCGACCCATTTGTTCCGCTTGCTAGGGCTCGTTTTGCCTGTGACCCTTTGATACTGGAATCGCAAGGTGCGACTGGCCCCTTTGTCAGCAATCGTAAATTTGGTCAGAACATTGTCACCAAAACAAGCCTGAATTTTGACGCCCGGTCCCCAGTTTCGGCGTTTTGCATAGAGTTTTATATGCCCTTGCCGACGGCCTTTTTTGTTATTGGCCTCAATCATAGCACCCAAAGCTTTTGTATAGGTTTTGGCAGAGGTTGTTGGCGTGTCGCGGATGGCATCGCTTTTAGGATAGGACTGGGATGAGCTCTGGCTATCGAAGCCGTCTTCTTCTCGTGCCTCTTGTGCTTCCCGTGCCTCTTGTGCTTCCCGTGCCTCTTGTGCTTCCCGTGCCTCTTGTGCTTCCCGTGCTTCCCGTGCCTCTCGTGCTTCCCGTGCCTCTCGTGCTTCCCGTGCCTCTCGTGCCTCTTGTGCCTCCCGCGCTTCTCGCATATTCGAGCCGGGGCGATCAAATGAGGGACGCATGCGGCGACCTTCAGCTTTGGGAGTAGGGCGTGTTTGTTTTGTTGAAGATTTGGAATCGGGAGTGAGCAGGCGCCCATCTGCTCCGCCATGCTTGTCGACTTTGACACCCTTATCAAGTCCGCCAGCAACGACATTAGATGGAAACGCGAGGCCCAGTAAGGCCAGAGTGAGGGCATAGCGCCCTGTTTTGAGTGCGAATACTTTCATGAACTCAATCGTAAATTATAAAACAAGTTCAATATATTGTGGTTTTTCAATCCCGTACAGATTTTTCGTGTCGGGCACGCCAATATTAATGAAGAGCGTTAAGTTTGACAAATCGAAGCAAAATCACGGATCAAATGATTTTCTCTTCTTCTCATGATATCTGCTCGCCGCTTTATGTGGTGTTTTTTATCGACATGACAGCCCTGTTCGCAGTACATGATGGCATGCAGACCGGTTAATTGACCCTTTTCTCGCGACCTGATCAGCCAGACTTGGCGCCCGCAGACATTAGTTTGCAGCGTTTTTTGGTGTGATATCGCTGTGAAAAGCCAGTAAGAACATTTAAATAGGCCCTGATGAGCAAAAACCAACCCACTCCGCTGGACAAGATCCGCAATTTTTCCATTGTCGCCCATATTGATCATGGCAAATCGACTCTCGCCGATCGCCTCATTCAGGTGACAGGAGGGCTGGCCACACGCGATATGAAAGAGCAAGTGCTCGACAATATGGATATTGAGCGCGAGCGCGGTATCACCATCAAGGCGCAAACTGTACGCCTTGACTATAAAGCCCATGATGGGGAGACCTACCAGCTCAACCTGATCGATACGCCGGGCCATGTGGACTTTGCCTATGAGGTTTCGCGCTCGCTGGCCGCCGTTGAAGGCTCCTTACTGGTGGTGGATGCAAGCCAAGGGGTGGAAGCGCAGACCCTGGCCAATGTCTACAAGGCCATGGAAAATGATCACGAGATCATCCCCGTGCTCAACAAGATCGATCTGCCAGCTGCCGAACCAGAACGCATTCGCCAACAGATCGAAGATGTGATCGGGCTGGATGCCTCTGAGGCGCTGGAAATCTCCGCCAAGACCGGCATTGGCATCAATGAAGTGCTTGAGGTCATCGTCACAGGACTGCCAGCCCCCAAAGGCGACATTGATGCGCCATTGAAAGCCATGCTGGTCGACAGCTGGTATGATGCTTATCTGGGTGTTGTGGTGCTGGTGCGGGTGATCGATGGCATCTTGAAAAAAGGCCAGAAGGTCAAACTGATGTCAACGGATGCCAACTATCTCATTGACCGCGTTGGTGTGTTCCGCCCCAAACAGGAAATGACCGACATTTTGGGACCGGGCGAGATCGGTTTTTTCACCGCCGCCATCAAGCAGGTGGCCGACACCCGCGTCGGTGATACGGTGACCGATGAAAAAAATCCCTGCGTTGAGGCCCTGACTGGTTTTGAGCCCGCGCAATCCGTGGTGTTTTGCGGCCTGTTTCCAGTTGATAGTTCCGAGTTTGAAGATCTGCGCGAGGCCATGGCCAAACTACGCCTGAACGATGCCAGCTTCGACTTTGAAATGGAAACCTCCGCGGCGCTTGGTTTTGGCTTTCGCTGCGGGTTTTTGGGCCTGCTGCATCTGGAAATTATCCGCGAGCGTTTAACGCGCGAGTTCGATATTGAGCTCATCACAACAGCTCCCTCGGTGATCTATCATATTCACTTGACCGATGGCACGGAGATCGAGCTGCATAACCCAGCCGACATGCCTGATGTGATGAAAATCGAGCGCATCGAAGAACCGTGGATAGAGGCTACCATTTTGGTGCCGGACGAATATCTGGGCGCGGTGTTAAAGCTTTGTCAGGATCGGCGCGGCCGCCAAAAAGATCTCACCTATGCCGGTTCGCGCGCCATGGTGGTCTATGATCTGCCGCTCAATGAAGTGGTGTTTGATTTCTATGACCGCCTCAAAAGCATCACGCGCGGTTACGCCAGTTTCGACTATAATCTCACCGGCTATGAAGAAGGCGATCTCGTCAAAATGCAGATCCTCGTCAATGCCGAACCCGTTGATGCCCTATCCATCGTCGTGCATGCGGACAGAGCGATGGCCCGTGGCCGGAGCATGTGCGAAAAGCTCAAAACCTTGATCCCGCGCCATCTGTTCAAAATCCCCATTCAAGCGGCCCTTGGCGGCAAAGTCATCGCCAGAGAAACCATCGGCTCGATGGGCAAGGACGTTACCGCAAAATGCTATGGCGGCGACATCACCCGCAAACGCAAATTGCTGGAAAAACAAAAAGCCGGCAAAAAGAAAATGCGCCAGTTCGGCAAAGTCGACATCCCCCAAGAAGCGTTTATCAAGGCCCTCAAGATGGATGAGGACTAGGGCAGGGGTGAAGGGCTCCGCCCTCGCGCTCCCGCCAAAGGGCCAGCCCTTTGGAAACCCTATTTAGGGTGTTGAGTATTCATGGATGACGTTTATTGAACTCTGTGCGCGGCATTGTTGATGGCACAATGGTTCAAATTGAGCTAGTCTTTATGAGGGGGTCGTGGAGGGAGTTTTACTTGATGGTTTTTGATCCGATGTTGGCGTTTTTTGTCGAGAATTTCTGGGCAGGCGTCATGACGGCGCTTGGTGGTGTTATTGGCGGGGCAATCCTGACGCGCATCTGGGGGCGTTACAAACAGCACAAATTGCGCCGCACCCGTTCGCAAGAAGACACTATTGATTTTTCGCTCACCACGTTCCAGCGCATTGACGAGCACACCGTGGCCATGAAAATTCGCCCCCTCGAAGAAACCAATATTGCCGATATTATCCCCAATGGCGGATTAATACAGACCGTCAAGGCGGCCGCCCGTCAAACAGCCCGTGAGCAGCCGATGGTGATCGTGCCCCACGAAGTTGACAGGGAGCTCATTGGCAACGCCCTCATCAAGCGCTGGAATGGCCATTTTCGCGATGCCGTGATTGCTCAGTTTCTTGGCGCACCGGTTGTCGAGCGAAAAGCTGTGATGGCCCTGACTTATGAGCGCGCGGTGCGTAGCGGCATGCTGCGCTGCATGATCATTTTGTGCGATGACTGTGAGTGGGTGAGCGATTTTTTACAGTCAAAAAACGATGATAAAGTGGTGTTGGAAAGCCCCCATCATGATCAACGGCTGCGCACGATTTTCGCGATCCATCAGCGCTATAAGAGCGAACAAGACATGGATGAGAAGCAGCGCACTGTGCGAGATTATTTTATCGCGTCCTCTGTCTAGACATTTCAATCGTTAGCTTTATTTGCCATCTCATGGTCATTTCCGTTGCCAATGTAAACTGTGGTTAACGCACGATCAGCCTTGGAACCATCTGTATACCCAGTCTTTTTTGCGGCAAATTACCCTGGCGCGCGAATGACACATTGACATGTGCGGCTGATAACTTGCGAAGCGCGGACGTTCTCGTTATATTCGGGTGCTAAGAATATAGGCATATTGTACGAATTTTGTTTCTGGGAGGCCGGTATGAAACCGTTGGTAGTATTTGGTGGGGCTATTCTTGTTGCGGGGACCGCGGTGGCGGGTCTTTCAACCATGGACAATCCTGGTTCGCAAGTGGCCAGTTTCATGGCCGCGATCACGGGGGAGGAGACGAATAAGAATGTCCGCCGCCCTGTTTGGTCTGCGCCCAAAACTCCGCCAGGTGCAATAGCCGGTGAGAACACAAAAATTGGCATGAGCAAGCCTGTTATGGTTATGCCTGCCAAGCAGCCGGTAAAAAAATCGGCCAGCGATGCGAAAACGCGTAAGCTTGTCGCCGCCCTTTCGGGCACTATGGCAACGAGCACAATGGTGCAAGAGCCGCGCGAAATGGCGGTTTCGATGGAAGCAGTCAAAACGGCCGATCTGGCCAAACAAAAAGCTGCTGACAAACTGGTCGAAACAATCAAGAAAAAAGCCCGGATCGCTGCAATCAAACCCGTTGTCGTTGAAAAGCCGATGGTCGTGGCGAAAAAGAATATCAATTATGAAGCCGATAAGCGCACGCAACCAGCGCTCGTCAGTGTCGCGCCAAAGGTGACGGCTCCAGCGCCCGCCATGGTCAAACCGGCAATGAAGGCGGGAAAACTGGCAATGAAGGTGGAAAAACCAGTCAAGCCCGCCCAACCAGCCAAGTCGGCCCAATCAGGCACACAGGTGGCTCTGCTGACCAAGAAAGAGCGCACCGATCTGGGCAAGTTGGTTAGCGAGAAAAAACTGCCGGCGATTGATGTGGTGATCGAATTTGACTACAAATCATCCAAATTGAGCGACAAAGCACTGCCGCAACTAGAAAGCATTGGCAAGGCCCTGACCGATGGTCAGCTGGCGGGTGCGACTTTTGTCATCGCCGGGCACACAGATTCAGTTGGTGGTAGCAAATATAATATGGGCCTGTCGTCGCAACGCGCTACGGCGGTTCTCGATTTTCTCAAGAGCCGTTTTAAAATTGCCGACAAAAGGCTGCTGGCCGTTGGTTATGGTGAAGAACGTTTGAAAAACAGTGGCGATTCCGAAGCTGCCGAAAACCGGCGGGTCGAGTTTATTACCCTGGTTCGTTAAGGGAGCGTCTAAAATCTTGTGAGATAAATATAAGGGGTTAATCAGCCTGATTGACCCCTTGTTGCGGTCGCATTCGCCCAACAAAAGATAGTTGCGTAAAGTCCCATATGAAGTCTGGACATGAGGAATTGAACAGACTATAAACGGCGGGTCTCGCCATATTGCTTTGCCCTAAGGTTTCTTGCCTGAGTGCTAGCTTGGGTCGTTTAGGGAAACTTGGTTTTCCAAACGCAAAAGACTAAATGCCCGGATAGCTCAGTTGGTAGAGCAGCGGATTGAAAATCCGCGTGTCGGTGGTTCAAATCCGCCTCCGGGCACCATTTTTTCTCTATAAAACAACGACTTACACAGCACTGAAATCTGGTGTAATTCTCAGTTATTGTCCTGGCTAACGCATGGGTAACAATCTGCCCTGTGCTTGGGTGTGTCACTATTTGTGGCTAAGTTCCCATTCTTTGGGGTATTGCGGGTGAAAAAGAAAAACAGGCCGGGACCTTCTGGTGCCCTTCTGGCCTTAAACAGGCTGTCAGCCTATTGCGCGTCGATAAAAATACTCTCCCAGTCTTCAATTAGTTTGATGTGCCCGAAGCTCTTTGCTTTGGCGTAGTGCCTCTTGTCAGCCGTCAAGAAGGTGCCAACCATGCGAATGGCTAAAGCGTGATAGATGCGGTCATAGATGGTTGGAAAGCCGCTTTTGTCATGACCTTTTTGAGTGTACCCATAGCGGTTTCCAGTTAGGTGATAAACTTACAAAACATTTTATACTGAGTCTGGTTATGTCAAATTTTCAGGTTTTTCGACCAGCCTCATAAACCATGCCTCCTGAAACACCTGTTCGTCCATTCGATTTGACGGTTGAAGATGTTCCAGATGTGGAAGATGCAGAGATTGCGGCAAAAAAGAAGAGGCCAGCAAGCGCAAAAAAATGAAGAAAGCATCAAAAAGTATGAAGCTCTGGAAGACAAGAATTCAATGTTTGGTCGCTATTTCTATAGTTTTTGCACCCCTCATGAACTTCATGGAGATTTAGAGTCACCTAAATGATGGCAGATATGAACATGAAGGTTTTAAAGCTCGCGTGCCGGGAAAATGATGGGCTCGGATGCTCTTGAATTCTGCCTGTGTTTGTTTACTGGTCATGATCGCTTTCCAATGCTTCCCTGGATTGAGAAATCGGGAACCAGCCTGCTATGTGGCGGGCAGCGGCAAAGCTTGCCCATGCAACCGTTTGGAGAAGCACCTTGTCGCCCGGGGTAATTTTGCGAAAATCTTTGATGAGCGAACCGTCGACCTGCCATGCCGCGCGGGCGCTCAACAACGCTAATCGGGCAGCCGGCTTTTGTTGATTGTTAAGGGGGGCAACTAGATCTTCCAGCCATTGCCTTGAGAGCGGTGGATGCTCGCCGCGCCAGTTTGAAAGATGATCAAGAACAAGCGCCCGCACTTCCTTTGGTACGGCTTCTGCCCCTGCCTGTTCGGCGGCCCAGGCAAACTGTGCCAGCCCTTTAGCGACATGTGTATTAGAAGCAGCCCAAGAGAACTGATGAGGTAATTCCTTGTTTTCAGGCGTGATGAATTGACCCGGTTGTGGGTCAAGATTGGCAAAGCGATTGCCAAAAAACGTGAAACTGGCCCGCATCATTTTTTGTCCCAGCGAACTCTTCATACCGGGAAGCGCCACCGGTACTTCGCCGAGAAACACGCTGATCACACGATTGAGATAATGGTAGACTACTGCCGTCCCAAAAATCTGCGGGATATCAGACGGGGCGACGGAGGGATGCTGTAGATTTTTCGCGCCAGGCTCAAGCGTCTTTTTCGCCCACTCATAAGCCGCGCTGATTTCAGCTGTGAGTTTGGCAGGCTCGTCAAGATGGCGAATGTTTCCTCCAGTACTGGCAAACAATGAGGTGTGGACGGTGACGCAATAGGGACATTTATTGAGAGAGGATATGGCAGCGGCCACCGCTTCGCGCATGACGCGTCCTTGTTGATTGACCACATAAACTTCTCGTGCCGCGCTCCATACCCCGGCCATGAGTTGTGGGTCATAGAGATGAATGGTCACTGGTGGGGCGACCTGAAATTCTCGCGCGGCCTGATCCAGGACCTGACGGGCCAGGGGCTATTTGGTTTTAAGATCAGGTTTCACCAGATAGCGGACAGCAAGCGGTGCCGCCTTGCGGAAGACCTGGTCTTCAATGGCTTTGATCAGCATATCTGGCCCTTTCAATAGGTCACGTAAATAGATGGTGATTGCAGTCTGAACATTTAGGTGGTTCTCTTGCCGTTACAGATTTAGATAAACAACGTCACATCTGCTTTTTGCGCTTCAGGCAGGAAGGTTGCAGCGCCAACATATTCGCAGCCCTCGATGAAATCGCTATGCTTGAAACCGTACACATCGACGGTCATTTGGCATGCGAGCATCCGAACGTCTGCTTCTATCGATAGCTCACGCAATTCCTCAATGGTGGCGACGCCCTTGTTTTTAAACGTCTTCTTCATAAGGGCCGTGGCTGTGCTTTCGAAACCGGGCACAAGAGATGGAATGGCATTGGGCAGGGTGATATTCATGTCTTGCAGCCATTTTGGCCCCATCGGCATTTTCATCGGCATGGCCGGATTGCCAAGCGGACTGACCTTGGCATCAATATCTTTTTTGAGGAGTAACAAGCCATAAAAGGTGAAGAAGATCGACACATCCCACCCCAGTGCAGCGCCGGTTGATGCGAGAATGAAAGGCGGGTAGGCCATATCGAGCGTACCCTTGGTGGCAATAATTGCCATGCTGGGCGTATGTGCCGCTTCGCGTTTTTTCATCTCCTCTTCAAACAGGGTCTCGACCCAGCGTTTCATGGCGTCTTTTTGCTGTGGGCTCAAATCGTCGGAAGAAGGTTTCGTATTCGTTTTATCGACAACATTCATGTCTTTTTTCCCTGTTCTAGTTTTTGCGAATAATGAATTCAAATTCGCCGCTATTTTCTTGCGAGGACACAAGCTCGTTACCAGTCGCCTTGCAAAAGCTTTCGATATCGCTTTGCGATCCGGGGTCTGTTGACAACACCCGTAAGAGAGCGCCGGTTTCAAGTGGCTTGATGGCTTTACGTGTTCTGAGTATCGGCAGCGGGCAATTCAGGCCCCTTGCATCAAGATCCTCGTCAAATCGCGCGATTGATGTGACATTCATTTTTCGTCTCCCTGGTTTTTTTGTCAGCTCGATCGATAGCCGATCCTTGCGAACTTCCTATAAAGTGTGGATGCAGAGCGTTTGCTATGGGGGTGTTTTTGCAGCCTCGATACGCCAGGAGCAAAGGCAGATCAAAGCTTGAAGAATATGGCTGCCAACGAAGCTCGTGGAGCCGGTAACCAAAACTGTTTTCTTTTGCACAAACGTTCTCCTTGCAGATCAAAAAACACGCTCCTTACCTGAAGTGCAGCCGGGTGAGAGGGGACTTTTACGCGTAGACAATTGACTGACATCCAGCATTCGGAGAATTTATAAGTGAATACTTACTTATAATCAAGAAAAAACAAACCAAACAGTATGAGGGCCGCAAAGCAGAGTTAAAAATTTGGATGAATTCAAGCCTTTCATCTGCTATAGGACAAGTACCCAAATCAACAGAAAGCAAATGAAATGGCCCCAACAAAGCGCCTATCAGGGCAAGAGAGAAAGGCCATGATCATTGAAGCGGCAATGCAGCTGTTTTCTGAAAAGGGATTTCACGGCGTTTCCATAGATGATATTGTGCAAGAGGTTGGTGTCAGTCCGGCGCTGCTCTACCAGCATTTCAAGTCGAAAGAGGAGCTATACGAGGCCGTGCAGCATCGCTTCGCTTGCCGCCGCGAAGAATATCTGGATGTCGTGCATCAGGCGGGGGATGATCTCGAAGAGGTGTTGCGAAATATGACCCACATCTTTGTACGTAAGATGTCGAGGCATCCGAGCATTCTCAAAATGGAGTTACACAGCCTTCTAGATGGTTCAGATGCAAGCCAGGAATTCTTTGAAAACCGCTGGAAGAATTTTGTCGATTTCATTGACTATGTGATCGAAGAAAAAACCAATGAAGAAGAGGCGGTGAGCATCAATTCGCAAATTGCCGGACTGATGTTTCAGGGTATGATCCGCGAGGCGCTGATAACAAAATGTTTGCAAAAAGATGACCGTTTTGCCGACAAAACCATAGATCAACTGGTTGATGAATTGGTCACAATGTTCTTGGCAGTCCTCAATATGGGGTCAAATCAAGGGCAATCCTGAGGGTGTTTTGGTTAGTTGTAACGGCTTGCAATCAAAATGTGGCGGGCTTGCAATAAAACAGATTTTGAGGTCACACTAAGTGACACAGATAGAAACATAGTTTCAGCGATCATATTGCATTAACTCAACAGGAGCTTCACGCCTCTTGTCTTGCCGATCTTTCACAATCATGTGTCTTAACTCTATTGATTGACCTCCAGCCAGCAGCAAAACTGGCAAACGCCGCATGACAAACAAGGTTCTACCAATAACCCCCGTTTAAAATGGGGGGATTACCCTGAACTACTTTATTCTGCGGAATTGTATTCAAGGCTTTTGGAAAATCTCAGGCCAATCGTATGATTGTTCGTATAGGACAGGCGCTCATATTTATAACCAAGATCAGCGCTCCAGCCCCGATCAAGCTCACGCCCGGCGGAAAAAGACAGCAGGGTGTCGTTGAGATCTCTGCCACTTTCAACATCAATCCATCGTCCCGTATAGCTGGCAGCAACATTATAAACTCCGTATTGGGTGCTTGCCCCCAATGTGAACCAGTACGCGTTGTTAGATGATCCACTGACATTGTTGATTGTAGTAAATTCACCAATCCACTCGATCTCACGGTCATCAAGCTTGAGCATTCCGTACAATCCGGCAACAAGACCATTTTCATCATGGGGATATTGGCTTGTTTCTCCCTTAGAGCGGAAACGGTATCCCAAGTGATAATTTAGATTATCCATCCCCAGAAAGGCTTCACCATCAAGCGTGAGAGATATGTTATTCAGCTTTTCGGTGTTACCGGCTCCCCCATTGAAAAGTGTTGCGTGCCCACGTTTGGTTATGAAGGATCGATTGAGGTCCGTTGTATCATCGAAGAAGATTGCTGTGGTGAAAGCCATCTTGCCGAATGGATTTCGTTGCAGGGTTATCTCTCCTGCAAGGCCGATTTGTTCAGTCAGTTGATAGTCTTTTGCAAAGTCTGCTCCATAAATGGATGGCGCACGTTCCCATGCCATTCCAAAAGAGGGATTAAATTTACCTGCCGTCAGACGGAAACCATTAGAGTAAAATTGCACATTGGCTTCTTCTAGGTACACGCCGAGATGTTTGAAATAGCGATGAGTGCGTGGTTCAATATCTATCACAGGTTCCAATACAAATGCCCCGTGAAGAGAAAAATATTGGTTAGCATGTAGCCCGATACCCAAATTGATGGTTGGATAAACATCACTGACTTCAGCTGCGGAATCCTCTGATCTAAAAGTATAGTCCCCCCCAGCCTCAACACCTAAATCTACCTCGATACGAGGGTGATTTAGATCCTCGGCTAAGGCAGCTCTTTGGGTTGGACATAAAAAGAATGCTATTGCTGTGCTAGCAAAAAAAATATTAAATAATGAATTACTAGGCACTTTTTCTCTGCACGAGAAAATACCGGTGATCGTCATATTTTATCTCATCTGTTAAATTCAAACGCCAGTTGGCTTAGAACTTTTCCCTAACGACGTGGGATTTGCAAATCGTAAGTCAAAAACTTAATAATATCGTTTAGACTTAAAAAAAATATGTAAATAGTCCGTTAATACGGCTTTCCGGAGTGATGGCAATGCCAATCCACTGAGCTGGCCGAGTGCTCCAGGGTCATTTAATCTGAGCTGAAAATCGCCTGTTTTTTAATCGTGTAATTCTCGACACACCGCGACTTGTTATCGTCCATGAAGCCTTGAGCATCAGCCCCCGTCAACTCTTGCCATGGTGTCTCGGGGGCGATGTTTAGCGTGCGCAGTGTATGTAGCGAAACGCGGTGTTGGAGCTTTTGCCGTTGCGAAAGATATGTTTGTCGCCGCGGCCGATGGTGCGCCTCGCCGTCGCGACCCGGTAGCTTGAGGCTCGTTTATATCCCCGTTCATTGCAATATTCGTGTGCAACAAAGGGATGGTCATAACCGGCGTCAATGTGCATGCGTGCATCCAGGCGTACGCCTTGCCATTTTGGCTTCCAGAACCGCTGTTCGCTATCGTCGCCATCATCATCTCGCTGTGGAGTGAAGATCAGCTGCAGTTTGGCGCAATTATCGCGACAGCTATCAAACTTACTTGCGCTTGCTGGCAAGGTAATAGCTGTGAGGGCCACCGCTGTTACGATAGCTGTCGTCAAAGCAGCCAAAGCGGAACTTGGTTTTTGTATCGCGTGTTGATGATATGTCTTGTTCATTATCTTGGTCTTTTCCATCAGAATGGTTCTTGGGGCGCAGGTCAATGGGGTTGAGCCTATCTCGTTGTGTTCGCGTAAATGCTCATACACTTTCGAAAGATTGCGAGCATCCTCTGGGTCATCGAAGAACTGGACGTTCTCAAGAAAATTTTGTACTGTCTCCAGGCTCTTATGCACTGCTGCGGTATTGCCGGATTTGTTTCCGCTCCGGATTCCCCAATAGGTGGATATCCGTACTGGGCGACACATTTGCTCCTATACCATGAGGGAACCGTATATTTTCCACGATAGGCTTTCCGTCTTTTCCAGGCAATTCTGCACTGCTTTTTGGAAATATAATGATCAGGTCTTTTCTTGCCATTACCGGCGCCAGGATGTTGTTTATGATGGCGGTGAGGATAGCTGCGGTAATGAACCTGCTGGACGAGAGTGTTGTCAAACTAGGTCAGCGGAGGGCTTTTTATCGTCATGCCGTTTGGCGATATGATCACTGCCTGGGCGGTCCCTGTCACGAAAAGCGCGCCAACGGTAATGGTCGCAAGGAGAATATGTTTTAGTTTCGCCCCGCGCGTATAAAAGAATTGCTTTGAATGAAACATTTTTCTTTCCTTTTACTGTATTGAGTAGCTTGCCTGTTTCAGTCTGGCGTGAACAGGGCAATGTCATTTACTGCCAATTGCTTGGTGTGCTGACTTAAGGGGACTGACGGTTGCGAGGCTTTTTGCACCCCCGCCGCCGTCATGCCATTTCTGGCGTCCTAGCCACAGTTGTAACCACCGCTTCGCATACATTCGCGCAGTCTTGAGCGCAGATCGTCTTTGAGGTCTATGGCATCGTCCCTGCCATCGCTACGGCCAGCACTTTTGCCTACCGGGTAGCCTGTGTTGTAGCCCTTCTTGTAACCTGCTTGGTAGCCACGGACAAAGTCTGCCCAGCTGTTGTTGGAGTTGGCACTGGAGAAGGTGCCACGAGAACTGGGACGGCTGAGTTCATCTCTGTACGAAGCCTTGTAGGAGCGTTTATAGCCATCCTCGTAGCCGTGATTGTAGCCGGTTTTGCGGCCTTGGCTATATCCTTTAGAGTAGGAGGAGGCAGCAGCCTCTGCCGTGCTGGAATAGGTTGTTACGCTTACACCAGCGAGCAGGGCAACTGCCAGGGCGGGTAGAATGGCGCGGGTAAGGAGGTTGCGGCGGGTTATTTTACTGGTGGTAGATTTTTCAATTTTCGACATTTTGAAGTTCCTTCTCTCAAGCTGTGTGACGGTGATTGCCGTTTGGCAATTTTGTTGCCGTTGAGAAAAAGATACATACTGAACGTGCTGGATCATATGGGGGGAATACCCCATTCCACGGGGGGCTTATTCATCTTACATTCATATTGCAATGACGATTTACACACGAGGAATTGTAAGATGGACTTTATTTACTACAGAATATTTTGTTGTTCGATGAGATTTTCTCTCAATGCCTTGGACATTAATTCAACCAGCGAGCGTACCTGCATTTTTGCCATCAAGCTTGCTCGGTGTTTCTCCGCTGTTTTAGGGCTAATCCCCATCAGATCAGCAATTTCCGCATTGGTTTTCCCTGCGACAAGCATGTTGAGTGTTTGGCGTTCGCGCGGTGTCAGATCAGGCAGTGGTGGAGATTGCTCCAAAAGTGTAAGTATTTTTGATTCAACATGTTTACTGCCACGAAGGATCAGGGGTAATTTCTCAAATAGCTCTGCACTGTCTGAAGCCTTGGAAAACAAGCCCTCGACACCCGCCTCAACCAGACCAGCCAATAGGCCGCTTGACGTCACCGCCGTCAGCACGACAATTTTGGTATCCGGGCTCCAGCGCTGGATATCGAGTAAAATCTCGGCGCCCGAGGCGAACGGCATGGAGATATCAAGAAGCAACAGATCAGGCCGCAAGGTCTTGACCAGCTCTATGGTTTCCAGGCCGTTTTCCGCTTCGCCAATGACTTCAATACCGTCAATTCCCAGAAAGCCTGGCTCTTCCAGAGCAGTCCTTAATCCTGATCGTACAATCGTATGGTCATCGGCAATTATCGCAGTAAACTTACTTCCAGTGTGGTATGGCATAAAAAAATTTTCTCCAGCCGAGCTGGGAGTAGGATAGCATGTTTGTTCAAGGTAAACTATCGCAAGCAGGTTTCAATAGTTACCGCGGCCCAGCGACGATGGCGGTCTTGCTCGCAAGCAGTTTGTTTTGCCCGCCAGCCTTTGCGATCGAGTTCGCCACGCAAAGGGTAGAACTAGGCCATTTGAATGCAACGGTAGTCAGTTCAGCAGTGTTTTATACCTGCCTGTTTACCATGATTTTTGCGCTTCTTGGCGTATCGATCGCTCTGAAACGGTATATTTGGTCCGCTTATATGGGTCTCATTGCTATGGGCCTGGCTTATGTCGGTCTGCTTGAACAAAATGTAACCGGCATTGTCTGGTCAGGTTTAGCGCTTGAGCCGCGCGAACTGCAGGTCTTTGGCTATCTCACGACGATGTGCATCGTGGCGCTTGCATCATACTCCATTACGCCAGATCACCCCTTCACCCGTTTCAAGATGCCGTTGCGCGTTGCAGCTGTTTTGGTCTGGATACCCTGGTTGACCAGTCTTAGCCTGCCGCTTGACACCTCCATTTTATTATTCAACGTTGTGGCTGCTTCCTCAGGCATAATACATTTTATCCCGCTTGCCACCTTTACGCGGCTGCAAGGAGGGCCAGACCAGCTCATTCGTTACCTGATTGGCTTTGTTCTTGTTTGTGCTGTTTTTGCAGCCGTCTTTATCTCTTTTGGCTGGTTCGGGTTTGACGTCCATCTCACGACCGTCAACAGGGTGGTTATGGCCCTGTGCCTCATCGCCTTCTCGTTTCTATTTCTCAATCAGATTATTGTTGTGCGTTCTGACCGCGAACAGGTCATTCAAAAATCGCTTGATCAGGCGATGGAACAGGCACGTATCAATAAGGAATTGCTGGAAGCGGAGAAACGCTATAGCGCGGCGCGCGAAGTTGCGCGCCTGCAAAACATGCGCCTGGCAACGGCATCCCACGATATTCGTCAGCCAATATCTTCCCTGCGAACCAGTATCGCGGTTTTGGCCCAGAACAAGCCACCAGAAGTACAAGAGCAATTGAAAACCGCGTTTGAATATCTCGATCAACTGGCTGCCAGCTACATGGAGGAAGCGAGGGAGGGGAAAAGCCCTGATATTGCTACCGATGCGCCTGTTGCAAATCCGGTGCATGATGATGAGCGGCCCGCCCTTGAGCTCAATGCTAGCGAACCCGTCTCGGTCGATCTTATCACGAAGACACTGCAGCGCAGGTTTCGCGATGAAGCAAATGGCAAGGATCTTGGTTTCAATGTTAAATCGGTGGACCGGACTATCGAGGTTCACCCTCTTGCATTGATGCGGGTTTTATCGAATTTGATTTCCAATGCGATAAAGCATACCAGGAGCGGCACAGTCAGCCTCATTGCAAGAGTTGAAGGACCGCAGGTGGCGTTTGAAGTTGCCAACAACACTCATGGCGATTTTGACAAGCTCGACCCTGAGGGGCAAGGATTATTCGATCCTTGGCAAAAGGGTGAGGGGTCATCCGGCTTCGGCTTAGGCCTTGCAATTGTTCGCCAACAGGCTGAAACTGCAGGACTATCGTTGCAACACACCAGCAGTCCTGAGGCTGGCACGAAATTTACACTTATGGTTCCGCTAAAAAAGGAAATGCTATGAAGACGTTGACGCTCCAGGCCTCCATCATAATTGTTACGATATTATCGGTGTTTGCAATCCCCGCCATTGCCCACGCTGATATCCTTGGCACTTGGAAAACCGGCGCCAAAAACGGCTCATGGGGTTACATCAAGTTTTACCGTTGCGGCACTAGATATTGCGGCAGGCTGGTTGGTGGAGGTGGGCGCAACGTGAACCGCAAAATGTTTGGCACGATCATCGTCAAGAGCATGCGCCGCAAGGGCCGCTCTTACTCCGGCGGGCAAATCCTCGATGCAGATGCTGGGCAATGGTACATTTCAAAAATGCGCCTGATCGGCAAGAAACGCCTGCAAGTGCAAGGTTGTGTGCTGGGCGGTCTTATTTGCGGTGGGCAAAACTGGACCCGCCGATAGGTTGGCTTCGCCACTTCTTTATCTTTGGTGGGGTGCGAGCTTATTTGTTGCACAGGATTTTTCATCAACCAGCACCAGATAGTCCCTGGCCGCCAGCTTGATAGAGCCCGGCGTTGCTGGCACATTGTGCGCAGCAGGGATGGCGGTCATTCGTATGATGTCGTGCAAACCGTCAATCTGTGCGAGCAATTGATGGTGATCATCGTTTTTGAAGTCAAGAAAGCAACGACCCTGGCAAGCCTTGCCTAGCACATCAGACAAGCCGTATCCTGATGTGCCGCCATACATGACCCTTACGTGCTCGCTTATGTAGATTTCAAAATTAAGAAGGCCGATACGATCCGTGTCATATTTATAGATCTCATATTCAATATGGCACTCAATGCCAGCATCAAGCAGCCAGCGCAGGAAATCGGAGGCCGTCATATCGCCACGAAATCCATCGAGGGAAACGTCAAACTGCGGCCCAATTGCGAAACGATCGCCCGACAGTTGAGCGGCATAGTCAATCTTGAAAAACTCCATCTGCTCCAAAGGGGCAGCATGGAACAGTATCTTCAGGTGTTCTCCATATAGCCAGTATAGAAGTTCGTCTTCATCTGAGTCCAACAGGCGACCAAGATGTTTTGCAATCTCCAAGGAAGTGCATTGGAGATTTACAGGTCCTAGCGACCCCGTTTGCAGGAATTCTAATAGTGAAAGAAGGCGCGGCATTTCATTGACCCTTGCTACAATTTTTGATGCGTGCTGTTGTGCAGCGCTCATCGCGCTTGCTGATTGATACTGCCACAAACAATGAGGATAAAAGTGATGGCGATCACAAAAAGGTTTTTTGTAAAATCACACCCCGCCGGGGTGCTCTGAAAGCCACATCTTGTATTTTTTCTTATAGTCTTGAGCGCTTTCATTGCGGGGCATGAAAATATCGACGCCTCCGGCATAGGGCGCAAAGATGGCACCGGTTTTTTTGGATATCCAAAGAATGTCCCGGAACTTATCGTCGGCAAGTTGAGACAAAAGATCATCTTGTTTTGTTGGTCGCCAGCAGCATGACCCGGCATAGGCATGAAAGACTTGCTCATCGTCATAGGCTTGCCATTTAAAAGCGCGTTGCAAATCGAGAGGGTGCCGGACATTTTGCTCCCATTTGGTTTGAAATGGTTCTTCAGGTTTATGAAACAGGCTGGAAACAACCCAGCAATCGGCTCCGTTTCCTAATATATCAGAGGCGACAGCATTGGCTCGATGGAGCACGATCTTCATCTCGTTTTCATTGTCAGGATAACGTTTTGAGAGCGGCAAGGAATGAAAGCGCCACCATTGCTCGGGCAGTTGTTCGCGCAGCATATAGCCAGCAGGATCGCAATCTGGAAAGGCTTTACGCCAATATGCTTTAAAATCGTCAGGCATGAAAGCTCCTGGAAAATGAAAAAATTTACATAGCTGTTTAGAGTTGGGATGTTAAACGCATTTATTGATATGGAAAGCGCTTTTCTATCTTGTTTTCGACATTTCAAAACCTCTATTTGAGAACCGCCGGTCATGGCGCTTGGTGATAAATCCTCTGCTTTGTATTAGTGGCCGCACAAGGGGGCTGTTGGCATTTTGATGGAAAACCCGAAGAGTTGACCCTTGGGGGCGTGCTGTGTCGGCAATCTTGGTTCGCTGGAGCGTTTTGACTATTCTGCCATTGGCGATAGCGTCAATATAGCGTCGCGCGTCGAGGCTTTGACCAAAACCTACGATGTTGATATTCTTGTCACCAAAAGCATTGTAACTTCAGCGCCCCTTCTTGCCTTTCTTAAAGTCGATGATGTGAGGACCAAGGGGCGTCAGGGAAGAGGTGAGGGCCTTGTTGCAAGATTGTATGCAAGTTAAGTTTGAGGGGCTGGAGCGGCTATATGCTCATTACGAGAGACGCTTGGCCTTTGATGAGCAGCCTCAAAGGGCAGGGAAATCTAATTGAATATTGATCCAAATATAATATTGCTGGCAATCAGCTGGCTTACGATCAAGCATTTTTTCGCCGATTTTGTTTTTCAAAGTCAGAGCCAGTTCAAGAATAAACATATTTATGGGCATTGGGGAGGCTTGGAGCATGCGGGGATACATGGCATCTGCTCGGTGCCAGTATTTCTGATTTTGCCTGCCGCCAGCCTGCTCGTTGCGGTGTCCTTGATCAGTGCTGAAATCATCGTCCATTACCATCTGGACTGGCTGAAGAAAAATTACGTATTGAACAAGGGGCTGACCACTCGAAACCGGCGATACTGGATCGCCTTTGGCCTTGATCAACTCCTCCATATGATGACCTATATTGCCATCATTTATCTGCTTATCTGACAAAAGGGAGCCGCTATGAGTGATCTTAATCTGAACGGTAAAATGGCATTGATAACAGGATCAACCAGCGGCATCGGACTGGCCATTGCGATTGGTTTGGCGCAGGCCGGGGCGCGGATCGTCCTGCATGGTCAAAGTGATCAACAGCACCACGCGGATGCGTTAGCGCAAGTGGATGGCGCGGGAGCCGGGGAGAGCCAATATTTCAATGTCGATTTGCGCGATGTGAGCGCGATTGATCAGATGATGTCACAATTGGATGAGGCGGGGGGCGTTGATATCCTGGTCAATAATGCCGGTATTCAGATCACCACGCCGCTAGCGCAGGCAACAGCGCAGATCTGGGATAATGTCCTTGCGGTCAATCTGAGTGCTGCTTTTCATACCATGCGTCATGCCCTGCCAAAAATGGCGCAAAACGGCTATGGCCGGGTGATAAATATCGCCTCGGTTCATGGGCTTGTGGCGTCGGTTGACAAGGCGCCTTATGTGGCCAGCAAATTTGGTCTCAATGGTTTGAGCAAAGCGGCAGCGCTGGAATATGCGGACGTTGGTACAAAAGCGCAGGGCGGTGTGACGGTCAACACGATCTGCCCCGGCTGGACGGAGACAGCGCTTATCGAGCCGCAGATCGAGGAAAGGGCACAAGCACATGATGGAGACCGCGAGGCGGGTATTAAAGATATGCTCTTGGAAAAACAACCGAGCCAGCGCATATCAGACGCGCGTGAGATCAGCGCGCTTGTTTTGTTTCTATGTTCCCCTCTGGCGCATAATATGACCGGTAGCTCTTTGTCGATTGATGGCGGTTGGTCAGCGCAATAGTGCTCGTGTCAGCGGTGTCGATTTACCCCCTATTTAGTAAGAGCCCATTTGACATGCACGGTGACCTTGGTTGTGTGTTGGCCTGGCGCAATGGGAACTGAGCTTGCGGCTCGCATGGCACGCATTTGCATGGGGCGCGGAAAATTCTGATTGGCCTGTTCGCTGATCGATAGAATTTCGCCAAGTCCAACATTAGCTGCTTTGGCATAAAGGGCCGCTTTGTCGAGCACCGCACGCATCGCGTCTTTACGCGCATCATCAAGAGTTTTATCGGGATCTGAAAGGCCAAACTGGATACCGCTAATACGGTTCGAGCCAACGGTTACGACCCGATCAAGGATGGTGCCCAGTCGATCCAGGTTGCGTACCGTGATGCGCACGGAATTGGAGACCCGATAACCAATGATTCTGGCGGCGCGTCCATTTTTGAAGTGCTGGTAGCGTGGTTGCACGGAAAATTGCGATGTGGCGATATCGCGGCCCTCTAGCCCAGCCGCTTTCAGGCTTTTCATCATGCGGGCCATGGCTTCATTATTATCATCAAGGGCGTCTCTGGCTTTCACGGCTTCGCTTGTTACCCCTGTGTTGATGCTGGCCATATCAGGCTGGCTTTTGATGGAACCAATGGCCGAAAGCGTCAGTGTTCGTGTGGCTTTTGCGCCATCTCCATTGCCGTCATGGGCGTGTAGTGGCAGGGGCTGGCGAAGAACCAGCAGGGCAATCGCTGCCATCAGGGCCATCAGCACGATGGATCGGGGCTGCAAGGGGGCAGATTGTTGAAAATTGGGAATGAATCGCATGGGGAGGCTCCGGTTCGGGGTTTGTCAAAGCCCCCGCATTAAGCAATAAGGGGCCGTAATATCTCACTATTTAACATAAATTATCAATATTCTATGGCTGCAAGATGGTCACAAGAAAAACAGAAGTGGATTTGCTCTTGCATGCACCCGTCAATCCGTAATAGATGTGGGGATCTGACCACGAAAGCACCTTTTTATTGCGCTAAATCTTGCCAGGGGCCTGTTCGCCCTATTGAGGCAATATGCGGTTTGCAATGGAAAACAGATGGGCCTGTAGCTCAGCTGGTTAGAGCTGACGGCTCATAACCGTCCGGTCGCAGGTTCGAGTCCTGCCGGGCCCACCATTCCTTCATTTTTTATGCAAATGCCGTTTAACCCCTTGAAGGCAGGGCGGTTTTTGGTGTTCGAGAACGGTGTTTTTGACGGCATAAAATGAACGCTGAAAATCCAGCTTGCGGGGCTTATTGCTTCAAGGCGAATCCATCTGAAACCCAGAAATTTCAAAGACTTGCAGAAAACACCAGCAGGTGTTCGATAAATTTTTTTAACATGCCCTGAATGACCCGTTTTAACAGCTCAAGCCCACCAAAAGGAAAGCCCGCCATCCTTCCTCCACCCCTCTCGCTCACCCAGATCAGGGCAAGGCGAGCGACAGCGGCTCCGAAAGGATGGCTACTCAGTTTATTTCTACAAAAAACAAAGGTTATCGCGTACCGCAAGATGTGTGTTGTATTACAACACCTCTTGGCAAGGGAGATGCTGCGCTCTCCCGTTGCATCCCTCTGGCATCTAGACAAAGGCCTTCAAAACGATATGAAAGTGATATACAATAACACTGTAAAGAAAGCCAAAAGGGTGACTGTTGCCTTACGCTTTGCCCCTGACTTGCTCGCTACTATAGTTGCAATGGCAGTACGGTGCGGCATGAGCCCCAATGAGATTATTTCTTATTCGTACTCAAGGGCTGTGGAAGGTGAGTAATCGCTTTCCATGCGTTTACAGCTTCCAAATGTAATAGAGATTTATCAAAAGGACGTAAATTTGGCTCGAAATATTAAAATTGTAACGAATGAATCTGGCGTTGATCGGAGGGAAACGGGCTATTATTCTACCCCTGATTTTATTTCAAAATATATTTCTAAAAAACTTCATGAACTATGCCCTAAAGCATCTATAGCTCTAGATCCATGTGTTGGGAAAGGTGAGATGACTCTTCATGTAAAGCGTCCACACCTGAAGGTTCACGGCATAGACATATTAGATTTTTCGCCAGAATGCGTTGATTATTTCACACAAGATGATTTCATTGATTTATTCATAGATGATCACTTATCGCCACTGTTGGGAAGAAAGTTACCTTCTCCAGATATCATAATTGCGAACCCACCATATAATTGTCATGAAACTGATTATCTGCGCTCCAATAAAAAACGTTTTGCAGCTATCTTCGGTTCTCACGCCACACTGAACATGTATTCTTTGTTTTTGAGCGCTATAATCCGCCTTGCTAAACCTGGGGCGGCTATTGGTGTCATAATTCATGACTCTTTTTTAACCGCACGTGGGCATGAGGCGCTTCGGCGAGAAATTTTAAAAAACTGTACCGTTCACTGTTTGCACCTTTGCCCGACTGATTTGTTTTTTAAACAAGGCGCAGATGTTAGAACTTGCATTCTTATCATGCAAAAAACAAAAAAAACTATTGGGTACATAGCCACTTCTAACCGACCTGCTTCTACACATGACTTTCAAACTCTATTAGAAACTGAAAATTTTGAGTTTGTGAAACAAGATGAACTCTGTCTTTCAGGTGAAAGAGATCGTATGGAGTTTTTGATCGAGGTACCTAATAAAGTCAGAGAGTTATTTTTAGAAAGCAGGTTGGGCGAGAAATTCCCTTGTATTACAGGCATTTCGACGGGCAATGATCGCCTTCATCTGTCGGCATCGCAAAGCGACGAATTTCCCTACCCATTCTATAAAAACCCTAGTTCTAGACGATTTTATACTCAACCTGATGCTTTTTTGACAACGAACTTTTTAACCCTTGATTCTACTATTTCCAACTTCATGGTTCGCAATAAAAGATATCTGTTTAAAGGCGGTATAACATGTTCATCAATGGGCGTCGCATTCGGTGCCGCCGTATTACCAAAAAATTCCGTGTTTGGTGTCAATGCCAATATCATTGTAGAGGGAAATGACAAATGGTGGTTACTAGCCTACTTAAACAGCAGTCTATGTACTTACATAGTTCGCGGCGTAATGATTAGATCAAATATGATCACTGCAGGGTATGTTTCTAGAATCCCGATTCCTTCACTATCCAAGACCGCAAAAGAAAAAATAGGGTCTCTAGCTAACAAGGCATACGAAGCAAAAACAGTACCGAAAGAAAGTCAGTTCTACATTTCTCAAATTGATCGAGTGATATACGACGATCTAAAATTTAACTCTCAAATTATAAATTTTATATCTGAATTTAGCTCTAATGTTACTAAGCTAACCTAATTCTTTGCGCGCTTAGCCGCACGTTTGGCCGCAGCAACACCCATTTCTTTTTCAAGTGCTTCTAAAAATTGTTCTCTAGTTCTAGGAATAGAACCTTCAATACTCTTGTATTTAGAGGACTGCAAGTTACCGTTGTTTGATGGGTTCACATAAATGTCTGGCAACCACAACGTGGGGACAACATAGCATTCATTGAGCGATATAGATAATGGGTTTTCTATAAACTTAATTTCGATTGTCGCGATAAGCAAAAAGCAAGGACTTTTATCAGAAACAAATTTATAAAGAGCGGGTGCCTTCGATATATCATCCTTATTCGTTCGCCCACCTGCTACTGCAGATTTAACATTTACATATATTGTTGGGCTATTCTGAAATTGAAAACTAAAGTCATATACCCCAACTTCTGATTCAGCAGGTTTGAAATTATCTAAGCCGATTTTATCTGCAGAATTCTCTAGGTTCTGAGAAACAACTTCTTCTAATAACCGCCAAACCGTTCTCCCTTTTGCGGCCTTTCTCCAACCGAAAGGAAATTGAGACTCTTTACCAATTGGAATATTACCTATTGAATTTAGAAGGCTTCGCATTGCAACTTGTAAATTTTTTGCATACTCACCAGCCCGTTCTATTTCATCACTCATAAGCAATGCCCTCAAATAGTTTTTCGGGAAGCATTTCAAGCGCTCTGCAAATTTTAAAAATATTGATTAAGCTAATGTTGCGTTCTCCACGCTCAACACCACCAATATAGCTTCGATCTAAATCGCATAGATCAGCAAAACTTTCTTGAGAAATAGAGCGTTCCATTCTCAGTGAACGAACGCGATCGCCAAATAACTTCAAACGTGTATCAGAATCATCAGATTTCATCTGAATATATTTTCATGTCTGCGCACTATGAGTCCACGGACTTTAAGTACCAGTGCTGTGACCGCGCCAATTACTGCGCTGGAAAACCGACCCTTATTGCAACGGTCTTTGTGTTCGAGGTTTCTCAGCTACAGCCCAGCCCACCATTTTCTTGTATTTCTTGTCTAAATTTTACTGCGTCCAGGTCGCCGATGGAGCGGCTGTTCGCGCGCCTCCTCGCCGGGCTCTGCGGCTGCCGGTTCGGTTTTTCTACGTCCAGCTTCACCATTTGCTTTATATTGCCGCTTGTTTGCGCATATTATCATGCAAGAATTTAAACCAAATAGGTGCTTGATGAGAACAAAGCCGGATAAAATATCGATCCTTAACGTCAAGGGGCGCGACATTGATCGTGACGGACATGGCTATCTTTTGGACCCTGGTGACTGGGACATGGATGTGGCCATTGCTATCGCTTGCGAAGAGGGGCTTGAGCTTGGCATTGAGCATTGGGCTATTCTGGATTTTATGCGCGACTATTTCAATGAACATGAAATACCAGCGGATGCCCGGTTCGTATTTTCTTTCCTGTCTGATCATCTGGGTCAGTCCAGCAAAAAAGCGCGCCGACATTTTTTCGGGCTATTCCCCTATGGCTATGTGAAGCAGGCTTGCAAGATTGCCGGGATGCGCCAACCAAGGGCCTGGAGTACGGGATAAAGTACCATGCAGACTTTCATAATCGAAAACGCCAAGTGCCAAAGGGTGATCGCCAGCAAGGCAATGTCCGCGAGTGATTTTGATGAGCTGGCCTTGATGCTGGGCACCCCAATCGCTCAGGCGCGCAAGATTGGTTTCGTTGCAGCAAGGCGCGCGGATAAAGAGCAGCTGGTCGAGACCTTGTGGAACGGCAAGGAAAGCCAGATCACGGCGCAAACCGGCGATTGGATCGTCACCAATCTTACCCCCGATTTGACCATAATGCGAGATGAGGGCGGCAATGCCAATATCTACGCCATTCGCGCAGATAAATTCCCCGCTCTCTATACGCGTCATGAGGGCACCAACAGTTTTGGTGACATCTATCGTGCCATTTCACAGGTGGAGTGTCTTTATCTGCCCGGCGGTTTTGAAATCATCGCCCCATGGGGCGAAATGCAGCGCGCCGATCAAGGCTATCTGTTGCGCAACGGAGCTGAGATCTACGGCAATCACAAAGAAACTTTTGATGCGACCTATGAGCTGGTAGACTGATCTGTGCACCTTCTTGCGGTCCCCTATTTGTGAAAGGGGGGCTTTTTCATTGTTTTACACCATTTGGGCGGGGTTTTGCTGAGGAAGTATTTTTCTCGCTGATCGAGGGTGAGGCATTTTTTGGCGGTGCGGCGGACCTTGTTGACGAGATCCTTGTCGGAGGCGAAGAGGGGCCACAGGCGGAGGGTGCCATCGCCTGATGCGGTGACGATCGTCTTGCCCTTGGGAGAGAAACTGGCATGGGTTACAATGCCTTTATGTGCCCTGAGCACTTGCAATAATTTACCGGTTTTAACATCCCAGATCCTGGCAGTATTGTCTTTTGAGGCAGACACAAGACGCTTGCCATCAGGGCTGAACGAGGCATGTAGGACGGCCCATTCATGACCCTTGAGAGCGCGCACAAACACACCAGAGCGTGCTTGCCACAAACGCACGGTTTTGTCTTCGGAAGCCGTTGCGATAAGCTCTCCTTGCCTATCATAGCGCACGCTGCGCACAGAATCGGTGTGGCCCTCAAGCAAGGCCAGGCGTTCGCCGCTCGAGACGTCAAGGATACGCACGATTTTGTCGCTCGAGGCGGTAGCAATGCGGTTGCCATCGGGACTGAAATCGGCTGATTCAAGCCCCTCTTTGTGTCCCAGAAAAGTTTTTAGCAATTGCCCTCCCGCCACTTCCCAGACCTTCGCCGTCTGGTCACCAGAGGCGGTGAGGATGCGTTGACCATTTGAGGAAAAGCGCGCGCTGGTAAGGTCATGGCTGTGACCTTTAAGGGTGCGGATGAGCTTGCCGGTGCGTGCGTTGAACAAGCGCGCCTTATTATCAAGAGCCGCTGTCAGGATCATGCTTTGATCGGGGCTGTAGACGGCCCCATTGACGAACCCTTTGTGCTGATCGAGGGTAAGAATGGCTTTTCTTGTGGCCATTGACCAAACGCGGGCGGTGCGATCCCAGGAAGAGCTTAGAATCAGTTTTCCGTCGGGGCTGAAAACGGCACCGCTGACATGATTTTCATGGCCATTGAAGACCAGATTTTTCTGCCCCTTGATATAAGCGGTATAAAGGGCATCACGCGCTTGTTGGCGATCGTCGGGTTGTTGCGCCTCTTGTAGGGCTTCAAGGGCCAGCAGCATGGCGGTTTGCGGGTCGCCGGTTTCGCGAAGATGGTTGGCAACGCGCGACAAGAACAAGGACTGGCGCTTTTTGACATTGGCCAGCTCCTTGCGCATGGCATCCTTGCCGCCCAAGGTTCGATCAAAAACAAAGCCAATCAGTGCGGTGGCAAAGACAAACAACATGAAAGCGGCGCCAATCATCCGCATCTTGTCGGCCACGATCCATTTGCTGCCATGCTTCAATAGCGGCTTGAAATCCGGCATTTTGAAATAGCGCTTTTTAAGCGTCTGGAGCCACGGCATTTGGGGGGTGAATTTGGTCCCGGCCACTGGTAGTTTCAAGCTTTTGGTCACCCAGCCTGGAAAGGCGCTCCAACGAATACCCTGGCGCAGAACTTTCAAGGTGCGATTAACATTGGCAGCTTGGCGCATGGCTGGGCGTACCTGTTTCTCAGGGCGATCGGGGCTGGATGATTTGCCACGATCATGATCATTGATGACTGTGCCTTGCAGCTTTATATCAGTTTGAGGATCGTCGCTGATTGGCGCGCTGGTATCTGTCTTTGTATCTGGTTCTGGTTCTGGTTCTGGTTCTGGTTCTGGTTCTG
>JAJRPI010000010.1 GCA_024280895.1 Alphaproteobacteria bacterium | reverse complement strand
AGACCAGGAGGATAATGTTGTGACCAAAGGTTCTGGTTTGACGTTTCTTCCATGATGTACTTCGTCCCTTTTTGTTGTTCAGCATTGCTTGCGAGGCAATTCCCCTCTTAAAGTCTTTTAGTTGCCAATATATCATAGCATAAAATTGGTCTATGTCCCTCAAAAGCATGTTTACCTTACCAAAATTGCGCATGGTGCACTGTGCCGCAGCTCTTGAAACCTCCTAAAATTAGCATATTATGAGTGCTAACCTAGTACGCGACAATTTTATACATGGACTTTTTTGTATTTTAATGTTGCATCGGGCACAGACCTGTAGCAACGGGCGTTCAACTTTGGCTGGACTCTCCAAGCTATTAAGATTATTTCATATTGCGGCTTGAATAAGTTGCCATTTCTGATTATCCAACAGATATGGTAAGTAAAGTGCCGTATTTATGTAGCCCCAGCTAAACAAAAGGGGTCGAGGAGCGCATTATGGATGAAGTAGCAACGAAGATCGTCGAGATCCTCAAGAAGAACATGAAATCGCAACCTGACAAGGAAATCGATATGGATACGGAATTGACCGATCTTGATATCGAAAGCCTCGATTTGGCTGTGATCGTATTTGATATTGAAGATACGTTCTCGATAGAAATTCCGTATAATGCCAACGAAGAAAGCGGTGACTTCAATACCGTTGGAAGCGTTGTCGAAAAAGTTCGTGAACTGGTTGGAAACTCTTCCGACGTGGTTGCTTGAGCAAAACTATAACAAACGATCCAGGTTGCAAATTTTCATATTTGCAATCCTCTGGGGAGCCTGCCGACTGCTCCCCCATTTATCTGGATCACTTGAAAACTTCTGGTCGGCCTCAAACTGGCAATATATTCAATGAGTAAAGTAGCAGAACAACGACGTGTTGTTGTGACCGGACAGGGTGTTGTTTCCCCGCTCGGCACAGGTGTTGATAAATTCTGGAAAGCCATGAAGAATGGTGAATCCGGCATTGGTCCGATCACTTATTATGAAGTGACCGATGACCTGCGATGCAATCTGGCTGGTGAAGTCAGGGATTTCGATGTCCAAAAAGATGTCGGTGACATCAATGTGGTACGTGCCGACCGGTTTTCGCAACTCGCGGCAAAAGCGGCGATGGAAGCTATTGAACAATCCGGGATCAAAGACACTTTGGCCAAAGATGGTTCTCGCGCTGCGTGTATCATTGGATCTGGCTCTGGTGGACTGACAACCCTTGAGACCGGCTATCGCGATCTCTATCGCGATAAGATCATGCGCACCAATCCTTTGACCTTGCTTAGAACACTTGGCAGTTCAGCGGCCGCTCATGTGTCCATGATGTTTAATATTACCGGTCCAACATTTGGTGTCGTTAGTGCTTGCGCGACGGGCTCCCATGCTATGGGACTGGTTTATCAGATGATCAAATATGGTCAGATTGATGCTGGCATTGCTGGCGGGTCGGAAGCAAGCCTCAATTGGGGCGCTCAACGCTCTTGGGAAGCACTGTTTGTGCTTTCAAACGCCGGCTGTTTTCCATTTTCAAAAAAGCGTAACGGCACAATCTTGTCTGAAGGTTCTGGCATTATGGTGCTGGAAGAATATGAGCACGCCAAAGCACGTGGCGCCAATATCCTTGCTGAAGTCATGGGATTTGGCATGACGGCAGATGCTGGCGACATGGTTCATCCAAAAGTTGAAGGGGCCGCAGGGGCCATGCAAATCGCCCTTGATGATGCGGGTCTCAAAGCCGAACAAATTGATTATATCAATGCTCACGGTACAGCCACCAAAACGAATGACGTCACCGAAACAAAGGCTATCAAATCGGTATTTGGAGATGCGGCCTATGATGTGTCAATCTCTTCTACCAAAAGCATGCACGGCCATATGCTGGGCGGTGGATCGCTGGTCGAGGGCGCTGCTTGCATTATGGCTATGAGGGATAATTTTGTCCCGCCAACCATCAATCTCAATGATCCAGATCCTGATTGCGACCTTGACTATACGCCCAATGAGGGCCGAGCGCGTGAAGTGACCTACACCATGAACAATTCACTGGCCTTTGGTGGCCTGAATACGGTGGCGATCTTTGGTCCAGCGCCAAAATAGTCCTTTTGAACAACTCAATTGTCAAGCTGCTCTACTGGCTTTCGCATGTGAAGCGGGAGCGGTAGGCCGCTGGCGAAATGCCCACGACCCGCTTGAAAGCAGCACGAAAAGTTTCGTGGGATCGGTAACTACATTGTTCGGCGATATCAACAAGCGGTTGATCTGACATTTCCAATAGTTACTGGGCGCGAGACATACGCTCTCGCTGCAACCAAGCAACCGGCGTCATGCCCACGGCCTCATTGAATCGCCGCAAAAACGTGCGCTCGCTCATATTCCCCCGTGCGGCAAGCTCGGGCAATCCAATCGGCTCAGCCAACTGCGCACGCGCCCAATCCATCACCTCACTAATACTACGCCCGGCATGCTCAAAAACCGGTGCTGCCACATATTGCGCTTGCCCACCATCTCGATGAGGAGACATCACAAGGCGTCGCGCCACGCAATTGGCGGTTTGGCTATCGAAATCACGGCGGATCAGATGTAATGAGGCGTCGATCCCCGCAGCACTTCCAGCTGACGTAATGACATTGCCTTCATCAATATATAAAACATCTTCCTCAACGAGGATCTCTGGATATTGCTCCTTGAGATAGGGAAAATATTGCCAATGGGTTGTGGCGCGCTTGCCGTTCAGCAAACCAGCCGCCGCCAGAACAAATACCCCCGAACAAATCGACATGCAGCGTGCGCCACGCGCGTGAGCTTTAACAAGGGCTGTCAGCAGCTTTTCTGGTGGGCGTTCGCTCTTGTCGCGCCAGCCTGGAATAATGATCGTACGCGCCCGATCCAACGCTTCAAGCCCCGCATCCGCTTCAATAGTAACGCCGCCAACAGCCCGCACCTTCATGTTTTCGCAGGCCACGACCTGAAATTCGTACCAGGGGAAATCAAACTCGGGGCGTGCCAAGCCAAATACTTCAACAGCAATACCGAACTCAAACGTGCACAAGCCGTCATAGGTCAGCACCACAACCAATCCGGGACCAGTTTCATTGGGATTTTCTTGCAATATCTCCATTGGCGGTATCTTATCACTATTTGTCTTTAGCGCCACTTTAAATTGCGTAAATTGTCGTTAAGCTGCGACCATAAGCACACTAAAGGGAGATGAAGATGAACAATACGCGCATTTTAACTGAAGCGATCAGCCTGTATTTCGATGCTATTTATCACTGCGATGTTGAAAAACTGGATGCCGTTTTCCATCCTGCCTCAAGCCTGTTTGATGCCGATCAGGGAAAAATATTTGTCGACCCGATCGCCAATTTTCGCCAGGATGTTGGCAGTCGTTCATCTCCTGCCGGGCGCAATCAGATCCGCAAAGACGAAATCATCCTGATCGACTATTTGTCTGATCTTAGCGCCACGGTCAAAGTGCGCCTACAGGCTCACGAAAATATCTTCGTTGACCACCTCGCCTTCGTCAAAGGCCCTGATGGCTGGCAAATCGTCTCGAAAATCTGGCATTTGGAAAGAAAGGCAGAAGTCATGGTCATGGCCGCATAAATGACTAGCGAGCTGATCTACCAACTGCGGAAAACTGCACGCTGTTCATAGTCGCAGCATATACCCGACCCTTGTCATCCCAGCGCAGGCTGGGATCCATAACCACAGATCTGTCAATTTTCAGTCAGTGCTTGTGGCCGGTTCTACAACCAGATTGAGAGCACTGGGAGTATGGTTCCCAGCCTGCGCTGGGATGACGCAATAAATTTCTACTAAGGTGTAAGCCCCAACCTTGGCTTCAGATTGTTTAGCAATTTTTCAAAACTGGCATCATATAAATCGTGATAAAGATTTACGCCCGTTTGTTGAATAAGTACCTGTATATCTTTTGGTAGTTGGTCAACTTTTGGCATAGATGCTCCATCCACAAAAATAGGTATTAATTCAATATTATTTTGAATTGCCGACCGAATTTCCACTCTAACCGGATCCTTATCTTGTGACAATCGACAAGCTGCATCCTCGTCATCTCTCACCAACCAATTTTTGCCGATTACAACCAACATAACATTGTACTTCGGAAGCTCTTCATCAAAGGACTTAACATAGTTTGTTCCCGGCGGGTTTGATACAACGTCAAGGAAAACACGTTCAATGCCGAATTCTAATTTTAACCGATCAAAGATAATCTGTGCAGATGCAGCACTGTCGCTTCTGCGATAACAAATAAAAACTTTATCTGCTTTTATCGGTTCATTACCAGATTTATCAATAATGGATTTTTTTGCCTTTGTTACTATTCTGTCAGTTCCGTTTTTTTGTGCTTGCAAAATATTTTTCACGACAACCAAGCGCGTCACCCCCTGCTCTTGCAAAAAACGAACAGCTTCGCTTTCGCGTTCCGCAAATAACGCTACCAGAACGTGAGCGCCTGATACTTCTGTGCGTCCCGATGATTGGACATGAATTATTGCTCGATGGATAACTCGTTGAAAATTTGCAGTGGGTTGAGGTTCAATTTTTTTATCAAAATCAGTGAATTCTTCCAATTCAGTCTCAAGATAAGATCTAAGTCGATTTTTTAGCGACAGCAGATCAACCTCACATGCCTTCAACCCTGCTATGACATCGTCATCCCATAAGAGAGAAACTAACAGGTGCTCTACTGTAATGATCTCTTTGGCTCCGTAATTTGCGAAATCAAGAGAACGATGCAATGACCTTTTAAGATTCTCACTAAAAGCAACCATTCCCCCTACCCCTCACCGATCTCCAGCTTATCCTGCAACAGCTTGTTGACCGCTTGCGGGTTGGCTTTACCTTTGGTTTTTTGCATGACCTGCCCGACAAACCAGCCAATGGTTTTTGGCTTGGTCTTTAGCTGCTCGACCTGTTTGGGATTATTGGTGATGATGTCATCAACAATGGTTTCAAGTTCGCCCGTATCGGACATCTGCTTGAGGCCCTTGGCTTCAACAATATCGGCGGGATTACCCCCCTCTTCCAATACAATCTCCAGCACATCTTTGGCGATTTTGCCCGAAATAGTACCATCCGTGATCAGCTCGATGAGCTGTCCCAGCTGGTCCGGTGAGACACCAACTTCGTGCAGTGGCACACCCTTGGCATTGGCATGCCCAGATAGATCCCCCATTACCCAGTTAACGGCAAGTTTGGCATCTCGTCCCTTGGCAACCTTCTCAAAGTAATCGGCGGACGGACGCGCCGCGATGAGAATTTCGGCATCATAGGGAGACAGCCCATAGTCTGACATGAACCGGTCCTTTTTTTCATCCGGTAATTCTGGCAGCTCGCCCCTCAGTTTTTCAACTAGCTCATCATCAAACTCAAGTGGCAACAGATCAGGGTCTGGGAAATAGCGGTAGTCATGCGCCTCTTCTTTCGAGCGCATAGGGCGCGTTTCGCCTTTTTTGGGATCAAACAAAAGCGTTTCTTGATCAATGGTGCCACCATCTTCAAGCACATCGATCTGTCGATTGATTTCATACTCAATGGCCTGGCCAATGAAACGGATAGAGTTGACGTTTTTGGTTTCCGTACGTGTGCCCCATGGGTCGCCGGGACGGCGCACAGACACGTTGACATCGGCACGCATGGAGCCTTCGTCCATATTGCCATCACAAGTGCCCAAATAGCGCAAAATAGTGCGCAGCTTGGTGACATAGGCTTTTGCCTCTTCAGCCGAGCGCATATCTGGATAGGAAACGATTTCCATCAGCGCCACGCCCGAGCGATTGAGATCGACCACCGAATGTTTGGGGTGCAAATCATGATTGCTTTTGCCGGCGTCCTGCTCCAGATGCAAACGCTCAATTCCAATGGTCACGCTTGTCCCATCCTTCAAATCGAGCACAACATCTCCCTCGCCAACAATGGGATGTTTGAATTGCGAGATCTGATAGCCTTGTGGCAAATCGGGGTAAAAATAATTTTTGCGATCAAAGACCGAGCGATTATTGATTTTGGCACGTAGTCCAAGTCCGGTACGGATCGCTTGGTGCACACACGCTTCATTGATCACCGGTAACATGCCCGGCATGGCAGCATCGACCAGCGACACATGATCATTTGGCTCCCCGCCAAACTGGGTTGAGGACCCGGAGAACAGCTTGGCATTGCTGGTCACCTGAGCGTGGACCTCCAGTCCGATCACCACTTCCCAGTCACCAGTTGAACCCTGAACAAGGTTCTTCTTTTCAGTTTCGCGTGATTCTTTGTACATATTTTATTTCTCTGACCTGTTTTGGAGATTTTCCATTTCATATTCAATGAACCAGCCGATCATCTGCCGCCACAAGGCTTCAGCCAACTGAGGAGGGATACCTCTATCCTCTGCCCGCGCACGTACTTTTTCGATCACCTCATTGATGCGCCACGGCACAGTAGCATCTTCAGGGTTGTTCTTTAACTGCCAGGCCCGGTCAACATAACCAAAACGTTCGGCAACCAGATCGATCAGCTGTTCATCGAGTTGATCAATTTCTGCACGAACATGCTCCATGCTCTCGCAATCCTGGGGTTTTCTCTCTTTCATCGCATCAATTCCTCAAAAAGTATTTTCTAGACCCACCAACGTTCAGGCGCTGGTAACAATCCGGCAGCATCTTCCAATGTCTGCGCAGCGCGCAATATCCCAGCTTCGTCAAAAGGCTTGCCGATCAATTGCAAACCAAGCGGCGTACCTTCTGACGACAGGCCAGCGGGCACAGATATCCCTGGCAGTCCTGCCATATTAACGGTGACCGTGAAAATATCATTGAGATACATTTCAACGGGATCATCGCCGCCTTTTTCACCCGGAGCAAAAGCTGGACTTGGCGTTGTCGGGGTCAGCAAGACATCGACCTTTTTATAGGCCTCGTCAAAATCGCGCTTGATCAAGGTGCGTACCTTTTGGGCCTTTAGGTAATAGGCGTCGTAATAGCCTGCGGACAAAACATAGGTGCCTATCATGATACGGCGCTTGACCTCGGCACCAAAACCCTCCGCCCTAGTATTTTCATACATGGAAAGAATATCATCGCCGGGCACGCGCAGCCCATAGCGCACGCCATCATAGCGCGCCAGGTTGGAAGACGCTTCTGCCGGGGCAACAATGTAGTAGGCTGGCAGGGCATATTTGGTATGAGGCAGGCTCACATCAATAATTTCCGCGCCCTCGCTTTTCAGCCAGTCAATGCCCTTTTGCCAAAGCTGCTCGATTTCGTCCGACATACCATCGACGCGATATTCCTTGGGGATGCCAACTCTCAAGCCCTTGACGCCATCGCGCAGCGTTTTTTCATAGTCCGGCACAGGCAAGTCAACACTGGTCGTATCCTTGGCATCATAACTGGCCATGCTTTTGAGCATGATCGCCGCGTCTTCCACCGTGCGGGTAATGGGACCCGCCTGATCAAGGGACGAAGCAAACGCCACCACACCCCAGCGCGAGCAACGGCCATAAGTTGGCTTGATGCCCACCGTCCCTGTAAATGCGGCTGGCTGGCGGATAGAGCCGCCGGTATCTGTTGCTGTTGCCCCCATCACCAAACGCGCAGAAACGCTGGAAGCGGAACCACCACTGGAGCCACCAGGCACAAGATTGGCCCCATCGGTCTTGCGCTTCCAGGGGCTGATGCAATTGCCGAAATAGCTGGTCTCGTTACTGGACCCCATGGCAAACTCGTCCAGATTGAGCTTGCCGATCATGACAGCCCCATCATCAAACAGGTTTTTTGTGATGGTCGATTCGTAAACTGGTGTGAATTTATCAAGAATATGTGAGCCAGCGGTGGTCTGGACATCGGTGGTGCAAAACAGATCCTTGATACCAAGTGGTATGCCCTCAAGTGCGCCAGCATCACCAGATTTTATTTTTTTGTCTGATTGAGCTGCGCGCTCAACGGCCTGCTCAAAGGTTGTCATAATAAAGGTATTGAGCGCCTCATTGGCAGCGTCCACCGCCTTGATGTGGGCTTCGCACAACTCAACTGCTGAAAAGTCACCTTTTGCCAGTCCCTTGCGGGCCTTGGCAATCGTTAGATCGGTCAATTCGCTCATAATTTATTCTACAACCTTTGGAACCATGAAATAGTGATCATCACGCTCAGGGGCATTCTTGACGATATCATCTGGATACCCGCCATCAGTGACCACATCCTTGCGTTCGAACATTTCTCGATCTACCGCACTCGTCATCGGTTCTATATTGTCAGTATCGACTTCAGACAACAGATCCACAAATCCCAGAATGGACGATAGTTCTCCCTCGAGATGTTGCACATCGCTATCGCTTACCTTGATGCGTGCCAGTCGGGCGATCCGGCGCACCAGTTTTTCATCAACCTTCATAAGAACCTCGTAAATAATGGCGCGGATCCGCGCTGGACCCATGTATTACTCTCGTCATAACGCCGCTTTTGCAGGGGCGCAATATAGATTGCAGTTTTGAGCGCCATCTTCTATGAAATTGTTGATGGAAAACAAACAAAAAAAACAACCCGAATATCTCGTTTCGATCGACGAGATTGCCAAAGACCTGGCAATTGGCAGGCCCCTGCTCGGCCTTGATCCAGGGACCAAAACCATTGGTATCGCCATATCGGACAGCATGCACAATATCGCGACCCCCCTCAAAACGGTCAGGCGGGTGAAATTTGCCATCGATGCCGAGCAGATTGTAGAGGTTATCAAAGAATATCAAGGGGGCGGCATCATTGTCGGCTTACCGCTCAATATGGATGGGTCGGAAGGCCCCCGCGTGCAGAGCGTGCGTGCCTTTGTCCGTAACCTCGCCCCTTACGTCAAGCTGCCCATGTGCTTTTGGGACGAGCGTCTGTCAACGATTGCGGTTGAGCGCACTTTGCTTGAAGCAGACGCGACCCGCAAAAGACGTGCTGAAGTGATCGATAAAATGGCAGCTGGGTTCATATTGCAAGGCGCCCTTGACCGCATAACACATATCAAGGCGGCAGCGCGATGAGCAGTATTACATATGCGCTTATTCCCGTATTTACAGTCATTATGATCGGCTTTTTTCTGCGGACCTCCAAATTGATCGCCGATGACGAATGGGCTGGCATCAATCACCTTTGCTATTATTTACTGCTTCCCATGCTGATCATCAAATCACTCAGCACCGCTGACCTTTCCTCCGCACCGGTCTTTCGCATTGCCGCCGCAATGATTTTGGCAACGATTGCTGTATCCATCATATTGTTTGCGGCAAGGATCCCCCTGTCTAAACTGCTGGGGCTCGATAATGCTGGCTATACCAGTCTTTTTCAGGGTTCAACGAGATGGCATGGTTTTATTGCGCTGGCCATCATTGCGGCGCTCTATGGAGACAAAGGCGTCATCATCGGATCAATCGGACTGGCGACCTTGATCCCCTTGCTAAACTTGATCAATGTGACCGTGCTCTCGCTTTATGGAGACCGTAATGCCTCCAGTGCTCCGGGCCTGATGCGTCAGCTATCGCAAAACCCGTTTATCATTGCCTGCATTGTCGGCATCTTGCTCAACCTTGCCCCCTTTGCCATGCCATCTACTGTTGTGACCACTCTTGATCTCATGGGACGTGCTGCCCTTGGCATCTCACTATTGACGGTTGGTGCTGCCCTTAAGCCACGTCTCAATCTGGCAGATTTGCGTCCGGTGTTTTCAGCCGCCATCATTCGCCTGATTGGCATGCCGTTTTTTATGGTGATGTCATGTCTGGCCCTAGGGGTAACAGGTGAACCATTGATCATCGCCGTCATCTGCGCTGCTGTACCGACCGCTGCGTCTGGCTATATTCTTGCCAAGCAAATGGGAGGGGATGCCGATTTGATGGCGTCCATCATCACGTTCCAGGTATTGGCAGCAACCCTCACATTACCCCTGGTGCTCTCCTATGCCCTGAACGCAACTGGCTAACCCTGAGCGCAGTTAGCAAACGAAAAAAGCCGGGGAAAAATTAACGCTCCCACACACCAGCTATTGCCGTTTGGGTAATATCGCCATATAGATCAGATTTTAATGACCATTAAAAAAAACAAACCAGCTTTTCGCCTCTCCAAACCTCATCTTCTCTCCATAGAAGATTTGAGCCGCGATGATATTATGGGCCTTTTGGATCTTGCAGAGCAGATCGCCAATCTCGATCCGCACAAAGGCCAAAAGAAAGAAGTCCTCAAAGGCTTGACCCAAATCAACCTTTTTTTTGAATCTTCCACCCGCACGCAAAGCAGTTTTGAACTTGCTGGCAAGAGCCTTGGCGCCAATGTCATGAACATGGCGGTTAAATCCTCATCGATCAGCAAAGGTGAAACGCTGATCGATACCACCATGACCCTCAATGCGATGCGCCCTGATGTGTTGGTGGTCCGTCATTTCGCTGCCGGTGCGGTTGAATTGCTAGCCCAAAAAGTCTCTTGCAGTGTCATCAATGCTGGCGATGGCAGCCATCAGCATCCAACACAAGCGCTTCTGGATGCTCTGACTATCAAGCGTGCCAAGAACCGTTTTGAGGCACTCACCGTGGCTATCTGCGGAGATATCTTACACTCGCGTGTCGCCAGGTCGAACATTCAGCTGCTAAGCGCCTTGAACGCGCGCGTGCGGATCATCGCCCCCTCGACTTTGCTGCCGCCGTTCCCCGAACGACTTGGCGCGGAAGTATTTACCAGCATGGAAGAAGGTCTCAAAGGGGCTGATGTGGTGATGATGTTGCGCCTGCAGCGCGAGCGCATGAATGACACTCATGTGCCCTCTGAACGCGAATATTTCAAATTCTTCGGGCTTGATGCCGAAAAGCTGGCCTTTGCCAAACCCGATGCCATCATCATGCACCCCGGCCCCATGAACAGAGGTGTGGAAATAGATTCTATCATTGCTGATGATCCCCGCAGCGTCATTCAAGAACAGGTGCAAATGGGAGTCGCCGTGCGCATGGCAGTTCTCGAGTCGCTGTCAAAACGAATGCATGAGCAACAACAGGGCACGGTATAATGGTCACAAAAGACACAACCGCAATCGCCCTCATCAACGCACAACTGCTTGATCCAACAAGCGACAGCCCGACACCGGGCGGCATCGTCATCCGCGATGGCCTGATCGAACAAATTTCAGGAGATTTACGGCGCAATGCCCCCAAGGGCGCAACGGTCATTGATTGCGGTGGTCACATCCTCGCTCCCGGACTTGTCGACATGCTCGTTTACACGGGAGTGCCGGGCAAAGAACATCGCGAAACACTGGCAACCGCTTCGCAAGCGGCGCTGGCTGGCGGTGTCACCAGCATGGTGTGTATGCCAAACACCGAACCAGTAATCGATGATGTGGCGCTTGTCGATTATATCAAGCGTCACGCAACGGACCCCGGCTACATCCATATTTATCCCATGGCCGCCGTTACCAAAGGGTTGCGCGGCAATGAGATGACCGAAATCGGCCTGCTAAAACAGGCCGGAGCGATTGCTTTTACCAATGGTAAGGACAGCATACCCAATGCCAAAATGATGCGTATGGTACTGTCATATGCCAAGGATTTTGGCGCGCTTATTGTGCATTTCACGGAAGACAATGATCTTGCTGATCCCGGTGTCATGAACGAAGGGCTGGTCTCCAGTCGCCTTGGATTGCCGGGACGTCCTGTTGAAGCCGAAATCATCACACTTGAGCGCGACATACGGCTCGTTGAATTGACGGGTTGCCGCTATCACGCTGCGCAAATCTCCTGCGCCCAATCCCTTGAGATCATTCGAAAGGCCAAAGCCAAAAACCTGCCCATTACCTGCGGGGTTTCAGTCAACCATCTGACGCTCAACGAAAATGATATCGGGTCTTACCGGACCTTTTTCAAAATGCGCCCACCGCTACGCACCGAAGATGATCGCGTGGCACTGGTGGCTGGCGTCAAGGATGGCACCATCGATGTTGTGGTATCCGCTCATGATCCCAAAGACGCCGATGTGAAGCGCCGCCCGTTCGAGCAGGCTTCAGATGGAGCTATTGGCCTTGAGACGATGCTGCCCGCTCTTTTGCGCCTGTATCATAGCGGTGATCTGACTCTGTCAGAAATATTTCGAGTAGTTTCGCACAATCCTGCCAACAGGCTGGGACTAAAAACCGGACAGCTAAAAGTCGGCTATCCTGCAGATCTAGTTCTGTTTGATCCCATGACCCCCTGGATCGTTGATCCATCCTTATTGCACTCGAAATCAAAAAACACACCCTATGACAATGAACGCATGCAAGGGCGTGTTTTGCGGACTTTTGTTGCAGGGCGCGAACTCTATCGCTATTCTTGATTTTAATTGGCCGCATTTTCACTGCCTTAACAAGAAAGCCTTCCTCAATGAGCATGGATCTCACGTCAAATATTTCAATTCTTGGCTTTTTGTTTGGATATCTGGCTGGCTCTATTCCCTTTGGTCTACTGTTGGCTAAAATCTTTGGACTTGGCGATATTCGTGAAACAGGTTCGGGGAATATCGGTGCCACCAATGTGCTGCGAACCGGCAATAAAGGTGTCGCGGCCGCAACATTGCTGGCTGATATGGCAAAGGGCGCCGTTCCCGTCATGGTCGCCTCCAAATATGGTCCCGAAACCGCCATGCTTGCCGGGCTTGGAGCTTTTCTTGGTCACTTGTTTCCGATCTGGTTGAAATTTAGGGGTGGCAAAGGGGTTGCAACCTATATTGGAGTTTTGATCGGGCTTTACTGGCCCTTTGCGCTGTTCTTTTGCACGATCTGGCTGGTCGTCACATTGATATTCAAGATATCTTCGCTGTCTGCTTTGATTGCCGCCGCCAGCCTGCCACTGATTGCCGCCACATCTGGTCAAAAAACATTGGTCTTTGTCATCATGGTGATGAGCTTGCTGGTTTTCATCAAACACAAAGACAATATCAAACGGCTAATGCGCGGTGACGAGGCAAAGATCGGCAGCGAGGGATAGCTCCATGCCCTTGTTCAAGTCACGCCCTTCCGACAAGTCGGCCTCTCTTGCATTAAGCGACGAGCAAAAGCTTAACTGGTTGAGGCTCATCAGATCTCATAATGTTGGGCCTGCAACCTTCTGGCGCTTAATTAATTATTTTGGCGGCGCTGAACAAGCACTTGAGCACTTGCCCGAGTTTCAACGACGTTCCAAAAAACGCCAATCTCAACACTCCCCCATCACCACACAAATGGTCGAACGCGAACTCAAGGCCGCCCACAAATTTGGGGCCACTCTCGTGGCGAGAGGCGAGCATGGTTATCCCCCTATCCTCGCTTTTCTCGATGCCCCGCCGCCGCTTCTCTACATCAAAGGCAATGCCGATCTCACTACACTGCCAGCCGTCGCCATAGTCGGGTCGAGAAATGGTTCGGCTGTGGGACAAAAATTCACCCGGCGCCTCGTGCAAGAACTGGCACAAGCTGGGTATGCAATCGTGTCGGGGTTGGCGCGCGGCATTGATACGGCAGCCCACACAGGTGCGCTGGATCAGGCAACAATGGCTGTTATCGCGGGAGGTATTGACAATTATTACCCGCCGCAAAACAAAGAGCTACAATGTCAGATCGAGAAAACTGGTCTGGTCATCACAGAAAATCCACCAGGCTTTGAACCCCGCGCCCGCGATTTTCCTCGCCGCAATCGCATTATTTCTGGCTGTACCCTTGGTACGATTGTCGTTGAGGCCAATCTACGGTCGGGTTCCTTGATCACTGCACGTCTTGCCAGTGAACAAGGGCGCGAGGTGATGGCGGTCCCAGGTCATCCAACCGATCCAAGAGCTGCTGGCCCCAACAGGCTGATCATGTCGGGGGCTTCCATGATCACCTGCGCAAGCGACGCCCTCGACCTTCTCACCCCCATGTCAGACATTAAACGATATGAGCAAGCCTCAATGTTCGAACCTGACACGGACCTGCATTCAATAGAGACAATTGACATTGAGCAAAGCGCACGTGAAATCGTACTCAATGCTCTTAGTACACAGGCCGTTGAAATAGATGAAATAATAAGGGCCACAGGCCTGCACTCACGAGAAGTGCGTATCATTTTGCTTGAATTGGAACTTGATGGACAACTGGAACATGATGGGGCGCAAAATATTCGATTACTGGAGCCTCTTGCTTCATAGCACATGCGGGCCCAGTTAGCTCAAAGCTTGCTTGGTGCTGTCTATCCTTTAATTTTTGTCGCCTCGATTGCTTCTATTCTCGCCATCGCCAGCAAATACACCAATACGGATTGATCTTCCTTGGTGGCGATCCGCATCAAGCGGTCCAACATATCAATAATAAACGCGTTAGCATCATCCCCATCCGACCCAATAGGAGCATCTTCATCAAGACCTCTCCTACCATCACTCAACTTGATGATATTAGTGTTTGGCTTGTCATTTCCCATCAAGCACCCCTTCAAATGGTCGTCTTGGTAAAAACCCCATCTTCTTGCCATTTATCCACATAGGTTTCTTTTGTCTCATTTTGCTATATACCCACCTGATATTGCTACCTGCTCACCGCACACCTTTATGGTGTGTAAATAAATCAGTGCAACTAATAATTGCACACACTGCAATAAAAAAATCAACCTCTTGTTTTAGGGAATTGACACGAACACAGCGATTGAGCATTTTCATACGGCAATTAATATAAAGATTAGTGATGGGTTTTCGACAACATCGCGCCACCAAGGCCTGAATGTCGTCTCTTTGGAAAATTTTTGAAGAGACAATTACGAAGTTCCATTGTGGATAATGAACAAGTCAGAACGAGAAGCGGACACCAATGAATATTGTTATTGTGGAATCGGCGGCAAAAGCCAAAACCATCAACAAGTATCTTGGGTCTGACTATAAAGTCATTGCCTCTATTGGTCATGTGCGAGACCTGCCCTCACAAAATGGCTCTGTTGAACCTGACAATGATTTTACCATGCACTGGGAATCAGATACGCGCGGTGCCAAGACGCTGAAAGAAATTACCGCGGCGGTCAAAGGCTCCGACAAACTGATCCTCGCCACTGACCCTGATCGTGAAGGCGAAGCGATCTCGTGGCATATTTTACAGGTTCTCGAAAAAAGAAAAGCCCTCAAAGGCGTTGAAGTTGAACGCGTGGCTTTTAATGCCGTGACCAAAAGCGCCATCCTGGAAGCCCTCGCCAATCCACGCGAACTCGACGTGCCACTGATCGATGCCTATCTGGCGCGACGTGCTCTGGATTATCTCGTGGGCTTCACACTATCACCGGTGCTATGGCGCAAACTGCCGGGTGCTCGCTCAGCGGGGCGCGTACAATCCGTTGCATTGCGTCTGGTATGTGATCGCGAAATGGAAATCGAACTTTTCAAACCTCGCGAATACTGGACCATTGAAGCCTTGATGAACAATGCCGCCGGAGACAAATTCACCTCCAGACTGGTGTCGATTGAAGGCAAAAAGCTGGGGAAATTTGACCTTCCCGATGAAGCAACGGCCTTGCCCGCGCAAAAAGTGCTGCAATCGGCGTCATTCAAAGTCAAATCTGTCGTCAAGAAACCACAAAAACGCCGCCCACCACCGCCATTTGCCACCTCAACACTGCAAATGGACGCCTCGCGCCGCTTTGGCTTTTCCGCTTCAAGAACGATGCAGGTCGCGCAAAAACTTTATGAGGGCGTGTCCATTGGATCAGAAACCGCCGGTCTCATCACCTATATGAGAACGGACGCAATCTCGATCATCCCCGAAGCTATTCAATCTGCCCGCTCGGTGATCGCCGATCGTTATGGCAAAAACTATCACCCGGACGAACCGCGTGCTTACAAAACAAAAGCCAAGAATGCCCAAGAGGCGCATGAAGCGGTGCGCCCCACTGACTTTGCCCGCCATCCCGATGATATTGCCAAATATCTCGATGCCGATCAGATAAAGCTCTATGGCCTCATTTGGCGACGTACGGTCGCCTCGCAGATGAGCGATGCCGTTTTTGATCGCACAACTGTCGAGATTGCCGCAACGGGTCCAAACAACGAAAACTATGGCCTGCGCGCCACTGGTCAGGTGCTTCGTTTTGATGGCTTTTTGACGCTTTATCGCGAAGGACGCGAGGATGATGACAAGAGCGAAAATGATGATGATCAACGCCTGCCATTGATCGCAGAAAGCGAAGAACCCACAGCCCATACGGTCAATGCCGATCAGCATTTCACCGAACCATTGCCTCGCTATTCTGCAGCGACGCTGGTCAAGAAAATGGAAGAGCTTGGCATCGGACGCCCGTCCACTTACGCCTCCACACTTGCGGTGCTACAGAGCCGCGAATATGTACGCATCGATAAAAAGAAGCTGATACCTGAAGACAAGGGACGCCTTGT
>JAJRPI010000009.1 GCA_024280895.1 Alphaproteobacteria bacterium | reverse complement strand
TGGGGCACTGCTGCGGCCAACCCTGCGATTATGGCACCTGTCATGACAATGATATCCCGTTCCTGTTATTGCTTAGGCCTGTTATTGTTTTTGGTCGCACGTTTTTTATTTCAAACTGGGGGACAACGGCTCATTGAGCCTATATAACCGATTCGGTCATTAAAAGAGAAATCGCCGCAAACACCTGCGCACGCAATACCCCTTTGACCATAACGGATCAGCCCCCTCATGCCGCGAATTTAGCCAGCCGAATCTGTCTAAACTAGGGCGTGCGCTATGGGGGAGGCGTTGGGGCTGTCAGTCTTCAATCTCGCTCCCCATCAATCGTAGGGTGCAATGCATTGCACCATTGCCGGTTCAAATCGGCGCAAGGTGCTGCGCTATTGACACCCTACACATTTTACCCTGAGGTGTTTGACTATCGTTTAACCACCGGGCTATCGGGGGCGTCATAGCCAAAGATTTTGACCAGATGTTTTGGCAGGCGCTGGGGTTTGCCCTGATCTGAAATCAGCACCACTTGTACGAGGGCGCGCATTAGCAGTTTGCCATCGCGCCTGATTTCCTGTTGTAGGGTGATGCTGGCGCCAGACCATTCTTTGGTTTGGGTCGTAACTTCCAGTAGTTCATCGATTTTGGCGGGGGCTTTGAATTTCATATCCATATGGCGGACGATGAAAATAAGTGGCGGGGAGCCATTAAACCCTTTATACAGATCATCATGTGAAACGCCGAGCAGGCGCAGCCAGTCGGAGCGGCCGCGCTCGCACCATTGCAGATAGCTGCCATGATAGACATAGCCGGTGAAGTCGGTATCCTCGAAATAGACCCGCACGGGCAGCGTGTGGGTATGGCCCTCAATGCGGCCAGAAAGGTCCGGCCATCTGTTTGCAGGGTTGTCATTTTTGGTCATGTCAAGGGCTTTCTTATGGAGCGTTTTTGGTCATAAGCCCGTTTCAGCACGGCTTTCGCCCACGGGTCAATAGTCAGATGGTCCATAGTTTGGCCGTATTGGTTGCATCTATTTTATTGGCTCACCTTCAAAAGGTTTGCTAGACTGACAAAAGACCATATAGCAAGGGTCGAAAGAAACAATTTGGTGAGCTAATTCAATGACAAATGGCAATATATAGACATGAAACAGTTTTATTCAGCAAGTCTGATGACCCGGCGTACAGGTGTTTTTACGAGATTACTTATGGCATTTGTCGCCTCTGCCTGGCTCATGGGCAGCGCGACTGCACAAGATGCCAGCAAGCAAAATGAGGAAGCGGCAGCGCAAGCAAATGGTCAGACCAGTACACCATCAGGCGTTGCGCCAGAAGTGGTCGCAGCTCTTGAAAAGCGGGTCAAAAACCTCGAACGCGAAGTTCTCGACCTGCGCACCATGGTCGGCACCTTTGCCAGTATGGGTCGTGGTGGCAATGGATCAGCTGGTAATCGCTTAGCCGGCAATGGGGAGGGCTCTGCTTTGTCGCAGTTTGGAACCCCGGCAACCAGACCCCGTTCTTCAAATCTGCCCTGGGAGGGAGAGGGGCGTCCAGGTGAGGCGCCCTCAGAGCAGAGTATGGATCGCAAAAGGCGAGAGGGTAGAACTTTCGAGGGTGGGCAATCTACCTTGTCCACGTCCCCTAAGCTATCCCCGCCATCTCAGCGCCCCAATATTCGCGAAGACGGGGCCGTATCTGATCATTTGGTCGCAAAAGGACCTGATGGCCGCTTGCCGCTTCAAAAAGATCCGACGACAAGCGGTCCCGTCAAAGAAGCCTCTATTGCGCCGGTTCGTGGCCCTAAAAACGGCGATGCGCAATCGCTTTATAAAGATGCTTACAGCCACATGCTGCGCCGTGATTACGCGTCCGCGCAGAGCGCTTTTGGAGCGCTGATCAAGAACCATCCGCAATCTCGCATGGCTGGTAATGCGCAATATTGGCTTGGCGAGACTTATTATGTGCGCGGTAAATACCGTCCCGCTGCAGACGCGTTTTTAAAAGCCTATCGCAATTATTCCAACGGCATCAAGGCACCTGATAGTTTGATGCAACTGGCGTTTTCCCTGTCCAGGCTGGGACAAAAAGGGGCGGCTTGCAAAACCTTTGATGAGTTGGATCTTAAATATCCAAATGCGCCAACTCATGTGAAACAAAGAGCTGGTATGGAGCGGCGTCGTACAGGTTGCAACTAATAAGTGATTGGCCAGAGCCTGCCTCCGCTTGGCAGATTGCTCGTCCAAAGTAAAACAAACGGATTTTCATTCTTCGCCATGTCGGATCAAGACACATTTAATCAAGAAGCGCTGGAAAAGTGCTTTGAAAATGTCAGTACACAAATGGACGTGGCGCTTGCTGTTTCGGGGGGAGGCGACAGTATGGCGCTGTTGCTGCTGGTCGATCGCTGGCGGCGGGCCCGTTTGCAGCAAAAGCGTCATGCCCCTGATCTGACCATTTTTTCGATTGATCATGGCTTGCGCCCAGCGGCGATGGAGGAATGTCAGTTTGTCCTCGATGAGGCTAAAGCGCTTGGCTATGACGCGCATATTTTGCGATGGGAGGGGGAGGTGCCCTCTACGCGCATTCAGGAAATGGCCCGGGAAATTCGCTATCAGCTATTGGCCGGGGCCTGCCATTTGCGCAATATCAAAACAGTGATGACGGCCCATCACCTTGATGATCAGGCAGAAACGGTATTGATGCGGCTGGCGCGCGGTAGTGGCGTGGACGGATTGTGCGCAATGGCGGTGCAGAGTAGGCGCTATGGTTTGCGATTGCTGCGTCCTTTGCTGGAGTTTGAAAAAGCCGAGCTGCTGGCGTTGCTGAAGGAAAATGACTGGGATTATATAACGGATCCCAGTAATAAGGATCCCCGTTTTGAGCGGGTTCGATTGCGTGCGCGCTCCAGTGAGTTGAAAAAGCTTGGCCTTACCGCAAAGATGATTGGTCTGACCGCCCAAAGGCTGCGCCGTGCAAAAACGGCGCTTAAAGAAACATCAGATGAGTTTTTGACCCGTCACGCTTTCATTAGTGATTACGGCACGGCGCGTATCGATCAGTTGGCCCTGTTTGATGCCCCTGACGAGATTGCCATTCGTGCCTTGTCAAAGGTTTTGCGGGTATGTGGTGGATCGCAAGATGTGCCCAATATGGCACGGCTGGAAACGCTTATTGCCAGGTTAAAAGGCGATTTTTCAACCAATCGTACGTTGGCTGGATGTCGGTTGATTGCCAAGGGGGATTTTTGGCTGGTCGCGCGTGAAGTCGGCCGCATTACGGAGTTGGAAAAGCCGATTGTACCTGGAGGCTGCATGTTTTGGGATAATCGCTATATTGTCTGTGCGGATAAGAAAGCGTCTGGCAAAATCATCGCAGCACCTCTGGGCGAGCGCAGTGAATTGAAAGGTCTCGTGGAAGAAAGTGTGCTGCAAAATTTCCCCAAGGATGCGTTGCCCAGTTTATTGACCCTGCGTAGCAAGGGCAAAATCATCGCTGTACCCGCCTTTGATTTCTGGAGAGCGCAAGCTATCAGTGCGGGCTTGCAAGCAAGGTTCATCACCTCTGACGATGGTCTGGTTTGAGATTTTTGCCTAGTTCGATATTTTTGCAAGGATGGCCTTGTTGGGAAAACAGGTGACCTTGAGGTCGTTTTTGCTTTGCCAATGGCCGATTGAGGTGCGGGTTTTATAGCCGATCAGCCCGTCTGCTCCTCCCACATCGGCACCGCTTTTCTCAAGTTTTAGCTGGGCTGCTTTGACATGTGCCCGTGAAAAACTCGAAAGGCGCGTCCAGCCTCGCTGGAACTTTGACCCAGCTTGCATGCGATCGGCGATATGGCCGACATATAGGGCATAGACGTCGGATTCATTGTAGGATTTGAGCACATAAAAATTCTGGGAGACCAAAAAGCTTGGACCAAAACGCCCGGCCGGCAATAGCAAAAAACTGTGTTTTGGCAAATCAGCTTGTGCAAATGGGCGACCATCAACGCGCCGCATGCCTTGTTGGCGCCAGCTCGAAGTTTTGATGCGTTGATCCGGCCCCTCAAGGGTGCATGAAATATTGGCAGGTAGTTGGACTTCAAAGCCCCAGCGCCTTGTCGGCTCCCAGCCATTCTGGCTGAGAAAATTGGCAATTGATGCAAGGGCATCTGGCACCGATGACCAGATGTTTTTAGAGCCATCACCATCAAAATCAACGGCATATTTCAAAAAGGCGGTGGGCATGAACTGTGGATGCCCAAGGGCACCGGCCCAGGCACTTTTCATCGCTCGTGCGCTGATATGCTTTTGCTGTAAAATGGTTAGCGCCGCCAACAGTTCTTGTTCGAACAGGGCTTTGCGGCGTCCCATAAAGGCCTGCGTGGCCAGTACTTCGATGGCACTATAGGGAAGTCTGGCACGTCCAAATGCTGTTTCCTTGCCCCAGATCGCGATGATGATTTCGCGCGGGACACCAAAGCGTCGCTCGATCTTATCAAGAGAGTGCCGCCATTTGCCAAGTTGTTTGCGACCCTCGCGAATATTATAATTGAGTGATCGTGCTTTAAAATATCCACCCGGGGCGCGAAACTCACTTTGAACGGGCGGCTTACGGCGCTGTTTGTGACCGGGCGGGCGCAAATCGGGCAGGGACCAGTTGAGTTTGACGGGCTTGATTGCCTTGAGAAAAGTGGCGCGCGAAATGTTTTGCGAGCGGGCTTTTTGCCAGAGCGGCCCTTTCAGCCAGGCACCAAAAGCGCGCTCTGTCTGGGCCTTGGATGAGCGTGCCGCTGCTACTGCGTTTTGCGTGACAAGCGATACAAGCAGGCATAATATGAGCTTGGTGACGGTGTTGGTTTTCATGGCAAGGTTCCAGGCAAGATCTTTGGGCAATGTTTCCAGTATGTGCGTTCTTGTTTGGCCGATCAATGTGGTCAAAAGCAAGTTTCAATATGGTTTTTTCAATGAGGGAAAATTTTCATGTCAATTTATGGATTAGACGGTATTGAAGTGGAGTTGCCAGACGATGATTTTTATATCGCGCCAACGGCGGCCCTGATTGGCAAAATACGCCTTTTGCCGGGTGCCAATATCTGGTTCGGGGTGGTGATGCGCGGCGATAATGAGCTGATTGAGGTCGGTAATCGCTCTAATGTTCAAGACGGCACGGTGTGCCATACGGACAAAGGATATCCCTTGACCATTGGCGATGATTGTACGGTGGGTCATCGCGCGGTTCTGCATGGCTGTACGGTGGGCGATAATTCACTCATTGGCATTAATGCCGTTTTGCTGAACGGATCGAAAATTGGCAAAAATTGCGTGATTGGTGCGGGCGCTTTGATCACTGAAGATAAAGAAATCCCCGATGGGTCATTGGTGGTGGGGTCACCGGGGCGCGTCAAGCGGCAGCTCGCTCCCTATGAAATAAACGCCATTAAAGCGTCGGCTGCCCATTATGTGGAGAATGGTCGACGCTATAAGAAGGGCTTAACGAGCTAGAGCTGTTTGCGCCCACTCCCAATCATTTCACCGGGCATTTTTGCTCTGTTTTCGGCGTCAATAAATTTGCAAATAACCAGATATGCCCAGCATTTATTGATTTGAAACCAAACCAAAACTGCTCAGGTGGTTCTGATCGCGAATGACCGCAAACTGCTCTAGCGCTAGTCATCAAGATCAATTTCGATTTTAGGCAGGTTGCCATTGTGGCGGAGCAGGCTTTGTAACTCGAGAAGCACTTGTTGCCAGCTATTCATGAATTCAACCAGCCTGTCTTCTTGTGCGTTGTTCGCACACGCAAAGATATTGAGATCACCATTGTGAATGACGCAGCTAATGGCGATATTGTCGGGGTCGATCGGTTTGAAGCCTTGATAAAGCACGGTGGGAGAGGCCAGAAAACTGGTATTGAAGGCATTCTTGCGCATGCAGGTCCAGCCCGTTGATTTGAACACGGACAGCGCATCATCAACCTCTTGCTGAGATAGTCCCCCCGAAGTCATGCGGGTCAGGAAGTCGGCCTGAAATTTTTCTGGATGGCGATTGTAAATATTTAACAACTCGGACATATGTTGCTCGGCGACATCGCCCTTGCGGCATTCCTTGATGCGGATTTCATGGTGTTGCGCGGCCTTTTTGAGGGCCTGGTATTTATCGGCGCTATCATTATTTATATCGAGCATTGTACTAACAAAATCAACCATTTCCGAGGTCAAAACCCACAAGGACTGGACGCGGCCAAAGGCATAATGGCGCATGGTTATATTTTGACCAACTGCTGCAGGTCGCTCATGTAATCGCCAATGAGCCAGCTGCAGAGCGCATTGCGCGAAGGCATCGGGAGATATGGCGTTCTGGGCCAGCAATTTGACATCAAAATCGGTAAATTGCAGGATCTTTGAGACGACTTCGCGGCGACGTTTTTTATATGAGCTGGCGGCCCGTATAATTTTTTTCTGGAAGGTGGGGGTGAGATCAAAGGTCAAATTTTTGCTCAGCGGTGTACCTTGATCACTGGCTCCTGAATATTGATCAATGCTTTGGGGATCAATGCCAAGAACATAGTCAAGAAAATCAACAATGGTGGCGCGATCCAGACCGGAGTGCTCCACATTGAGACCAGCGAAGCCATCATTGAAGATGATAAATTGCAAGGATTTATCAAACCAGCGATTGCCACTATCACCGCTCAATAATTGTTGGCATGCCGCCAGATTATCATCAGGTTTGCGATCTTCGAGTTGAACCGAAAATAATGCGGTTTCGATCAGCTCCAGATTGAAGGCATTGTTTTGCGATCCTTGGATTAAACTTTTGCGCGTGCGTGCCCAATCGGTTCTTGGCAAAGTGGTCAAATGGCCGATCGAGCGCCCGCTGGATTGCTCGTCAAGGCTACTATCAACAATCACTTCAAGGCCTTTTTCAATATCCTTGAGAGAGTGGGGATGACCATCCCCTGAGATCAATTCGAGCAGATAAAGATTGCTTCGGCAAAAAACCACGATGTGGCGAGGCGTTGATGCGTTTGGGTCCATCCCCTCAATGGGTCCAGAGCCGCGCAAGCTGTCTTGTTGTTCGCCAGGAATACGGGTGGTCGAAAACAGGTTTTGCAATTGCTTTTCACACAAGATTGTGTGCCGCGCCGTGGCGATGGGGGTGTGGCCTTGATCAAGCACCAGCTTATAGTTCAGCGCGGCTGCAATAAGAGCGGCAGCGCGTTTGATACGGTCAGCTTCACCATGACGGAACAAGCAAAAATAATTATCATTGATGGCAATGGGGTTGCGTTTGGCAAGAAAGCGGCTTGTCCAATAGTCTTTGAGCCAATGCTTGTCTGCGTCTTTGTCGAGCCTATTTTGCAGGCGCGCATGAAGCTGGCTGCCGAGCCCTTTTGGTTCAATGAAGGCGTTAAGGGCTGTGCGTGATCTGGCGCGCTGTTCATTGGTGAGAAATGGCGTGAACCAGCGCGTCAGGCAATCGGCTGATCTGGCAAGGGTCGGAAGGGGGAGATCAGGAAGGGTACGGTTGCCCTCATCGGCATTTCCTGTGGCGTCACCATTTTCCATTTCTGGCTCATACTTGTTCATTTACACAACAGACCTGACCATACCATACTATAAAGTAACACTCATCCAATTGCCTTTGTCATGTTCGCTTTGATGCGTATGCAGCGGGGGCAACAGGTAGGTTGTTTTTACCCCACTAAAGGTTAAAATAAGAGTACCAGTTTTTCACGAACGCGATAATTTGCGGTTTGCGCAGGTTAGGAACAAGAAGTGACAGATTTTTCGGAATATCTCCAGTCTATAAGCAAGAAAGTACCAACTATGGACGCCATTGAGGCCCTGGAGCACCATAAAGCAACCGATATTTGCTTTGTTGATATACGCGATGGGTTCGAGCTGCGTGAATATGGCATGATCCCCGGCGCCAAGCATTGCCCGCGCGGTTCGCTGGAATTTCGCATTCCGGCCGACAGTGATTATCACCATCGCTTCTTTTCCAGCAGCAAGCGCTTTGTGTTCTATTGCTCTCACGGTCAGCGCTCTATTCTGGCCACCCATACCGCGCAAAAACTTGGCCTTGAAAATGTCGCTCACATAAGCGGCGGCTTGATCGCCTGGGTCAAGGCGGGGGGCGCTATTGAGCGCTGGTTGGACGAGTGAGTAAGGACAACCAGTTGAACTGGTTCAGTTTCGCACCGATCTTGTTTGTCCTCATGTGGGCGACAGGTTTTATCGGCGCCAAATATGGTTTGCCCCATGCCGGACCCTTGAGTTTTTTGAGTGTACGCTATGCGATCGTTATTGCTATTTTACTGGTGGTGGCACTGGTGACGCGTGCACCCTGGCCGCGCTCACCAGCCGCATTCATGCACGCCATGTTCTCAGGGTTTTTGCTGCATGGTGTTTATCTTGGCGGTGTGTTCCTGGCGATCTCGCTTGGCATGTCCGCAGGCATTAGCGCTTTGATTGTCGGGTTGCAGCCGCTTTTGACATCCGTTTTGTCGGGACCGCTACTGAAGGAGCGCATCACATCTCGACATTGGCTGGGGGTGATGCTCGGTCTTGTCGGAATGTCTTTGGTGTTATTGCCAAAAATATCAGGGAGCGGGCAAGGGGCCAGCTCAATATCATTGGCGGCGTTGGTGGCCGCTTTTGTTGCTTTGTTCGGCATGACCCTTGGCACCATTTATCAAAAGGCATTTGCGGTAAAATTTGATTTGCGCACGGGGGGTGTTTTGCAGAATATCGGCGCTCTTGTACCAACGGGGATCGCAGCTTATCTGCTGGAAGGTTTCGACATCAAATGGACATGGGAATTTATCGGCGCTCTGTCCTGGCTGGTGCTTGTTTTGTCAATCGGTGCCATTTCTCTTTTGATGCTGATTATTCGGCATGGAGATGTCTCCAAAGTTTCCACCCTGTTTTACCTTGTGCCACCTGTCACGGTGGTTATGGCGTTCTTTTTATTCGGCGAGCAGATCAGCCTGATGCAAGCGGCTGGGATCGCACTGGCGGTTTTTGCAGTGGGGATGACCAGAAAAACGGCGAAACCCGCCAACACCGGAGCGACAAAATGACAAGAGGAGCAATTGAACTATGAGAGCATCAAATCTCCTTCGCAGCGTTTTGTATGTGCCTGGTGACAATGAGCGAGCCATGAACAAGGCCCCCGGGCTGTCTGTCGATGCGATCATATATGATCTTGAAGATGGCGTCGCCCCCGCCAGCAAGCAAGCGGCGCGCGCCAATGTTTGCGCTGCGGTTGCTGGCATCGATCGGGGCCAGCGTGTCACCGCGATCCGCATTAATGATCTTGCCAGCAATGAGGGCGCTGATGATTTGCAAGCGGCGCTTATTGCTGGCCCAGATGCGCTGGTTTTACCCAAGGTGCAGACAGTTCAAGATATTGAGCAGCTAGGTGCGAGGATCGACGCGTTTGGAGATCGAAAATCTGGTTGTGATGTGTTGATTTGGGCGATGATCGAAACGCCCTTGGCGATCCTCAATATCAAGGAAATCACGGCGCGTTCGCACATGAAGGGATCTCGTCCTGGCTCCCATCTGGGGGCATTATTGATGGGCACAAATGATCTGGCAAAGCATACCGGTGTGGCGCCCGATATGATGTCTTCGTGGCTGATGGATTGCGTGTTGGCTGCCAAGGCCTATGGCCTGCCCGTCATTGACGGGGTTTATAATGATTACTCCGATCAACAAGGTTTTGTGGCTGCATGTGAGCAAGGGCGCGATATGGGGTTTGATGGCAAGACCCTTATTCATCCCGCGCAGATTGCCAGCGCCAATCAAGCGTTCGCGCCAAGCCAAAAGCAGCTGCAAGAAGCATGTGAAGTGGTCGCATTGTTTGAACAGAGCGGCCATGAGCACATGAATGTGCTTGAGCTTGATGGCCGTATGGTGGAACGGTTGCATTATTTGATGGCAAAAAAGACCATAAAAACAGCTGATTTGATCAAGGAGCAAACGGAATGAAATTCGCGCGTGCGCAGGCAATAAGAGCGGGGGAGGGGTTGGCGGATGCGCTGTTTGCCGATCTGGCTGAGCAGGTTGATAAGCTGCCACTTGAGCGCTTTTGCACCAAGGGAGGCTGGCCGCTGAACGCCAAAATCAGCACAATCGCCATTTTGGAAGATCGCCCGCAAATACTTAAAGTCATTGTCTATGTTGGTTTTACGGAAACGGGGGCGGCTTGTTGCTCTGGCGATAATTTCGAACATGAGCATTTCGACGAACTGTTATTGGAAATCAGTAAGGTGGGCTGGACATGCGATTTTCCTGCCAGCGTTTGATTAGCGCCGTGTCCGGTTTTATCGGATACGGGCTTTTGAAGGGCGCTTCCTAAGGGACTTGCGTGTGCGCCAGCGCCGACCCAGGTCGTCGAGGGTGAGGATCCAGGCGTCAGATCCCTTGTCGCGTCGCCAGCTTGCACCAGCCGCCACAAGCTTACCATTTGGTAGTTTTGATAGCCCAAAAAGCTGATCGGCCTTGCCTTCAAAAGAGCGTTTCCAGATCAATTTTCCGCGTTTGTTAAGGCGCAGCATCCAGGCAGTTCGGACCGTGATCACGGCCAGATTTTTTGTCGTGCCGCCCGCCAGCGCAAGATGCCCGTTGGGCAGGGCAATCAGCGCCTCGGTGTGATCGTCTCCCGAACCGCCAAGTCGCTTCTCCCAGATAAGCTCTCCCGCACCATTGAGTTTGGCAACCCAGATGTCGCGGCCAGTGATGCTGTCTTTTTCAAGTTTCCAGCCAGCGATGGCCAGTTGCTTATCTTTGAGCTGGATGATCGCGCGGGCAACATTTTCCGCCGAGCGATAGGTCTTGTTCCAGAGCGTTTTGCCTTTGGGGTCCAGTTGTACCGCCCATGAGTAGGTTTTGGCATTTTTATTGGCCTTGGTGCCGCCCGCTGCCGTAATGACGCCGTCGGCGCGAATAGTGAGGGCGCGCAGCCAGTCGCGTCCCTTGGTGCCAAGGGTACGCTCCCAGACCTTGTTGCCTTTGCCGTCAAGACAAAACACCCAACCATCTGCGCCGCCAGGGCCAGTTGATTTTGTGTATCCAGCGACAATGATTTGGCCCTTGGGACTGACTTTGATGGCGTAGGGAATATCATATTTTGGGCCGCCAAATGTTTTGCGCCACACAAGGCTCCCGTTTTTATTGTGACGCATGATCAGTGCATCGCCCTGACTATTGGGAGTGGGTTGACTGATGGCTGCTGTGACAAAGCCTCCATCGGGTAAAATGGCCACCGAGGTCGCCATATCACGCTGGTCGCCGCCATAGGTTTTTTGCCACATTAACGTGCCAGAGGCATCAAGCCGCAATAACAAGATGTCAGCATCACCATTTTGTTTGGAGCGCGTATAGCCAACCGAGATGGTGCTGCCATCGCTAAAAGAAGCGATCGCGAAATTGGTTTCGCGTTTGGGGCCTCCAAAAAAGCGCTCCCAGTTATCGTTGGGGCGCGGGTCACTTAGTTTGCGATCTGCGCTTGTGGCCGGGCAAGTGGCGGCGAACAAGCCGGTCATGAGGCTGAACAAAAATGCGGCGGTTGATGTGGCAAAGCGCAGCCCTGCGGGGCAACTCTTATGAGCGCTTGTTCCTTTCTTGATGCCAAACTGTTGCGGCTGTTCCGTCATGCAATCTCCAGGTCGGGGCCCTTTGCGGCCAATATTCACTAGCGTCACCATTTGCTTGATTTGCAAGCAAGCCATTCTCAAAGATGGCACCCCTTCGCACAGCCAAACCTGTTCAAGAGCCTCTCTCTTGGTACTGTTTGTTCAAAATACGGCACCAGCATGGCTGAAAAGGTTATGGGTCACCAAATAGCATGTATGACCCGTTTGACCACAGGAGATCTCGTTTATTTTGGCTGTAGCGCTAGCAGGTAGCGTTCGATTTCATCGGTTGTACGGATAATAGGGGCAAGGTCTCGCTCATTTTTTGCCAGACCGATGCTGCCTTCTACGCAGGCCAGAATAAAGGTGGCGACAGACTGGGGGTCTATTTCTTCAATGATATTGCCAGCTTTGATGCCGCGCTTGAGCACACCGACAAGAGCTTCTTGCCATAGATGGAAAATCTTGTTGATGTGAAGACGAAATTCTTCATTAATCGGCGACATTTCCTGGGCAAGATTATTGAGCGGGCATCCTAGCATCAGCATTTCCATGCCAAAACATTCCGCTGCTTTTTCAAGGGCATCCTGGATCGCATTGATCGGGTCATTTGAGTCATTGAGAGTATCGAGCCAGATTTCCGTAATTTTACTGTGGATTGACTCGTCAACTACCGCGACACCAAGCGCCTGCTTACTGGCAAAGTGGTGATAAAATGCCCCTTTGGTAAGGGAGGTCTTTTCGAGGATGGTATCCACCCTCATGCCCTGAAATCCATGTTTGTGAATTTCATGAAAAGCGGCCTCCAATAAGCGTTGGCGGGCATTGGGCTTTTGTGTTTTTTGGACTGTGAGTTGATCATTCATGCCTCTATTCATGCACCCAATTGGGGTTGGTATCAATGATTTTGATGATCCAGTTGGTGATCCAGCCTGGTTTTTGCCCCTGACGTTGGGCGCTCGTTGGCAGGTTAAAGGTTCATTACCGATTTTAGAGTAGCCTTTGGAGGAGTTGGTGCCGTGTTTGTGGCGAGTTGTAAAGGTGCGTGATGACGAGATCTCAAGCAGATATTTGCGGACAATGGTCAATATCGAGCGTTGTCGTTCCTCGTCGAGCCAGTGCCCTTGAACCATGGCTGCGCCGATTTTGCGCTATTTCCCTGTTAGCAATATTTTTGAGCCCTGTGACCGGGGCGATCGAAAACGGTGCCGCCAATGCGCAAATTTTCCAAAATAGTGCCCAACGTGCCAGAAATGTTCGCTTGAACCGCGCAAGGTCCCGCAAGAGATCAAGGGGAAGAGCTAGTACGCGTCTGGTTTCCAAACCCAAAAAATCGTTCTTTGGCACCTTGTTTGGCTCCAAGCCCTCTGGCGGCAATAGCGGCAAACCATTTGAGGGCATAAAATCACTCTTCGATAGTTTTCAAGGAACGTCTCAAAGGGCGCGCAGTCCCGCATCCTTGCGGGCATCATACGCAAAAAGAATGCGCGAAGCGGCACGCCGAGATGCCATGTCGGCTAATGATCGCTTGTTATTGCGATCTGGTGGCGCGTCAAATGACTGGCGATCTGATCCAACGCGGCCCGTTACCAGCGCTTATAGTCGATGGGGCAAGGGCCAATATCGCACCATGTGCGTGCGCATGTGCGATGGCTATTATTTCCCTGTTAGCTTCAAAACGACATCCCGTCAGCTGCAGGCGGATGCACAATTTTGCAATTCCGATTGCTATAATGCGCCGACCAAACTGTTTTACTACTCTAATCCGGGCGGCTCAATCGAGAATATGCGTGCTCTGGACGGTATGCTTTACAAGGATATCGCCAACGCGTTCAAATATCGCAAAGAGTATGTAAAGGAGTGCCGTTGCAAGGCGGCGCCCTGGTCGACACAGGCCAGGCAGCAACATGAAAGCTGGGGCCTGCAGGCGCGTAACCACGCGCAAGATGCTAAAAACTCTCTCAAGACTCGCACCAAGGATTATCTGGTAACTCCCCAGGAAAAAACCAGGAGAGCAATGGATATGACCAGCATCCAAGCGGACACAAGCAGTCGCTCACGCGTGCAATATTAAGGCAAAGTGCAAATTTTTCCGATTGCTGCCACTAATTTTGCAAAAAGACTTGTCATTACTCGGATAATCACGCTAAGCTTTTTAAGAATAATCTTCAATCTATGTGACTGATACCAACTGCTTTTTACCTTAATTGGGGAGAGAGGTTCAGTTTTTTATTTTTTAAAGTGGTGTGCAATTGCTATGGCGCGTGTGAAGCGAGTTTTGGGTGCTGGAAATTTGGGGCAAAAGCTGGCTGGATGGCTGCTATTGACCGCTCTGGTTGTTTTGGTTGTCGGCTTTTCCAGTCCAAAATATTTTTCTGCCAATGCCGCCAATTGGCTTGATCAGATTTTTGGAAATTCGAAGATACACACCCGCTCAAACTATCGTCGGCAAAAACCGCGTCGGGTGCGTCAGGCACGGGGCAATGTCTATGCGATTGGTCGCATTGGCGGAGAACTGAAGCCGGTGAGAAAAAAACGCCGGATCTACCGTATTCCCAAAGCACGTATCAGCGTTTACGCTCCGCAAAGCAAGTCCTATCGAACCATGTGTGTGCGCACATGCGACGGTTTTTTCTTTCCCGTCAGTTTTGCAACCAGTAAAAACAGCTTGAAAAAAGACGAGCGCGTTTGCAAATCAAGCTGCGGAGCGCCAGCCAAACTTTATTATTACCCCAATCCTGGTGGGGAAATCGAGGATATGGTCTCGTATCGGGGTAACAAGAAATACAAGAAGCTGAAATATGCGTTTTTGTATAAGACAAAATTTGTCGCCTCGTGCCGGTGTAAGCCCGAACCCTGGACGCAAGCTGCCAAACAAACACATTCAAAATATGCCCGCGCTGAGCTGAAACAGCGCCAGAAAATTGCCTCTCGTAAAAAGGCACGCAAGCGGCGGGTGGCGAAGAAACGTGCGAAAAGCCGCCGCAAGGGGCGTCGCTATAGTCGCCGCTCATCGCGCAGTAAACGCCGTGCTTTGCGCACGGTGGGCTTGAACAGAAAAGTGCGTAGCAAGAGGGCGAGGCGCACTTATCGCGTTCGTAAGGCGCGCCGAGGCAATAATTGGACATTTTGAGATTGACGTCTGCGCATGGTCTGACAAAATAAGCTTATGAGTGCCAATGTGATCCCTTTTTTTTCTGCAAGTCGCCGTCAGGCGCTTTTTCTGGCGATAGGCGCTGGCATGTTAGCCATGCTGCTGGCTGGGTTCTGGCCATTTTCGAGCGGATTGCGCGCCGATGAAGAGCTGATCTTTTTGCCGACCTCGGCGGTTAAAAATAGCGATGGTAGCTGGGCAGTACCCGTTCATACATGGGTATTTGAAGGCGAAGAAGATGGCATTTTGCGCGGACTTGGCCGAGCGCTGATCGGTGAATTGCTGGAGCAATTTGGCGTGTCCGCACAAGAAACACGCTCTCAAATCTTTCAGGACCGCATCAAATATTTTCTGGTCGATAATAAGCGCGCCAAGCAATTAACCGTTTCTGTGAGCTCGCTCAATCATCAGCAGCCCCTTGATGTCCAATTGCAAAAGTCGTCCGCCAATGGCCACGCCAGGACACTTGTCAATTATATGCGCAAAGAAGTGGATGGCAGCTGGTTGACCCTGGCAGCAAAATTGCCAAAATCCGATCAGCGCAATTTTTTGGGACAGATCAAGCTGGTGCCACCGACAGGGCACTCGGTAATCTGCGATATTGATGATACCATCAAGGTTAGCAATGTTCTCAATAAGCGCCAGCTCATTCGCAACAGTCTGTTTCGCCCCTATCAACCGGTCCTTGCCATGTCGCGCCATTTGCGCGAGTTGGAGAAGGGCGGGGCCTATTTTCACTATGTTTCAGCGTCGCCATGGCAGCTCTATCCCTCGCTGCGACAGTTCTTGAAGAATTATGTCCCCAGCGGCACAGTCGCCTTACGGGACTTTCGTCTCAAGGATAGTAGCTTCGTGGCGTTTCTTCGTTCAAGTCAGGCCTATAAAATAGAGCGTATCAGCGCTATTCTAAAGCGCTACCCCAAGCATCACTTTACGCTCATTGGCGATAGCGGCGAACATGATCCAGAAGTCTATGGGTCGATTTATCGCTCTTTCCCATCACAGATCAAAACCATCACTATTCGCGCGGTTGAGGGATCTGATTTGCGGAAGCAACGCTTCAAGCAGGCGTTCAAAGATATCCCTGAGAAGGTCTGGAACGTGCGCAGTTTTGCGGTTCAATAGGCTTGTTGAAACGTAAGGCGTCAATAGCGAAGCATATGGCGCCGATTTGATAGGTGAGCGGCGCAATACGCTTCGCTATTGACGCCCTACAATCCTGTTATTCTAGAATTGCTCGATGAGCCGCTCCAGATAATCGAGCTCTGCAGGGGGCCGTGTGCTTTGGCCAAGGCGGCGGCGCAGTTCTTCGAGAATGTTGCGGGCTCTGCGGGTGTCGATTTTGCCTGGAATTTTGACATTATCGCCAGGGTCGAACTCGGTGTCTGGCCGTGACCGCCCAAGGGGGTCGCGTTTGCCGCGTCCACTTTGTCGACCCTGTCCTTGCCCATTGCGCCTCATTTGCTCGGCCATTTCAGCAGCCCCTTTGCGCAGGTTCGAGAGGGCTTTGCCTTGTTGTTTTCGTGCCCCGTTCATTTGCTGGCGGCCAAGCTGGCTTTCGGCGCGTCCCATATTACTGCCGGCGCGCATCAGGTCTTGCGGGATCTTTGAACCCGCACTGCCCATCTGATCGATCAGATCATTAAGTCCATCGAGAAGTTTCCCCTGGCGGCGTTTGAGCTCGCTTGCTCCCGCTCGTTGCATTTGATCCCCAGCGCCTCCAGCCTGACCTCCAGGTTGGCGGCCCGGTGATTGGCCCTCGCCTTGACCCTGTCCGCGTCCTTGACCTTGTTGGCGTCCGGGCTGCTGTCCCGGTCTTTGGCCCCGCCCTTGCTGCTGTCCTTGTCGTTGTCCCTGCCTTTGGCCCTCGCGGCCCGATCGCTGGCTTTTGCGGTGGGTTTCATCAAGCAGGCGCCTTTGCTGCATGATCATTTTGCCGAGCTGATCGAGTTGCTTGCGGGCTTTTTGTGCCTGAGCCGAGGCTTTGGGCTGACCATTTTGCAGGTTTTCCAGCATTTCGCGTAACTGGCTCAGCATCTGTTTGGCCGCATCGCGGGCGCCGGTCTTGGCCATGTTTTCAATATCGCGCAACATTTGATCGAGCTCTTTGGAGGTGAGGGTTTTTTGATCTCCAGGCGCTTGCTGCTGGTCGCTATTTTGCTGTTGTTTATTTTGTTGCTTGGCCATGGCAGTGAGAAATTTGTTGAGTGCCTGGCGTAGTTCTTTCATTAATTTGGCGATTTCCTTGGGCGAGGCATTGTTGGCCAGAGCATCCATCAATTTGTCCTGGGCACTGCGCAGTTCGCGTTCGGCCTTGGATAGATTGCCATCTTCAATGGTGAGGGCAATCTCCCATAATTGGTCAACCGCCGAGCGGATTGTGGCGCGCGTATTGGCACCTTGCAGCCGCCAATAGACACTGCGCAGGGCAAGATAGGTGCGATGGTCGAGGTCGGGGTTCCCAGAATTAACATTGCGCTTTGTGAGCTGATTGAGGATGCCAGCGACCGCTCTGCGCTGAATGGGGCTTTCCACCAGCGTACGGCGTTGCGCAATAATTCTTTGCGCCAGCGGTTTAGTGAATTTGCGCTCGGGTAGTTTGAAGTCAGCGATCGCGCTCTTGCCGATTTTGCCAGCTTCATCGCGGGCGCTGAGCACCATCTGCGCGTTTAGACCGGCCCAGGGGTGAGAGGCAAGATCTTTATAAGTGCTGGCCTCGCCTTGTTTGGATTTTCCCTTGGGAAGCAATAGCGTGAAGGTTATTGGTGCGCCAAGAGGGACGATCAGATTATCGGGTGCTGGTGAGGAGGGGGTTTGCGTATCGATATATTGTTTGCCGAACCGGTCGCGTCGTTTCAAGCTTTTGGTGATATGGGCCTTGGCTTCAGCGACACCGTAATCATCGCTAACGCGATAGCTGATGCGTAATGAGCCGCGCGCGCTGGCATGGGGTTTTTTGGTGAAGTTGATGAGGGGAGGGCTGTCTTTGCCAATGGCAAACTGCCAGCTCTTGACGGCTCTGCCATCCAGTAGCAGACGGGCCAAAACGGTGCTGGCCAATTTGCTACGCAGCTCATATACGCCATCTTCTTGCTTGCTGGTAATTTCGGGAAGCTTACTTGGCTTGCTGTCGCCCTTATTGGTGCTGGGTTGTTGCAGAACAAGAGCGGTCTTTTGGGCATTTGGGCCAGATACGCGTATGACAATTTCGCTTTGTTCAGGCACCTTGATGAGTTTTAACGGATGTTGATCAGCATTGTCGCCTGCAAGGGGCCTGGAGCCGTCCACCAATATGACTGGCGGATTGCCCGTATAAAGCGGCGGGGTCACCCAGGCATCGATGCGCAGGGCGTTAAAGTCATCGGCTTTGTAAAAGCTAATAGCCTCAAATAATCCCGGCTTCAGGCGCGGAGCTTGCAAGCCGATGGTTGCCGCCAGAGCCAGCATCAAGGGAACGCGCAGCGCATAGCGATCAAAGCGGGCGGTGTGCGGACGGGGCAAGCCAGTTTTCATGGCCTTCACATGATCCTGGGCGCGTTTTTTGTGGGCGCGCCACAGGGCATTGGTGGGAGCGGTGGTATGGTCGCTTAAATTGTCGTCTAGAACTGTTGCGGGGCGATGCGCCAAACCCGATTTTTTTTCCAGCCAGCGGATGGCTTGCAGGCGATCAGCGCGGCGGATTTTCAGCAAGGGGGCAAGGCTTGCCAGTGCAGCCAGTGCAAATAGCACCAGCGCAATCATATGCAAAGGCAATGACAGAGCCGGCCACAGCCCGTAGGTGGAGACCAGCAGGAACACAATGGCGATGCTAATAGGCAGCCATAGACGAGGCCAGATCTGCTCCATCACCATGACGCGTCTGGCCCGTGCAATCTTGCGCTCGAACGAGGCATTGACGCGTCTGGCCCGTGCAATCTTGCGCTCGAACGAGGCATTGACGGGTTTGCGTTTGACGGATTTATGTTCGCTGGCTCTCTGGGTCATCCAACGCGTCCTCAATCTTGCTGTTTCTTCTCAATTCGAGCGTATCATTGCGCTCAATCAATTGCCATTCAATCATTGATGATCGGCCCAGTGTATAGTAAGTGAGCACTTGAATGAGACGTCGCAAACGGGGTCTTGGTTCAATTCAATCAATTCTCTTTATATATGGGTCTTCAAGATGAGTTCAAAAAAAGACATAAAAAAGGTCGTGCTGGCTTATTCGGGC